>CAJCBL010000108.1 GCA_903960515.1 uncultured Verrucomicrobiota bacterium
GCGCAGCGAACTTTGCCCCGAGCGCAGGGGACTCCGCCCCCGGCGCAGGAGACTTCGCCCCGGGTGCAGCGAACTTCCCCCCCTCCGGCACAGAGGCCTTCGCTCTGGGCGCAGGAGACTTCGCCTTGGGGGCAGCGAACTCCGTCTCCGGGCGCAGCAGAGTTTGCCCCGAGCGCAGCGAACTTTGCCCCCGGCGCAGCAGCGTTCGACCCGGCCGCAGGGGACTTCGACCCGGGTGCAGGGGACTCCGCCCCTGGCGCAGCAGAGTTTGCCTCAAGCGCAGCGAACTTCCGTCCTCCGGCACAGAGGACTTCGCTCCTGGCGCAGGAGACTTCGCCTTGGGCGCAGCGAACTCCGTTCCCGGGCGCAGCAGAGTTCGCCTCATGCGCAGCGAACTTCGCCCCCGGGCGCAGCGAACTCCGACTGCAGGCGCAGCAGAGTTCGCCTCATGCGCAGCGAACTTCGCCCCCGGCGCAGGGCACTTCGCCTTGGGCGCAACAGGTTTCGCCCCGGGCGCGGGGTACTTCCGATCAAGAGCAAAGGACTATTACCCCATCCGATGCTGTGTCCGCCCCCCATCCGAAGGGAACGTCGGCCCGGGCCAAGGAGCCTTCGGCCCGGCCCCGAAGAATTCCGCTCCATCCGGCAGTGTTTCCACCCCGAGGGAGCCTTCGATCCGCTACCCCGCCAGCTTGCCCACCCTCCACAGGCCATGATTCACCCATTTTGCGCCCTCCACCTATAACCCCGCCGATCGGCATCGGCCGACTGGCACTATTGGAGAAACTACCATGAGTAAACGAGACTTCGTTCCCAATGACGACGGCTCTGTGGCCGCCCTGCTCGAAAAGTTCACCGGCACGCTGGACACCCATGGCCCAGCACTCGGGTTCTCGGGCACCGAAATCAGTGCGCTCACTGCGGATAGCACATACTTCCGGTTTGTGCTTACCCAGCAGCATGAGTTGCGCAGCGTAAGCCAACAATGGACCGCATGGAAGGACACGCTGCGCGATGGTGGCGATGGTACACCCACTGTGGTGCCTGCATTCCACTCCCCGCCGACCACGCTCCCCTCCCCTGTAGCCCCCGGGGTGGTAGGCCGGATGCGTGCCGCCGCCCGCCGTGTAAAGGCCAGCCCCAACTACTCGGTTGCCATTGGCAAGGCGCTCGGGATCGAGGGGATAGAAGAGTCCACGCCCGATTTCAATGCAGCGCACCCCGAACTCACAGCCGAACTGGCCGGCGACCGTGTCAGAATAGGCTGGACGCGCAGGGCGGCCGACGCAGTGGAACTGCATGTGGACCGGGGCGATGGCAAGGGCTTTGTATTTCTCGCGATTGACAGCATGCCCTACTATATCGACACCATGCCCATCCCCACCACGCCGACGGTCTGGAGATACAAGGCGATCTACCGCAAGCACGATGAGCGCATCGGGCAATGGAGTTCCCCCGTGAGTGTGGCTTTGGGCAGCTGAGACGTATACTGAATCGCTTCGCGCTCCAGCTACAGGGAAGTCCTCGTTCCCGTAGCTGGACGACGAAGTCGTTCAGCCGTTCGGCGCTGGTGCCGCCGCGAACCCTGAATCGCTTCGCGCTTCAGCTACGGGGAAGCCCCCGCTCCCGTAGCTGGACGACGAAGTCGTTCAGCCGTTCTGCCGGGGGAGCGCTGCCGCGAACCCTGAATCGCTTCGCGCTTCAGCTACAGGGAAGTCCTCGTTCCCGTAGCTGGACGACGAAGTCGTTCAGCCGTTCGGCGGGGGAGATCCTCCGCAAACCCTGAATCGCTTCGCGCTCCAGCTACAGGGAAGTCCTCGCTCCCGTAGCTGGACGACGAAGTCGTTCAGCCGTTCTGCCGGGGGAGCGCTGCCGCGAACCCTGAAGCGCTTCGCGCTTCAGCTACGGGGAAGCCCCCCTCCCGTAGCTGGACGACGAAGCTCGGAATGGCGTGCAAGCGCACTCTGGCTGCTGAGGGATCGAAGGCCTTGCCCGCTCAGGAGTGTATAATACCGCCGCAGGCGCATGATCGAATTCAACAGGCGAGCGAGACCTTGAGTTGCCGCAATGCCTCGTCGTGCATCACCCGCACCCGCGGCTCGGCCACTCCCAGCGAGCGGGCGATCTCGTGCGTAGTCATGCCTTCGCAATAGGTGAAGAGCAGCACCAAGCGCGGCAGATGCGGCAGTGCGTTGATAATGTCGATAGCGTGGTCGGTGGCCGCAGTGCGCTGGGTGACGGCGTAGGGAGAAAGGACTTCGGTCGAGGCCATGGTGCCCGGCCTATCGCAACGCGCGTGCCAGCTCTGTGGCAACATGCGCAACTCCCTCCCATCCAGGCAAAAGCCACCGGTGATCGCATTGCGAGGCAGGGGCATCAGCCAACGCAAGCAGTTCTTGCCCCCCCCACCGGGCAGCGATTTCCGCGAGGTCCCTACCCGATGCAAAACTGGAAATCACCCCCATTGCCATTGGGAACCAGCGCCCAGCGGGCCACAGAGGTCATGGTCCAGGGCGGCATACTCGATAACTTGGCTCACACTGCCCGACTCATGTCGGCGGGAGCCACAAGGCATAGTGCCGCACGCTACAGGGCAAGAGCTCCGCCCCAAATCATGACCTTTCACAGAGGCACATGCGTTTCTGAACAAACCCAGAAGCCCTCTTCACGAAGCATAGCAAAACCGCTTTCGTTTCGCCCGGCAGCGAAGCGCTTCCGCTATGCCGGCAGATTAGTGAGGTCCCCGTTAGCCATCCCCGAAACCCAAATGCGCCCCTGCAATAGCTCGGTTCAACTTTGGGGCTTGCTAGGGGCCGCCAGTTATTCCTGTCTTGACTGAAATGAAACTAACCGCCGCCCAGGAGAAGCTCGTGCTGCATTGGGGTGAGATGGGGGCCCGCTGGGGAATTAGCCGCACGGTGGCCCAAATCCACGCACTACTCTACTTCTCGCCCAAACCCATGGCAGCCGACGAAATCACCGAGGTGCTTCAAGTCGCTCGCTCGCATGTGAGCAACAGCATCAAAGAGCTCCAAAACTGGGGCGTTGTCGGCGTGGTGCATGTCATGGGTGACCGCCGTGACCACTTCCAAGCCCTCAAGGATGTATGGCAAACCTTTGAGATCCTCCTCGACGAGAGGAAACGCCGCGAAATCGATCCCACCATCAAAGTACTGCGCGAGACGGCCGCCATCATGGCCGAGCAGAAGACCGCCGGTGAGGCCGATGCCTATACCCAAGAGCGCTTGGGCGAGTTGCTCAGCTTCATGGAGAATGTCGATGCTTGGTATGGGGAAGTACGCCGCCTGCCCCGGGCCGCCCGGGTGAAACTCGTGACCCTGGGGGCCAAGCTCAGTCAGTTTCTCCGCTAAGCCGTAACCATGCAATGGTACCGCTTTGCGCTCTGGAAGCGCCTTAACTACGGTGTCAGTCGTAGGAGCGTGCTTGCACGCGATCTGCGCTCTAAATCGCGTGCAAGCACGCTCCTACGACCGAATGGTTATGGCTCAGCCGTGATAATGCTGATCAACGCCGAGTGTCGAATGACGAGAGCCAAACCTCCAGTGATCTGCCCAGGAACAGGCGTGCTTCCGAGGTCTTGCTCGGCGATCGGGCCATCGGCACCCGACTCTGGACTCTTCACTGAATAGTTTCCACTAAGGCAGGGCTTCCCTACCCCAAACTTCCTGTTTGTACCGTAAATACTGTTCACACCATGAACCAACGAATTGCCGTCACCGGAGCCTTTGGCTATTCAGGCAGCCGCATCGCCCGTCGCCTGCTCAAAGCTGGGCACGACGTACTCACCCTCACAAACTCCTCGGGCCGTGACCATCCGCTAAGCGGCCAAATCCGCGCCGAGCCCTTCAACTTCGACCATCCCGACAAGCTCGCTCGTGCCCTTGAGGGCACCTCTGTGCTGATCAATACCTACTGGGTTCGTTTCGATCACCGCCGCTTCGACCATGCCACCGCAGTCCAGAACACCCTAACGCTTTTCGAGGCCGCCAAGCGGGCGGGCGTGGCACGTATCATCCATGTGAGCATCACCAACCCGCAGGAGGGCTCCCCCCTTCCGTATTTCCACGGCAAAGGCCGCCTTGAGCGGGCACTACGCGAGAGCGGCATCGCCCACACCATTCTCCGACCCGCTGTGCTGTTTGGCGACGGCGACATCCTCATCAACAACATCGCATGGGCCCTGCGCCGCCTGCCCTGCTTCGGTGTGTTTGGGGACGGCGAGTACAAGCTCCAGCCCATCCATGTGGAAGACTTCGCCGAGCTCGCTGTGCGAGAAGCGACAGAGAACGGCAACCGCACCATCGAGGCGATAGGCCCGGAGACCTTCACCTACCGGGCACTCGCCCAAACCGTGGGCCGGATTATTGGCTGCCCCCGGCCCGTGTTCTCGGTGCCGCCGTGGTTCGGTTATGCGACTGGCCGCCTCGTTGGCTGGTGGCACCACGATGAGTTCATCACTCGCGAAGAGGTCACTGGGCTCATGGAGAATCGCCTCTGCGTGGACGCTCCTCCAGCAGGTCATACCAAGCTCACCGAATGGGCAGCGCTACATGCCACCAGCCTCGGCCGCACCTATGCCAGCGAACTGGCACGCCGGCGGCCGGCGAAGGGCAATCCGCACACCTCCAGGCGGGTGGCATCGAAATAGGGTGTGATCAGGCCGTCCGAACTAGGGCCGAACCTTGCGGCCGTGCTGGCCCACTGCGAGCAGCACGCCATAACCAAGCTGTAGCAGGAGCGTGCGTGCATGCGATTCGGAGGGCAGATCGCGTGCAAGTGCGCTCCGGTTACGGATGAATGGCAGAACAAAACGGCCCCGCCACTAACGCGCAGGACCGGGCGGAGACCGGTACTACCGAAAGGCCAGTTGCTAACTGGCGTTCCGGAGAGACCGGGCGGAGACCGGTCCTACTCGCAAGCGCTTCTCACTACCGAGAGTCCTCTCGAATGCGTGCCGCGGCTCAATCCTCAGCCGGCAACTGCAGGGTCTCCATCACCTTGCGCAGGTCCGTCATAAACATCGCCGCACCGCCTCCGTTGACCACGCGATGATCGAAGGTGAGCGAAATCGTGACGACCTCGGCGGCCTTGAAGGAGTTGCCCACCCTTACCATCTCATGGTGTGAGGTACCGATGAACAACGTGCTCATCGACGGCGGCACTACGATCGGAATTGCCGCACGCACACCGAAGCTGCCCAGGCTGGAAATCAGCACTGGAGCGCGCACCTCCACAATCTTACCACGGCGGGCATCGTCGATCACCCGCACATAGGTCTCATGGAATTCGTTCCAACTGAGACGATTCGCATGGGGGATCACGGCGGTGACCAGCCGATCGCCTTCAAGCGCCACAGCCACGCCCAGCTCGAAATCCACGACCTCCACAATGTGGGTCCCCTTCAGCACGAGCCGACGGAACGGCGGATTGAGCACCATTACCTGCGCCACTGCCCAGGCAACCATCGCCGAGGGCGAGGGTGCGCTGGCCGGGTTGCGCAGCTTTGCGATCTGGCGGGCGGCGCGGATGGCGCTCCAGTCGATCGCCAACTCAATGGTGGCAGGCACCACAGGCTCCAGGCGTTGGGTGATCGCAGGGGAGAGCACAGCCTCGCGGCGTACCGCACCGGCGGGCGCTCCGATATCCTCAAGCGACACCACTCCCGCCAAGCCCACACGAGAGGCCAACGCGGCAACCTCCGGCGGGGGCACCGGCGGCCAAGCCACCGCGCTGGATAACGAAGCAACATTGGCGACCGGCGCCGGCTCGGGGGCGTGGAGCGGCACTGTGCGCCAATCCACTCCTGCCGGGGCGAGCACGGCGATCGCTTCACCAACCAGCACAGAGTCGTCGACCTTCACGCGCCATCCCACAAAGGTGCCGGCGCGTGCGGCTTCGATAGGATACACAGCCTTCTCGGTCTCCACCTCGCACAGCGCCTCATCGGGCCGCACGGGATCGCCGGGCTGCTTGAGCAACGAAACCACGCGGGCATCGCGTATGCCCTCGCCCATGATCGGCACCTTGAGCAACTCGCCTGCAACCACCGGCGCTGCGGTTGCCAGCGGCGCGGGCACCGAGGCCGTGGACATCACAATTCGCGAAGCCGGGGCAACTATGGGACGAGTAATCCCGGAGGTCATCGTCTGCCGCAGGGCGGCGAGCACCCGGGCCACATCGGGCAGCGCAGCGTACTCGCACACGGGGTTGAAACCGATCATCACGTTGCCCTTGGAGACGAGCACCGGCGGGCATATCAAGCAACTGAACACCTCGGGGCGTTCGCACAATTCGGTGACTATCATCTGGCCAACCGAACAGTTGACGGTGTCCTCCTGCACGATGACCAGGCGGCCGGTCTTGCGCACGGACTCGCAGATCGTCTGACGGTCCCAAGGCACGATGGTGCGCAGATCGATGAGTTCGACACTGAGCTCCGAGCCCAAGGCCTTGAGCGCCTCCTCGGCGAGCTCCACAGTGTTGCCCCAAGTGACAAGCGTGACATCGGCTCCGGCCCGGCAAAGGCGTGCGCGGCCAAAGGGCACGGGGACCACGGACTGCGTGCTTTCCACCTCCGCCCAAAACATGTGTTTGGGCACCAGGAAAAGCACCGGATCCTCGCAGTGCATCGCCGTCCACAGCAGGCCGGCGGCATCGGCCGGAGTACTGGGCACCACCACATGCAATCCCGGAAGATGGGCGAAAAGGGACTCGTTGGCCTGGCTATGCCAGAGGCTGCCGCCGGGAAGGTAAGCTCCGTACGGCGCATAGATCACCACCGGGCACGACCACTGTCCAGCGGTGCGCCAGCGCAGCGTGGCCAGATTGGTGGCCAGCTGGTTCCACCCCGCGCAGATGAAGTCGATGAACTGAATCTCGAATACCGGCTTCCAGCCGTAGCTGGCCAAGCCGCAGGCCACGCCGAGGATAGTAGACTCGGCCAAGGGGGAGTTGAATACCTGCCGGGGAAAATCGGTGGACAGCGAACGGGTGAGGCGGAATACGCCGCCCTTGGGGTCCTCAACATCCTCACCGAAGATCATGCGGCGGGGCTCGGCCTTGAGGCCGGCGCGCAGGGTCTGGTTGACCAGATCACCTATGCGGTAGCGGCCGGCGGGGAAAAGCTCACCACTGAGCACTGGAGTGCTCGCAGCAAAGACCTGGGTTTCCGTCTCCTCGGCACGAGGTTCAGCAGCCTGCTCGGCTCGATCATAGGCTTGCCGAACAGAGTCACGGATCTCGTTTTCCAGTTTCGTGAAATCCTCGGCAGTGATCAACCGCTCGTCGATGAGCTGCTGGCGGAAGACAGCCACAGGGTCATGATCGGGCAGTCGCTCGAGATCGGCGGCGCTGCGATAGAGCTTGTGGTCATCGGTACTGGTATGGCTGGCGAGGCGTTCGGTTTTGATCCAGAGCATCGCCGGTCCTTGGCCGGCGCGCAGGCGCTCGATAGCGGTAGCGGCGGCGGCATAGAGGGCGAGAGGGTCGCGCCCATCGACCACCTCCCATTGCTCTCGGGCTAGCACACCAAGAGCGTAAGGGTTGGTTTCGCGAGTGGGTGTGCTGATGCCGTAGCCATTGTCCTGTACGATGAGCAGCACTGGAAGCTTGCGCTCCTGAGCAAAACACACGGCCTCAAAGAAATCCCCCTGACGAGTGGCTGCGTCGCCAGCGCTGGTGACGACCACTCCGGGCTTGGCGTCGAGTTGGAGCCCCCAAGCGATGCCGCAGGCGGGGAGCATCTGGGCGGCGGTAGGTGTGGGCACACTCCAAACCTTGTGGGCCCGCGAGCTGAAATGACCAGTGAGCTGGCGACCGCCGCTGGAGGATTCGCGTTTGGCGAAGTAGTCGAGAGCGAGTTCGTAGGAGGTCACACCGCGGGCGAGAATCAATGCGCGGTCCCGGTAGTAAGGGCAGGTGAAATCGCCTTCATTGAGCAGCAGGCCGATGGCAGCTAGCGCCTCATGTCCCATGCTGGCTACGTGGAAGTGCCCACGGCCCTGGCGGTTGAGGCTCTCCTGGCGCAAATCGCCCTGCCTGCTCTCGAGCATGAAGTGAAGCAGTCGAAGCTTGGTGGCGGGGTCGGGCACTGGGCAGGCAGCCAGCAAGGCGGAGCGCTCGGGTTTCGTCACTGGGGCATTCTTCGCGATCATGTCGGAGGGAGGTAATCGTGGCGCGCAGCGGATTGGCAAACCGTTAGTGGCCCGAGAGCCCACTGGTTTTCCACCCGGGTACGCGACCGCAGGCGAATTCGATCAAACAGAGGGAACAATTCCAAATCGGCCAATAGACAGGCTGGCCTCGCCAAATTGTGCGCAGCCAAGACCGCGAAAAAAGCCGATGATGCAATCCTGCCCGCTTCCTACCCAACCTGCTAGTCCACTACCCAATGACTTGCGGCTTAGCATCTACCCTTCCTTCGGCGCATGCGCTCATGGCGGGCTTAGCATGCCTGCATCCCTCCCCTCGAACCTGGATAGAAGTATGAAAACCCTCCGACGTCTCACTCACGGCAACGCCTGGCTCTTCGGAGCAGTGCTTGCTTGGTCCCTGCTCTTCCTCGCCTGCGCGAGTGTTAACCGCACCATCGTCGCCCCCGCGCAGATCGCCGGTGCCGACTATGTTGGCAGCGCCGAGTGCGCCACCTGCCACAGCGAGAAAACCGAAGGTTTCAGGCACGCGACCCACGCAAAATTGGCTATCAAGTCCGACAAGGGACTGGACATCGGTTGCGAGTCTTGCCACGGGGCGGGCAGCAAGCACGTCCAGGCTGGCGGCGGGCGTGGCGTGTTCATTAATTCCAGCAAGCAGCCTGACTCTTGCTTCCAATGCCATTTGGACAAACGCGGCGAGTTCAGCCTGCCCAACGCCCACCCGGTACTCGCCGGCCAGATGAGCTGCAGCGACTGCCACGACATACATTCCGGAAATGCCATCAAGGGTACCGGTACCTCTCTAGAATCGCAGAACGAGACCTGTTTCAAGTGCCACACCCAGCAGAAGGGCCCGTTCGTCTACGAACACGGCGCGCTGCGCGAAGGCTGCGTGACCTGCCACAACCCGCACGGTTCGGTAAACGCGAAGATGCTAGTGGCCCGCGACGCCAACCTCTGCCTGCGCTGCCACCTTGAAGCGCCCATCGCGAATTCCAGCGGCATAGTTCTCCCTGGCCAGATCAACGCAGGTGGGGGCAACCACAACTCCAGACTGATGCAAGGCACCTGCTGGGTAGCCGGCTGCCACGAAGCACCCCACGGGTCAAACGCTAGCACTACCTTCCGCTACTGAGGATACCCCCATGAATCCGAAATTCTCCAAACGTACCCTGCGCACCAGCCTGCTCGCCGGTGCGGCCCTTGGTTTGTCCGGTGCCAACCTCTTCGCGGACGATGCCACGCCAGCCAAAGCCACGCTAACCAGCGACGCCTTTCCGACCTCCGACAGCTATATCAAAATCAGCGGTCAAGCCGCCTCCATCAAAGGAGATGACTCCGCTTTTGCCAAACGACTTCACCAGCCGGAAAAAGGCGGGGCCGGGATCGAAGATTATCACCTCATCAAGAGCCTCCCTAAGGATTACTCCATGGTGGTCGACGGTCACGCACTGTCTGGTCCGGAGGATTACCTCGGGCAGTTTGTTGTGTCGAAGAACGAGGTAGGGGCTTTAGAGGTTGGCTACAAGAGCTTCCGCACCTTCTACGATGGTGTAGGCGGCTTCTTCCCCTTGAACAACCAGTGGCTGCCCCTGATCAACCAGGATCTCCACACTGATCGCAGGAAATTCTGGGCAAAGGCCACGATCAACCTTCCCGATCTGCCGGTTCTCACCCTGAGCTACACCAACGAGATCCGCGACGGCAAAAAGGATTCGACCATCTGGGGCGACACCGACCTCACTGGCCTGCCCTTCGCTCTCGCGCCCAATCCCATCAGCGCGGTCCGCAAGATCGTCCCAAGCTATCTCGACCTCGACGAACACCATGAAGTACTTGAAGCCTCGATCAAGCACACCATCGGCAAGACGACCATCCAACTGACCGCGCTCAACGACAGGACGGACAATCTCGACACCCGCTATGTAACCCGTTTCCCGGGTGAGTCGATTCCGTGGGCAATCTCTCGCCTCAGCACGAGCAGCAACTCGGTGACCGGGCGCTCCCCGCAGAATATCGCGAAGGCCGCCGCTCCGGCCACAAGCTGGAACAACCAAGTCGATCTGCAACAGAGTGACGGCATCAAGACCAGAACAAGTGCTGTTATCGGCAAGATTGACTCGGCCCTCACCGACAAAATCACCGTCCATGTTGGTGGCAGCTACCAACTGATGCATAGCGACATCGCCTCCAATCGACCGCTCGTGACAAGTACGCCTACCTCCACCGGGGCAGTGCCAGTCACAACGGCAACATTCACCAACCTTGTGGGTTCCTCGCGCATCAAGAGATTCACTGGCAGCACCTCGATCGACTACGATATCACCAAGGATATCTTCGCCTCGGTCGGCTACCGCTACGAGGAAGAGTTCATCAAGGCGAAGGATACATACAGCGTGATCGCGGCCTCGGGCACTCCGGCCACCACACTAACGACCACCCCCCGCAAGGCTTGGTCCAAGCTTAATCAGGACTCGTCCACTCCGGTCGCGGAACTGCGCTATAGCGGCATCAAGAATCTCTCGCTCTACGCCACCGGCAGCAAGCGCGACCTCGACGGCGAAGAGAAGAACACCTCGCCCCACAACCCGCTGACATCCCTGAACGGCGCCCTGGTCAATAACAACCTGTCCGAGGACCATGGCAACTACAAGGTGGGTGGCAACTGGCGCGCCTGTTCCGCGCTCACCCTTCGCGCCGAGGGGTTCCAGAAGCATCACCAATTCGAGTCGGCCGGGTTCGGACTGAATCTGGGCGAATATTATCTGGTAGATTCCCAGTTTAAGGGAGTGAAGCTAACGGCGATCGTAAAACCCATTGCCACGCTTTCGTTCACTACCCGCTACGTTGCACAGCGTGGCGAATTGCAGGTTACCGGCGAGGACAAATTTGATTCAGGCGACGTAAAGAACCATAGCATTAGCGAGACGATCGACTGGGCACCCAGCAAAGCCGTCTACGTCCAACTAAACGGCAGCCTCGTGTTCAACACGATCAGCACCATCTACCCCCGCGCCGGGTCCACCATTGCCACGGTCAACGGCAGCGGAGTCACCACCGCCTCTTCCTATGACGTTAACAAAGTGCTGCAGAATGGGGACAGCAACTACCGCACGGGCAACGCCATCATCGGCTTTGTTGCCGCAAAGAACACCGACATCCAGCTCCAGTACACCTACTACCGGTCCAACAATAGCGATGCCTCCCTCGCCGCCTTCACCCAGCCCTATGGCGCCGATTCGCGCGATTCGATGGTTACCGTTGGGATCAAGCACAAGATCTCCGATACCATCATCTTCAACGCCAAGGTCGGATATATCGACAGCGTGAGCAACGCCACCGGTGGTTTCACCAACTACCACGGGCCGCTGGGCTACCTGTCCATGGACTTCGCCCTCTAAGCAGGAACTAGGGAACGACCAACCACCAAGCTAGTCTCAAAACGCACTATGAAACTTCTCTCGATCACCCTCCTACTCGGATCCGCCCTCTCCCTCGCCGGCACCGCCTCGGCCGCCACCGCCCAAGAAAACTGGGATCTCCACTGCGCCAAATGCCATGCTGCCGACGGCTCGGGCAGCACCAAGACCGGCCAGAAGCTCAAGCTCAAGGACTACTCCAAGGCCGAACTCCAGTCGGCCTTCACCGACGATCAAGCCCTCGCCGCCATCCGCGACGGCGTGAAGAACGAAGCCGGCAAGATGACCATGAATCCCTACGCAGAGAAGCTCACTGTGGAAGAGATGCAGGCCCTCGTGCCCTTTGTCCGCAGCCTGAAGAAGTAAGCGTCCGTTGCCTAGGCTATAGTCTCTCCGAGCGGCCCGCCCTCACCGGCGGGCCGCTTCGTTTACCCCAGCCTCACCCGTGACCACAATAGAGATGAACTTCCATCTCAAGCTACCTCCGTTCCGGTGTCCGCGTAGGAGCGTGCTTGCACGCGATCCTCGTTCTGATGTCTGCCGTAGGAGCGTGCTTGCACGCGATTCGGGCGCTGAATCGCGTGCATGCTCGCTCCTACGGCTGGAATAGTTGCACCTGGGCGCGCCGAGACGTTCTCGGGGGGCCTCGCTACCGGAAAGCGATAAGCCTCCAACGACCTCCCCTCCAGTAGCGTGGCGCCTATTGTGGCACATTCCCCGGGTTCATTCCCCCATCGCATCGCTTTTCAATCAAGCCGCCCCGCCCTCAGCCGATTGATCGCTCGGCAATCCGCGCCTCCCGCGCTGCGCCTCATCACCATTGCGATCATGGCCACCGCCGCTTCCTCCAAACAAGGCATCCTACTCGAATCCGGCACCAACGAGGTCGAGTTCATCGAATTCTTCCTCGCCGGCGAAAGCTACGGCGTGAACGTCTCCAAGGTTCAACGCGTCATCGCCCTCAGTAACTGCCATATCACCAAAATCGCCCAGGCGCCGCACGGAGTCATGGGCATCATCCACGTCCAGGAAAAGCCCGTTCTCCTCGTGGACCTGCACACCGCCCTAGCCCTGCCGGGGGCCACCGTGACCGATGCCGAGCGCCATCTCGTCATGGTCACCCGCTTCAACAAGCGCACCACCGCCTTCCTCATCGATGGCATCTCAAAGATCCACCGCACCTCGTGGTCCGACTTCGAGCCGATGAACTCCACCCTGGCCGGAGAGGCAGCCGGCTACACCACCGGGTCCATCCGCATCGCCGAGCGCATCATCCTCGTGCTCGACCTTGAGCGGCTCATGCTCGACTTCACCCCCAACGACGAGCGCCCGGCCCCGCCCCCCCCTGCCAACGAGCAGGCCCGCCGCAGCCGCGAGCACATCAAGATCATCTACGCCGAGGACTCGAAGATGATCCGCCGCCTCACCCTAGAGGTGCTCCAGGGCGCGGGTTTCGCCGAGATCAAATCCTTTGAAAATGGCCTTGAGGCCAATGAGTACCTCATCGAACTGCGCAAACGCGCCGTAGCCGAGCAACGCACCCTGCGCGACTACGTAGATCTCATCATCACCGACATCGAGATGCCGAAAATGGATGGCCTCACGCTGTGCAAAAACGTGAAGACAGGCGGAGGCGACAAGATCCCTGCCGTAGTCGTCTACTCCTCACTCATCAACGACGAGATGTCGCGCAAGTGCCTCTCCGTGGGTGCCGACGCCCAACTCAGCAAGCCCCATGGCGAGGAGATCATCGCCATCGTAGACCAACTCTGCCGCAGCGGGGGAAAGTAGGCGGCTCACCCAACAGGTACCTTAGCAAAGTTATCGGCCCCTCCCCTCGGCCGTAACCATGCAATCGCACCGCTTTGCGCTCTGGCAGTGCACTAACTCCGGGACTCGCCGTAGTCGCGTGCTTGCGCGCGATGTGCGCTCTGAAGCGTATGCAAGCACGCTCCTGCGACCGAATGGTTAACGGCTCAGAGGGAGCTAAGGGCCTACCGTTCGCTCGCCCTTTCGCAAAACCCGCTTGGCGGTCTCCCAACGGATGAACTAGGGTCGATGTTGCCCGCTACCCGTGCGAGCCCCGTCCACCCACCGTACCACAGCGATGCCCGCACTCACAGTCGACCTCGACCTCGTACGCAAGTACGCCAAGCCCGGCCCGCGGTACACCTCCTACCCCACTGCGCCCCAGTTCACCGAGACCTTCGACCGCGCCCGTCTCGCCCGCGAACTCGTTGAGCACAATGCCTCCGCTCGGCCGCTTTCGCTCTACCTGCACATCCCCTTTTGCGAGACATTGTGCTGGTTCTGCGGTTGCACCCAGATCACCACCCACGACCACGGCAAATCGGCCCCCTACCTCGACCGGCTCATTCGCGAGATCGAGCTGGCTGCCGCCCCGCTCAACCCAGCCCGCCAGGTCGTCCAGCTCCACTTTGGCGGCGGCACGCCCAACTTCCTCTCGCCCGACGAGATCCGCCGGCTGGGCAGCGTACTACGCAGCCGCTTCAACTTCGCCCCCGATGCCGAGATCGGCGTAGAGTTCGACCCCCGCCGCCTCACCCTCGACCACGTGGCCGCCTTCCGCGAACTCGGTGCCAACCGAGCCTCCCTGGGCATCCAGGATTTCGATCCGCATGTCCAGGAAGCAGTCCACCGCATCCAGCCCGAGCCCTTGGTTCGCCAGGCCGTAGCCTGGCTGCGCGAAACCGGTTTCGAGTCGCTCAACCTCGACCTCATCTACGGCCTGCCCTACCAGACGCCCGAATCCTTCGCCGACACCCTGGAGCGCGCCCTCACACTGGCACCCGATCGGTTTGCGATCTTCAACTACGCCCACGTTCCCTGGATGCGCCCCGGCCAGAAGGTCATCCCCGAGGCAGCCCTCCCGTCGCCCGAGCACAAGCTGGCCATCCTCAAGGCCACGGTGGAGACACTCACCGCCCGCGACTGGGCCTACATCGGCATGGACCACTTCGCCCGCGCCACCGACGAACTCGCCGTGGCACAGGCCGCCGGCACCCTCCAGCGCAACTTCCAAGGCTACAGCACCCGCGGGGGCACCGACATCCTCGCCTTCGGCATGTCCGCCATCTCGCAGACCGAGACCCACTACCGGCAAAACCTGAAGGTACTGCCGCACTACTACGCTGCGGTCGACCGCAGCGAGCCCCCGGTGGCCAAGGCATTCTTCCTTAGCGCCGACGACCGCATCCGCCGCGACGTCATTATGCGCCTGATGTGCGATCTGAAACTCGACTACGCCCGGCTCTCCGCGAGCCTCGGGATCGACTTTGCCACCTACTTCGCACCCGCGCTCGCCTCGCTTGCCGAAGCCCAAGCCGATGGTCTGGTGGAACTCAGTCCCACCCACCTGCGCGTGACCGATGCTGGCCGCCTGCTTGTGCGCAACCTGGCCATGCCCTTCGACGCGTATCTCTCCAAAGGCCCCGCCCGCTACTCCAAGACGGTGTGAGCCACCCGTCTGAGCCGCGACTATTCTGCCGTAGGAGCGTGCTTGCACGCGATTCAGA
>CAJCBL010000109.1 GCA_903960515.1 uncultured Verrucomicrobiota bacterium
ACCCAAATCCCGGTGACGGTACTGGGGCGCAGCAGCGGCTCGCGCGTGGCGGTGGCGTCGGTGGCTAGCCATTGCACTGCAAGGTCCTCGGCCGCGAGCAAGAGAGTGGCCGGCGGGGGCGGGGCATCGGGCGAGAGTCGCAGCAGCTCGCGCAGGAGGAAACGCCGCTGCGGTGATGCCAGCGCGGAGTCGGTGTAGTCGAGTGCCCGGGCGAGGAGCCGCTCGCGGAGCGGTTGGGCGTGGTTCGGGGCGACGCTGGCGGCGAGGTCCAGCGCCAGCAGTTCGGCGTTGGGCTGGAGCGGGCGGAGCTGGGCGTCGGTCGTCGATCGGAAGCGTTCGGCCTCGAGGGGGCCGGTCAGCAGCTTCAGGGCTGCGGTCTTGTCGCCCGCCCGCACCAGGCAGCGGGCCTGAGCCAAGAGGGCGCGAGCGGCGGAGTTGGCGTCGCTGGATTGTTCCGCCAGGAGCGCGTAGGCCGCCGCCGCCTCGGCCGGTTCGGATGTCTCCAGATTGCGGGCCTCCGCCCAGTCGGTATTCGGCTTCTCCGGCAAGGGCAGGAGGAGGGTGTTTGGATAGCGGATAGAGCCGGCGGCATCGAAACACACGAGTGCATCCGCGCTGATGTCACGGATTGCCCTGGCGAAGAGTTCCGGGGCGGGAGTGCTATCAGCGCGCAGATCCAATTCGAGGGCGAGTTGCCGCCAGTGGGTTTGGAGGCGCTCCTGAGCGAGCACGAGATGCACCCGGTAGGCGTCGATCAACTTCTGGCGCACGGCGAGCTGCTCGTTTTGCGCGGCCCGGTTCACAAACCACAGCAGACATATCGACGGCACCAGTGCGATGAACAGCAGCAGCAGCGTGAGCCATGATCCGGAGGACCGGCCCAGGCGCGAGGTGGCTGTGCGGAAGCGAATCATCAAAAAGTGGAAACAAGCCGCCCCCGGGCAGAGGCCGGGGGCGGCGAGATGCTGCTATTTGGACCGGTAGGAGGCGACGAGCGCCTCGTATTGCGGGCGGAATGCCTCCAGCTCCTCGGGCGGCAGGTAGCAGGAGATGTCCACGGTGGTGCCGTTGACGAGGGCGCAGGTGGAGAGCACCGCCAGCTTGATCTCGCCCTTCACGTGGTCGCACACGAAGGAGACCGCGGGTTGGCCCTCGACTGTGGTTTCCCTCCACGAATCGGGACGCAGGGTGGTGTCCATCGGATACGTGCTGCCCATCTTAATCTGGAATTCGGCGAAGGTGCGCGGCGAGGCTAGGGTGGCGGGGGTGAAGTTTTTCTGGAGCTCGATCTTCACGATGGTCGCGGTGACGCCGCGATCGTCCACCACGAGAAGGGTGGGCCGCCTGGAGCTATCCGGATTGGGTTCGTTCTTGATAAGCCAGCCTGAGGGGGCGGATACGGAGTAGCCGAGGTTGGGCTCTGTCATGGAGACTCGCTGCGCGGGGCCGCCTTGCTTGATGCTGGTGGTTTCGGCGATCACTCCACAGGCATCAAATTTCACCAGATAACGATGTGCATCCGTGGTGTACCAGAGCGTCTGCGTCGTGTTCGCAATCGTGAGGGTGACCTTGTGGCACTCGAAGGACCCGGCGGGCACCTGGACCTTTTCCGGACCGGCGCTGCTTAGTTGTACTGGAACTACCATGCCGGCGGAACCGACCAGGACCGAGATCGTGGTGGTGTAGCCCGGCGCCAGCGGCAGGCGCCGGATCACCTGCAAGCACTCATCGTTGTCGTAGACGATGCCGGGAAGCTCGATGGTCTTGGGCTCGGCGCCCTTAATCTTCAACTCCGCCCGGCCGCGGCAGAAGGTGCTGGCGATGGTTCCGGCCATCTGGTTTTTCCAATCACTCTTGATCGGCCTCATGGAGCGGGCGTCGACGTCGAGCTGGCTCCAGGTCGTGGGGCCGGCGACGATCAGCGAGCCGAAGCGCCAGGTCTTGTGGCCGTCGCTCTCGCCCGCATTCACACTGTAGCGACCGAAGCCCACTTTCATTCCCGTCGGCATCTTGAGGTCGAACTCCACCACCTCGCCATCGGACCACGGGGCCGGGAGGAGCGCGGCGCCGTCGGCGAGATACTCGCTGGCGAGGGAAACCAAGTCCTTCTCCTTCGGGTAGTCGCGGATGAGCTTCTCGAAGGCCGAGGTGGCGGCTGCGAAGTCGCGTTTCTTGTCGTAGCACATCGCGAGGCGGAATTGCGCCTGGGCGGCCAGGGTCTGGCTGGCGGTGACGTCGGCGACCACCTGCTGGTAGAGCAGAAGTGCGGCATCCACGTCGCCCTTGGTCTCCTCGGAGTAGACACCGAGTTCCATGAGTTCGGATACTGTGGGCGCGGCGGTGAGCGCGGAGGGAGAGGCGGCCATCAGGGCGCCCAGAAGGAGCAGCGACGCGAGCTTTCGCGGTCGGCTGCCGAGGAGTGGGAGAAGAGCAGTTGTATTCATCGGCGCCACTGTAGCGTGGGATTGTTACGGGATGATTACCGGCATGTCCGTTTTCTGTCCATCGTGGGCGGTGGCGATTCCGGTGGGCGGCGCCGCATGGGGTTGGACGGGCTCCCCGAGGCGTAACCATTCGTAGGTGCGTGCTTGCACGCGATTCAGAGCGCAGATCGCGTGCAAGCACGCTCCTACGGCGGACACCCGGGGTGACGATGTCGTCGCCGGACGCCGTGTTGATGGCGCCGCCGTCGG
>CAJCBL010000110.1 GCA_903960515.1 uncultured Verrucomicrobiota bacterium
GCTAATGCCGAGTCCGCGTAGGAGCGTGCTTGCACGCGATAGGGGCCTATCTTGAAAGCGAACTAAAATAGCTTGCAGTACGGAAGCAGGAGACCCCGGAGCGCCACTTATCAAGTGGCCTACCTGATGTATTGAGGCAATTTAGCTATCAGCCTTTTCTTTCGTAGCTGGACGGCGCAGCCGTTCAGTTCGCTGCTATATTGCGGATTGAGGCATGCGGATTGCGGATTGGCCAGAATGTTTCGGTTCAATCCTTCCCACGTAGCTGAATGGCGAAGCCATTCAGTTCTTCAGTTTTCAGCCTTCAGCCTTTTCCGTCCTCCGTGCTCTCCGTGCCCTCTGTGGTGAAATAGTAGCGAGAAGCGAGTAGCGGGTAGCGAGCATAGACGAAGTCTCGCCCCCTTCCGATCTCTTCGATCTCTGCGTTCTTTGCGGCAAACTTTCCGGTTTTCAGCCTTCAGGTTTTCAGCCTTCAGCATTCTCTTCCCTCCGTGCTCTCCTCCCCCTCCGTGATCTCTGTGGCCAAATCCTATTCCCCGTTCGGTCTTTGTCTTCCCTGCGCTCTCTGCGTTCTTTGCGGCTGATGTTTCCGTTTTCAGCCTTCTGGTTTCAGCCTTCAGCATTCTCGTTCAGCCCCCCGATATTGCGGATTGATGAATGCGGATTTCGGAATATTCAGACAACTCCAAACGCCGGTTCTTCATTCCCCCGTTTCCTCATTCTACACTCTGCACTCTACGTTCTGCCTTAGTCCGCCGCGCACCTTCCCGCGTCGCTACCCGCTTCTCGATTCATTTCGCCGACTGCCGCTTCCTCCTTGCCTCGCAGCGGCCGACTGTTACTCCTCCTCCCGCATGACGCTCGCCCCCGCAGCCCGGCGGCCGACTGCTTTTCACCTCAAGCAATAGGCCGCCACCTTTCCGCTTTCGCCCCACCTCACTCTTCCTCATCCAGCGGGCTCGGCGCGCCCATGCCGGGGCAGGACATCACGTGCAAATATATCATCGTAGTCTCCACTCTGGCGTGCCCCAACAGTTGCTGCACGGTGCGAATATCGGCGCCGCTCTCCAACATATGTGTCGCGAACGAGTGCCGCAGCACATGCGGCGTTACCCGCTTGTCGATTTGTGCACGCCGGGCAGCCGTTTTGATCACCCGCTGATACGTGCCATCGAGCACATGGTGCCGCCGCAGGACCCCAGTCTGCCGGTCTCGGGACCATTCCGCCATAGGAAATACCCACTGCCATTGCCAATCCTTACCGGCTCTTGAGAACTTCCGCTCCAGCCCACGAGGCAGCCAAACGGCGGGAGCGTTATTCTCGCGGTCTTCTGCAAAGAGCCCACGCAACCGGTCGAGGTGGGCGTGCAGCTTCGGCACCACCTTCTTGGCCAGCACAGTGGCCCGGTCCTTGTTGCCTTTGGCTCCAAATACCAGCACCCGGTTGCGATCGAGATCGAGGCTCTGCACCCGCAACTGCACCAACTCCGAGATACGCAGCCCGCTGCCGTACTGCACCTGCGCCATCAACTGCCATGTGCCATCCAGTTGGGCGATGAGCCGCTTCACCTCCGGCCGCGAGAGCACCACCGGCAGCATCGGTCCGCGTTTCGACCGGCAGAAATCCCCCAAGTCGCCAAGATCGTGATGCAATACATCGCGGAAAAAGAACACCAGCGCGTTGAGCGCCTGCCGCTGTGTGCTCACTGCAACCTGCCGGCGCACCGCCAGATCCGTCAAAAAATCCCTGACCTCCGCAACCCCGGCCTTGTCCGGCAGCGTTGGCGCGATCATCCGAGCAAATCGGTTCAACCAGCCTCGATAGGTCTTCTCGGTGTTCCACTCGAATGCCCGCAGGCGGATCTCCCGAATCAACCGCTCTTCCCACGCCGGCGTGCCCGGGGGAATCGGCATCGGTCGCGGGGGATCGACGACTATAGAATGTGCGGCACCGGCGAGATTGTCCTCCATGCGCCGCCGCTCCGCCGTCACGAAGAACCAATGCAAAGCGTCACAGTCGACCTGCCCGCGAACGCCCTTGGCGATTCCCTCGTCGAGGTACTGCTTGGCATCGGCGATCGAAGCCCACTTGCGCGTGGCTTTGCAATGCGCCAAGTACCCGATGATCGCACCCGCGAAGCGAGCCCGAGTCTGTGCCTCCAATGCTTCCAAGGAGAGAATTTCCCGCCATTCCAGGAAGCTCACCTTCCGGTCCCATTCCGGCTTCGTTTTGCCGGATAACATTGTTATTTGCGGGGTTGTCACTGGCCCCGAATCCGACCCATTTGAATTATGTAACATCTTCATATGCATTGACCTCCTGCGATTTTTACCCCAGCCGCTGGCGACTTCCGGCCGAGGCTTTTGAACCATTGATATGATGCAAGTTTTGCGATTTCGCAACCAGGCACCCGATCGGCGCTCCACCTCTTCTCGCTCACCGTCCACGGGCTCGCCTCCCGGCTTGCAGCCAAGAGGCGATACACGCAATCCACTACCCTCCAGGTTGTTGCGGCTCTCGCTTCGGGGAGTCCGGCCACCACCCGGCCGCAGGTCCGTGGTTGAAAACCCACGCAGCCCGCTCCGACGAGTGCGCCAGAATGGCACGCTAAAATCGGTTTCAAGGCCATCCACGCCGCTTTTCGGGGACGCGATTTCGTCAATCTTGTGCAACCCCATTTTCTGGTCTTGCCAAGCAAGATTCGTTCAGACAGAGACATCTGCATCGACCCGATGCCCGCCAAGCCCC
>CAJCBL010000111.1 GCA_903960515.1 uncultured Verrucomicrobiota bacterium
CAGCCTCGACTCATCTTTTCGAAATTGCGGGCCTTCTGCTCCGCCGTGTCGGTCGCGAGCCAGTCAAGGTAGGCATGATAGCGTGTCCTCCCCGCCGGTGAGTCGTCCAAGCCCCCGGCATCGTCCAACGCAGTCTCGAAAGAGAGGGCTGGCGGGCGTTTGAGCGGTTGGTTGATCCAATGAAAGCTGCTCCAGCGAAACTCCTCGAGCTGGGCCGGCGAAACGATCTTGGCGCGAACGGGATTGAGATGGATATAGTGGCACACTGAGCCAAGCGCGTGGGCGTCTTCGAGGACGATGGCCTGATAGCGGCCTTGGAAAACATGACCGAGTTCTTTGCGGAAGCGGTTAAAGCGATTGGCGAAGGTGGCCTGTAGCCATTTCATCCCGGCAACCAAGTCGCCGTTGGGAGTCTCCAGCGCCACGTGATAGTGATTGCGCATGATCACGTAGGCATGGACGCGCCAACCGGCCTTCGCACAGGCCTCCCAGAGGCATTCTTCGAACGCTTCGCGCGCGCCGTCGGAGGCGAAAATATCGGCGCGGTAGTTGCCTCGGTTGATCACATGGTAAAGGGCACCCTCGTATTCAATGCGCAGCTTGCGGGCCATGGGTCAGGCATACTGCCGACAAGCGGCCAGACCACAACCACAGAAATTAGGGTTTGACCCCTTATCTGGGCCTACTGCCGACAAGCGGCCAGACCACAACCACAGAAATTAGGGTTTGACCCCTTATCTGGGCCACAGAAATTAGGGTTTGACCCCTTATCTGGGCCACAGAAATTAGGGTTTGACCCCTTATCTGGGCCTCATGTTTTGGTAGCTGGCGCGATGACCCCTTATCTGGGCCGGCTAGCACCTTTGGCCGGCCTGGCTGAGGAAGCGATCTCTAGTCGCAATTATCTTCATGTCGATTGCGGCTTTATCGCGGAGCATGATCATCCTAGGAAAACTCCACACCTCAAAATTTCCGAGAAGCGCTACACCATCCATGCGCGTCGCAATCTCCATTGAGAGGTTCATTCCTATAGTCACAGGATTATACCCTCCTTGAATCATTCCACCTGGACCTCGTAAGACACAGAAGCCAAAATTCATTGAATTCTTCGGCTTGGTTACCCACCACCACCCGAGCTGCGGGAGATTCTTCTCTAGACATTGGGCAACATACATAGCTGCGCTTACACAAAGGGAAACCCCCTCTCTATTTACCTTCTTGCGGCCGTGTGTGTCTACTTCAAGACCAACCATGTCCCTCATTTGGTCTCGATAGTCTTGTTCCTCTGCCAAGGTCCACGGAACCAATTTAAGCTGCGACTTCAACCAATGCTCAAGAGCTACGAGCGACTCTCCAGTGTGATCGGGCACAAATTTCGGAGAAATTTCAGCAGAAGCAGCGCGCGTCGAAAGCTCACGCACCATTTCGTTAGCGCGAACAAGATAACGCTCGATGACAGTACTTCGCAGTTTCTCCGAGTTGCGCCCAGGGATCTGGTGAAAGTCAGTGATATTCAACATAAACATCAGTTACCTTACAATTATGTTAATTCCCCGAGCCGTCAAGTACTGCCGTAATGGCTGACTTGGTCCCATTAACCCAGTTTGAGGGCTTGTGGTGAAATACCATGTCATACTACTAACCTCATTATTTAGAATAAGCGCATGATCAATATCGGCTTGCCGTGCTATCCGCGAACTGAGCACCGTATACCCAGACTTAATCTCATAGCCATCCAGGAGGGCAAAAGGGGTCAAACCCTAATGTCTGCGATTTTGGCTTAGTCCGAAAAGGGTCAAACCAGAATGTCTGATATTTTGGCCCGAGGCAGGGCCGCGCCCAAACCCGGGCTCGCTCGGCATTCGGCGCATTAGCGGCTAACATCATCGGTCGTGCCCATGTGCGGCCTTCGTCCCAACAATATATAGGGCCGCCTCGTACTCGATGCGTAGCGTGTGCGCCATGCCGGCATAGCGCACACGGAGAAACGCCGGGACTCAACCACAATCGAGGTGATCCCCGACGTGCTGTGCAACTCGGGCGGGGTGATAGTCTCCTACTTCGAATGGATCCAGAACCGGCAGAGCTACTATTGGTCGAGGGAGGAGGTCCTGGAAAAGCTCCACCGCCAGCTCGACCAGGCCCGCGATGCGGTGGAGCGCCAACGCAGCAAGATGAAGTTCAGCCGGCGCCTCGCCGCCCTCACCCTAGGCATACAGCGTGTGGCCGGCGCCAAGCTCGCCCGAGGTCTCTTCCCCTGAGCCGTGGCGCCTGGGCCCGGATGTAGGGTCGGCAATTGCGGCCGTACCGCTTCGATCGCGGGCGGTGCCCCGCCACCTGAGCGCATTCGAGTGCCCTTCCGTCCACACGACCGCCTTGCCTGCCCTACAGCAGCACAAGAGCCGCGCCAACGATCACCGTCGGCACCAGAGCGCCCAGCAGCAGCCCCAGCGGTGAAATACCCTCGGGGAAAAAGCGTGCGAGTATGGTTTGTCCTGCAGGATTGGGGGCATTGGCGATCACGGTGAGCCCGCCCCCCGTAACCGCGCCGGCCACCACGGCATGCTTGAGGGCGTCGGAAAACCCGGGCACCAGCGTAGCCAGATAGGTGATCGCCGCATTGTCGTTGAAGGCGGTGAGCACCGTGGCCCCGAGGAACAGCGGCAGCTCGCCCAGGCGGGAGAGGATCGGCTCGATCCACCACCCCTGCACCCCTCCGTGGTTGACCAGACCGGCGAGGAAGAACCCCACCAGCAGGGCGGGCTTGAGCTCGGTCCGGGACTGGTGGTGCGCCGTGGCCTGCGCAAAGGCCAGATAGAAGAGGAGCCCACCGATGAAGAGCGCCGGGTAGTGGGCCATCCACACCGTGAAGCCGAGGAAGGCCAGGTGCACCGCAGTGATCCAGGCCGGAGGCGAGGGCCGCTCAACCACAGCCACCGGCAACGCCCTCAGCGCCAGCAACTCGCGTCGGAACGCTGCGAAATAGAGCGCGTTGGCCACGAGGATACCCAGCACCGCCTTCCAGCCGAAATGGGTGAACATGTGGGCGAGGTCCCACTTCCACGGCGCGGCGACCATGAGCACAGGCGGGGCCGCGAAATGCGTGAGCGTGCCGCCCACCGAGACGTTCACGAACAGCAACCCCAGAGTGGCATAACACAGCCGCGCGCCCGGCCGGCAGGAGTAGAACTGCTTGGCGAGCAGCAGCGCCGAGATCGTCATCGCCGCAGGCTCGGTGATGAACGACCCCAGCACCGGCCCGAGGGTGAGGATAGCCAGCCACCAGGCCGCAGGCGTGGCGCCCCCCAGCCCGGCGGCGGCGTGCAGGCAGCGCTCGGCCAACACCAGCACCGGCCGGGTGGAGGCGAGCGTCATGATCACCACCACGAACAGCGGCTCGGTATAGTTCACCGTGGTGCCCACATAGTGGATTGCCGTGTCCAGTCCCTTGAACCAGACAATGGCTGCGGCCAGCGCGAGCACCCACAGGCCGAAAATCGCCTCCACCTCGCCCAGGAAATGCAGCACCTGCCCGGCGAAGCTCACCTCCTCGGGCTGGCCCTCGGCCCGGCTCTCTCCAGCCTCGGCAGGGGCTTCGGCCATGCGCCCGGGCCGGGCCCGATGGCGCTCCTCGACCACATGCGCCCAATGCCGGAAGCGACCGGCGAAGAAGGTGTGGACCACTGCGGCCAAGAAGATGAGGGAAGCGACAAGGTTGAACGGCTCGGCACCCACTCGCCCGGCGAGGACAGTCCACAGCTTGGCGACGCCGGCGTCGCCATAGGCCTCCAGCGGCGTGGGGAACGCGGGTGCCCCGCCACCGGCCGCACCGGCGCAGGCCACGCCACAAGCAGCCATCAACGCCAATCCGGCGCCCCTCAGCGGTGACCAGGCAAGCGAGAAGGCGGGCCACCCCCGCTCGCCGGCGCGCCGGGAGCTGCGGGTGGGGCGCACAGGCGCGCGGTATTCACCCGTACGGACTCCGTAGGCGCAGGGTTGCCCACGGCCTGCGCAGGGAATCGCATCCTGGCGCGGCGCTGATGAGTGGTTACAGCACGGTGGGCGCATCGCGGCGAGGGAAGAGCAACACCAGAAATTGGCAACGCCCCGGGGAAGGTTTCCGGCATTCCGGCAGACCTCGGCGCATCAGCGGTGGGCCGGCCCGCCCGCCAGCGGGTTTGGCATTCCGGCCGCGCCCCAAGGCGTCCGCTCACTCACCCAGCTCCAGGATACGCGTGAACTCCCCAAATGTGAGCCGCGCCACGGAGAGCCTGCTTTGGCGCAGCAGGGCGATCTCCGCCAACGCGGGCTCGGCCTTGATGGTGGCCAGCGCCACCGGCCGGGCCAGCGGGCGCACCACAGAGAGCCCCACGGCTGACCAGTCGCCCTCTGCAGCCGTCGGGTCCGGGCACGCCTCCCGGCTCACACAGGCCACGCCCAGCACGGCCTTTGTGGTTACACTGGCGTAGAAGAGCACCGCATCGCCCACCCGCATGGCGCGGAGGTGGTTTCGTGCCTGGAAATTGCGCACACCCGTCCACTCGGTGTCTCCTTCGCGGACAAAATCGGCCCATGAGTAGGCCTCGGGTTCCGCCTTCACGAGCCAGTGCTGTATCGACATGCCGCGCAGCCTGCACCCGCCGGGCGCAGGGGCAAGCGGGCTTGACCAAGGTGAGCCCAGTCCACCGCGTCCCCGCGCTCGGAAATCCTTTCCCGTTGCCAGCGCGCGCCCCCCATCCCTTCCTTGCCCGCTCGCCATGGCATTTCCCTTCTTCTCCCGCCCCCGCAATGCGATCGCCGCACGCTGCGCCGACGACCTCGCAACCAAGGCGAGACTACGCTACGCACCGTATTACCACGCCATGGAGGCCCAGCAGGGCACCCACATCCGCCTCGACGGCCGCGACATGGTCATGCTCTCCAGCAACGACTACCTCGGCCTCTCCTTCCATCCCAAGGTCATCGAGGCCGGCCAACGCGCGATGGCCCGCTGGGGAGCCAGCCCCACCGGGGCCCGAGTTTCCAACGGATCGCGCGCCTACCACCATTCCCTGGAGGAGAAACTCGCCGCCTTCCTGGGCCAGGAGGCCTGCCATGTGCATGCCGCCGGCTACCTCTCCTGCATGTCGGGCATCGCCGCCTTCGCCTCCAAGGGCGACGTGGTGCTCGCCGACAAGAACATCCACTCCTGCCTCTGGGACGGTATCCGCCTCTCCAACGCCACTGTGGAGCGCTTCGCCCACAACAATGCCGACGAACTGCGCGCCGCCGCCGCCACCATCCCCAAGGATGTAGCCCGCCTGCTCGTCTTCGAAGGCGTCTACTCGATGGAGGGCCATATCGCCGCGCTGCCCGCGCTACTGACCGCCGCCGAGGAGTTCGACTGTTTCACCGTTCTCGACGACGCCCACGGCTTCGGCGTGCTCGGCCGCGAGGGCCGCGGCACCGCCGACCACTTCGGGCTCACCGAGAAGGTCGACATCATCGTGGGCAGCCTCTCCAAGTCGCTCGGCAGCACCGGAGGTTTCATCGCCGGCAAGCGCAGTTCCATCGAGTATCTGCGCACCAACTCCAAGCACACCATCTTCAGCGCGGCCCTCGCCCCAGCGCAGGCCGCCGCCGCCGAGGCCTCCCTTGAGATCATGCAGACGGAGCCCCAGCACCGCGAGCGCCTCTGGGCCAACACCCGCCGCTACACCGCCTTTCTCCAGTCCCTGAAACTGGACACCTGGGGCAGCGAGACGCCCGCCGTGCCGGTGGTCGTAGGCTCCAAGGAGCGCGCGTACCGCCTCTGGCAGCTCCTGCTGGAGAAGGGCGTATTTACCGTCATGTCGATCACGCCCGCCGTGCCTCCCGGCAAGGATCTGGTGCGCACAGCCATCTCCGCGCTGCACTCCGACGAGGATCTCACCCGCATCGAGGAAGCCTTCGCCTACGCCGTAAAACGGCTGTGAGGCCGCTCAGGGCAGGCGCTCCTCACCCGCACTATCGCCGCCCCGCCATGCCCACCACCCGCACCGCCCTGCCCTCCGATGCGGCTGCGATCACCGAGCTTACCGTACAACTCGGTTACCCCGGCGACATTGCTGCCACCCGCCACCGGCTGGAACGCCTGCTGGCCCGCGACGACCAACTGGTCCTCGTCGCCAGTGCAGGCGGCAAGATCTCTGGCTGGTTGCAGGCTCACGCCTACGATGTGTTGGAATCCGGATTCATCGTGGAAATCGTAGGCCTTGTGGTGGCCACGGATTGCAGGCGCAGCGGCGCCGGGCGCGCCCTCGTGCAGCAGGCGCAGCTTTGGGCGAGCACCAGGCACGCCCAAACCCTTGTGGTGCGCAGCAACATTCTGAGGACGGAGAGCCATCGTTTCTATCCCGCCCTCGGGTTCACCGTTTCCAAAACCCAAACAGTCTACGAGAAGCCTGTGCAGCACCCGAGCCCGGCGTAGCCGCCGGGCGACCCGCCGGGAGCTATTGCCGCAGGGCGGCGAATACGGCCGCGGCGGAATCATGCCAGGTGGGGAGCGGACGGTTGAGCGTCGCTCGAACCAACTCACCGATACGCCGTTCGTCGGTGAGCAACTCTCGCAGCCCCGCCGCCCAGGCTGCGGCGTCGCCGAGGGGCAGCACCAGGCAACCGCCGCCGCCGGCATGCTCCAAGAGTGCGGGAATGCCGCTGCACACGCAGGGCAGGCCGCTCCAGAGCGCCTCGATCACGGGCAGCCCGTTGCCCTCCGCCTGCGAGGGAAACACCGCCGCGCGGCACTGCACCGCGAGGGCGGCGACTGCGTCGTCATCGAGCGGACCGTGGTAGGTAAGCGCCGGGCACCTGGCAGCCAGGGCGCGCACGCGGCGCTCTACTGGGGCACCAAAATGCGGATTCACTCGGCCCACCAGATGCACGGCGAAATCCAGCCCCTCGGCCCAGAGCCGCTCGGCCGCATCCAGGAGCAGGATCTGGTTTTTGCGCGGTTCCAGGATGCCTACCATGAGCAGGGCGGGCACACCGGCGGGCAGTTCGCGGTTGCGGGCGCGGGGGCGGCCGGAGCCGTCGGCCCCCAGGGGAAAGGTCAGCAACTGAGCGCGGCGGGGCATGTGCCCCCAAGCCCAGTACGACTCCAGCTCGTGGCGACTGGCCTCCGAGATCGCCAACACCCGCTCGAAGCCGGCGAGCAGCTTCATGTAGCCGGGATGCCGGGCCACGCTGTGTGGCCAAGTCGTATGCGGACACTTAAGCGGGATGGCGTCGTAATAGACTGCGGCGGTGCGGCAGCCGGGTTGCGCGATCCAGGCGGAGAAGCCGGGGCGCTCCTCCTCGCTGAAGAGTTCGGGGGTGAACACCCAGTCGCCGGCAGCGGGGGCCACCGGGCTGGCGTCGGGCCGGCACCAGCCGCGGGCCTCACGGTTCCACACTACGGTGACAATGCGGTCGCCCGCCAGCGGCGCCAGCTCGGCGCGCAGCCGTGCACTCACCCGCTGGATGCCGGAGTGGTGGCCGGAGCGGGCGGCCTTGGTGGTGTCGAAATAGATCACAACTCCTCCCGGATACGGGCGATCAGGCGCGCCGCGTTCAGATGCACATCGAAGTTGCCCTCCACCCAGGCCCGGGCGCCGGAGCGCAGCCGTTCGCACAGATCGTCGTCGGTAGCCAAGCGGTGCCAGGCGGTGGTCCAAGCGGCGGTGTCGTCGACCGGTGCCACCAGTCCGGTACACTCGTTGGCGATCGCCTCGGTGGTGGCGGCGATGGGCGAGGTGACCACCACAACCCCGGCGGCCATCGCCTCGGGGATGACGTTGGGCAGGCCGTCGCGGTCCCCGTTGCGGGCCACGATGCCGGTGTGCACAAGTACATCCGCCCAGGCCAATGCCCCAAAGATCTCCTTGATCGGCCGGTGCCCCATGAGCTCCACGCAGCCGCCCAGCTCGAGAGAGCGCACTAGGGCCTTGAGCCGCGGATGCAGGGGGCCATTGCCGTAGATGCGCACGGAGAGGGGCAGCCCGGCTTGGAGGGCGGCCGCATAGAGCTCGAGTTGGCGCTCCAGCCCCTTCTTCTCGACCAGGCGCGCCACACAAACCACGCGCAACGGCGAGCGCCCCGGCCTCAGCGCATTGAAGGGGGGCAACACATCGAGTCCGCGGCGGATCACGACAACCTTCCCCGGCTCCACTCCGCGCTGACGCAGGGCTGAGCCGGCCATCCAGGTGGAGGTGCGCACGAAGCGGGAGGCCGCGATCTTCTCGTCCAAGAACCAGTCACCGCCATTCTCGTACAAGTCGTAGGCGTGGGCGGCCATGCTGAAGGGGATGCCGGTGAGCCGCCCCAACGCCCAGGCCGCCGCAGCGGGGGCCGAAGCCCACACGGCATGCAGGTGCCGGGGCGCTTCGCGGCGGCAGCGCGCCGCCTCGACCAGCCCGTATCCGACCCCCAGGAGGTTCTCCCAGAAATTCTCCCAACCCGGCGGCCGGCGCAGAATCAGCGCGCCCAACACATCGGCAAGAAAGCCGCCGCGCGTGCGCAGCGTCTCCAGGGGCAGGCACCAGAGCACGGTGAACAGCCTCCAGCGATTGAAGCGCTCGACCGGTTGGCCGGCGAACTCGGTGCCCCCGCCCCACAGGGAAACCAGGCGCAACCGCGCCCCGATCGCGCGCAGGGCCACCACCTCGCGCTGCAGAAACGTCTCGGTGGGATGCGGGAAGCGGGTGAAGAGAAGCACCACCTCGGGCCCGGGAGGCACGGAGACACGGGCGGGTTGCGGAGTGTCGGTCATGGCGGAGTGCCTAGACTGTCGCCGGACGCTCGATATGGGCGGCATCGAAACCGAGCCCGATGAGCTCGTGGATGAGCGCGGCGTGGTCCTCCTCGTAGCGCAGCGCTTCGAAGGGCCGGCGCACGGCCTCGTAGCCTCTAGGCTGAAGGATCCACTTCTCCATCACCTCGCGAAGGCCGGCCGCTGAGTCGATGATGGGGCAACCGGCCCCCCGGTCGAAGTACTTCACCGTGAGCCTCTCCTGAGGCATGATACTGCCGAAGGCGTTGAAGATGATCGGGCAGCGGAAGTGCAGCGCCTTGGCGCAGGTGGTGGTGCCACCGCGCGTTACGATGGTGTCGCTCACCTGCAGGAGCCGGTGCATCTCGTCGGTATAGCCGTCGATGAAGCAGGAGAACTCGGGATGCTGGGCACGCCAGTGGACCACCTCGGCGTAGGTGCGTGCGTTGCGCCCGCAGATGACGATGGCCTGCACGCGGTCGGCGAAATCGGCCAGCACCGGGAGCAGTTGCATGTGGTTGTTGGCGCCGTTGCCGCCGGTGCCCAGCAGCACCGTGAAGCGGTCGCTGCGCAGCCCGAGAGTATCCTCCACATAGTGCCGCTTCGTCTCCGCGGTAAGCACATCGTGGTGCGAGCGCGGGCGCATGAGGTGGCCGCGCACCTTGGCCCTGTCCGGGGGCAGACCCAGCTCCAGGGCGTAGTCGCGCGCGGTAGGCGTGCGCGAAAAGTAGAGATCCACGGTCTTGTCGACCCAGTTGCGGCTGTAGCCGTAGCCGCCGGAGAACTCGCCGCAGTAGGTGGTGCAGCGGACGTTGTCGGCCCCGAGCTCGGCGCGGGCCACCTCGAAGTAGCCCCGGTTGAGGCAGTCGTGGACGCTGAATACCAGATGCGGGCGGTACTCGCGCAGCAACTCCCGGTAGTAGCGTTTGCCAAAGCTGATGCTGTCGCGATTGATGATGCTCAACCCCTCGACAACCATGTAGTAGGGGTGGTGCAACCACGGGGCGCGCTTCTGGATCCAGTTGTAGAAATCCACGCCCCAACGGCCCACCAGCGACGACTTCTCCAGCAACTGCTCGATGCGCACGTCGACCTTGTGGCGGTAGAGCTCGAAGGCCCATTCGGCGAAGGCCTGAGCCCGGGCGTCGTGGCCGCCGCCGGTGCTGGATGTGAGAACTAGGATACGTACTTGGCTCACGTCAGCGTACTCCGAAGTAACGGGCCATCGCCGCGCGGCGCAGCGCCAGCGGCATCAGGCGCACACCCAGGGGCCCAAGCACCGTCTGGAAGAAGGACCCGGAGCGCACCACCCCGGAGCGGCCGCGCGAGAGAGCCCGGCGCAGGTCGAGAGCGGCGCGCTGGGGCGGGGGCGAAGCCTCCAGCGTGGCGTCGAGCCGGCGGGCTACACGCTGAGCGCAGGCCGACAAAGTCTTTGGAGTGGAAGCGTACATGGCTTGGTTGAAACCCGTGCGGTAGTCGCCGGGACGAAAATCGAGGAAGGTGATTCCCGACATGGGCGCTTCCAACATCAAACTTTCAGTGAGCGCAGCGAGGCCGGCCTTGGCGATATTGTATCCGGAGAAATACGGAATCGGAAATTCCACGGCCATCGAGGTGACGTTGACAATGGCCCCACGCCCACGCGGCGCCATCGAGGCGAAGGCGGCGCGGTTCAGGGCGAAAGAGCCGCCGAGCATCGCATCAAGCTGGGCCCGCCACACCGAGAGCGGCTGGTCGAGAATGCCCCCAAAAACTCCGTACCCGGCGTTGTGCACCAGCAACTCCAGGCCGCCGCTCTCTTCCGCGACGCGCCCCACCAGCGCCTCCGCCGCGGAGTCGCCGTCGGCAAGGTCGAAGGCCACGGGATGGAAACGCTCCGCAGCGCCCAAAGTCTCGGGCCGCCGGGAGGTGCCCCAGACCTCGACGCCCTCGGCTCGCAGCATATCTGAAAAAGCCCGACCGAGCCCGGCCCCCGCGCCGGTGACCAGCGCAGTGCGGTAGCGGCAACGGAGCGGAGTGCGCGACATGGAATGGCGGCCCTGGGGGCGAGCGGGAGCGGCGGAGCCGGGCCGCGCTCAGGCGCCCACCGCGCGGAGGACCAGGCTGACGTTGGCACCGCCAAAGCCGCTGGCGTTGTTGAGCACCACGCGAGGTGCCACCGGCAGCGTTTCCCGGGGCAGATTGAGGTCGGAAAACTTGGGGTCGACGTTGCGCAGACCACCGCACCCCGGAGTGAAACCACCACGCAGCGCCAGAGCGCAAATGCCGGTTTCGAGCGCAGTCGCCATCGAGAGCCCGTGGCCGGTGAGGGCCTTGGTGCTGCTCACGGCCACGCGACCGATGTCGGCTCCGAAGACAGTGCGTATGGCTTTCACCTCGGAGGCGTCGCCGATGGAGGTGGATGTGGCGTGGGCATTGATGTAGTCGACCTGCGCCGACGTCACGCCAGCCGAGCGCAGCGCGCGCTGCATCGCGGTGGCCAGGCCCGAACCCTCCGGGTGGGAAATGGCGACATTGTGGCCGTCGGAGGCCTGTCCCCAACCGGCAAGCTCTCCGTAGGGAGTGGCCCCGCGGCGGGCCACGGACTCCTCGCTCTCCAGCACGATGACTGCCGCCCCACCGGTGCCGACAAAGCCGTCGCGGGCGGAATCGAACGGCCTGGAGGCCAGCGCCGGCTCCGTTGAGGGAGAGAGGGCCCGCATGCCGGCGAAGGGAAGGATGGCCTCGGTATTGCCGTCCTCGGCACCCACAACAATCATGCGGTCCTGGCGGCCGGTGACGATGTCGTCATACGCGAAGCCGAGCGCGTGGCCGGTGGAGGCACAGGCCGAGGAGAAGCCACAGGAGTGGCCCCGTATCTTGAATGCCGCCACGAGGTTGAAATTGAGCGTACCGGAAATCGACGCCACCACCCCCACCGGCGAGCAGCGCGAGACTCCGAGCTCACGCATGCGCTGGATGTAGTGGGCGAGCAACATCGGCGAACCGGCCGAGGCGCAGTACAGCCCGGTGAGTTCGCTCTGCAGATCGGCCTCGGCAAGCCGCGCATCCTCGATGGCCTGCAGCATCGCGCAGTGGGCGTAGAGACCGTGCGGCGCCATGCTTCGCAACAGTTCGCGGCGAATGGAGTAGCGGCTCGGGTAGGTCCAGTCCTCGGGCTCCACTGAACCCACGGAGAAGTCCTTGATCGTGCCCATCACCTTTATCGGCACATCCGGGCGCTGGAACGGCGGGTAGAGCTCAATGCCATGGCGCAACTCGCGCAGGCTGGACTCCACAGCGGCCTTGTCGTTGCCGATGCTGCTGACGAAACCAAGACCGGTGATGAAGACTTTTCGCATTTCGTTGGAATACCGTAGCCGCCCCGCGCGCTGGCCCTGAGCCGGAAACAGAGGCGCAAAACTCCCGGGTGCCGTGATCGGAGGCAACAGGAATTCTGGCGCCTGCGCGGCGGTGCCACGACGGGGGCTCGCGCCAAAGTTGCCTCCGCCCCTGTGCCCCAAACAAAAGCTCCAGTCGCGGGCGGGCCCCGAGCAGTGGAGCAAAGCGCAACCGTGAAGTGGCCACGCGGGTGGTACTCAATTCCTGGTCACCGGATGTGGGGTAAAGTCGCCGCCCCAGCATCCTTCACTGAGAAGCATGCTGGAGGCTACGCTCCGTCTGCGATCCGAACAGGTACGGCCACAAGGGCAGCACCTATCGGACTTTATGGTTACGGCTCAGCCAGAGGCCGGCTGCGCGCCAGCGGGAGCGACCTCTGCAACGGGAACAGTCGAAGCCGTAGCCACCGGCACCACATAGCCGAAGGTGAGCGTGATCTCCTCGGCGAAAGCGGCCTTCTCGCCATCCACCTTCACCGTGCCCTCGAAAACGGCCAAAGGTGCCTTGATCCGCTTGGGGCGTACGGAGAGCGCCAGAGTCTCTCCGGGCTTCACCACCCTGCTGCAACGCACGCCCTCACAGCCGGTAAAGAACACCGCCGCTGGATCCACGGGCAGCTCCAGCTCGGGGACGCCGCTGCGCAGCAAAAACAGGACGGCGAGCTGGCCGAGCGCCTCAAGCATGATCGAGGCCGGCAGCACCGGGTTGTTCTTGAAATGCCCCTGCAAGAAGAACTCTGTCCCCGCAACTTGGTAACGGCCGGTGGCCAAGGCAGCCGCCACCGTCGCCTCTTGCACAAACAGGAAGGGAGACTGCATCGGCAGCACCTCGGCCACCGCCTCGGGGGCGAAATGCCTCGGAGGAGCCGGTACCGGGCGCCCGCACACCCGAGCCTCGATGAAAGCATTGATGTCGGCCAGCGTGCGCAGTTCGCGCAGTTCCTCATTCTTGATGGTGATCTTCAGGCTCTCCTCCACCAGCATCACCACTTCCAGCATCGTCAGGGAGTCGACACCAAGGTCCTCGATCACACGCAGATCGGTGTTGCCCGACTTGAGAAGGGTCCGGTGCTCCGGATCTACAAAGCGTTCGATGATGCCAAGCACCACCGGGGCAATCGAAGCCAACTCGCCGGAGCGCCGGTAGGCCAGCGCCGCCTCAAGCGTAGCCGGAGAGCAACGCTTGAGCGCATCGCGCAGCACTGCCTCATCGGCCGGGCTTAGGCCCGGAACTGCATTTGCCTGTACGGTTTGGTCTGACATGGGAGTGGATGTAACAGGCGAGCGAAGTTTCGGGGCAATTCCAAATATTCCCCACACCGGGAATGCGTCGCAACCAGCTCGCCGCGCCCTTGCGCCGCGCACATTTCCAAAATAGCTCTTGCCTTGCCCTGCTGCCCCGGATGCTCTCGCCCCTTTAACCAATTTCACTATGGCTCAGATCTGCTCAGTTACAGGCAAGCGTCCCTCCCGGGGGAGCATCATTCACCGCAAGGGACAGTCCAAGAAGAGCGGCGGCATCGGCACGCACGTGACTGCCATCACCAAGCGGTGGTTCAAACCGAACCTCCAGAAGGTCAAAGTTCGCCTGCCCAGTGGCCAGGTGAAGCGCATTTTGGTGTGCGCAAAGGTAATTAAAGCTGGCAAAATCCAGAAAGCCTGACACCTCTTTAGTCTTCCCATCCACCCGCCTGCCCCCCGGAGAGCGCTTAGCGCCCCGGGGGGCACATTGTTTGCGGGCCTGGAGATGGCAGAGCTGTAGTTGCGGCGTCGGCTTTTAGACCCACGGCAAAAGCGCTGCTCAAGCAGCGGTCCCTAGCCATGGGGCAGCGGACAACGTTCACCACCCACAGAGCACCATCCCTCGGGATGGCGACTGCGGGTTGTAACTGCATGCTGGTCACGGACGCTGCGGGCCCACAGGAATCCCGAGTCGGCCGAGCATCTTCTGCGCGAGCCCAACCAATTCCTCGCCCTCCTCGATGCGCAGTGCCCAGAGGGCTAAGCCATAGACGGCCACCGCCAGCGGGATCACCCCGACCACGGCGGCCACATCGGCCACGCGCAGGGCAGGCGCCCAGCAACGAATCCCCCACTGCGCCCAGGCGACCACGGCCGCCATCGCCAGCGTTGCGCACCCGATCTTCACCAGGCTCGGCCACAACACCCGGGCGTGGAGATTGGATACTTTGCGGGTGAGCACCCACTGCAGCAGCAACGCCTGCACCAGGCTCGCCAAGTTGCCCGCCCACGCCAGCCCGGCGGTGGAGCACCAGCGCATCAGAAAAACACTGGCTACGAGATTCACGACAAACGACACCGCGGCGATCTTCACCGGGGCCACCGTGTCTTTCATCGCGTAGCAACCGCGGATCGACTGGGTGACCCACGAGTACAGAGGCAACCCCAGAGCGAACACCCCCAGCACCGGCGCAGTCTGGCGGGTGTCCTCGGCGGTGAAGGCTCCGTGCTCAAAAAGCAACCGCACGATAGGCTCGCTCAGCAGCACAAATCCCACCGCCGCCGGGATGGTGATAATGCAGATCAGGCGCATCCCCTTCCAGTAGGCGGCGGCCAGGTTGTCCATCTCCCCGCGCGCCGCGAAGGTGGCGATCAAAGGAAAGACCACCGTCGCCACCGACACCGTGAAAATCCCCTGCGGCACCTCCATGATACGATTGGCCAACGTGAGCACCGACACCGCCGATTCGTTGAGCGAAAACGCCAGCGATCGTGAAACCAGGAAATTGATCTGATAGATGGCCGTGCCTACGATGCCCGGCCCCATCAGCCGCAACATCTCCCACAGCCGCGGACTAGGCCGGGTATCCCAGCGAGCCCGCCACCCCGCCCGCCGCAGCACCCACCAAGGGATGAGCAGCTGCAGCAACCCGCCCAGCAACACCCCGGCGCACAGCCAGCCCATCCTGCCGGCCGGTGTCTTCGCCACAAATCCACCTCCGCCGCCCAGAGCCGCGATGATGGTGAGGTTCAACCACACCGCCGTGAGCGCAGGTATGGAGAAGTTGCCCATCAACTGCAGCACCGCGCTCAAAGCCGCAGTAAGGCACACGAACACCAAGTAGGGGAAAAGCAACTGCGTCAAATGAACCCCGAGCACATAGCGCTCCGCCAGGTCCGGCATCCACCCCACCCCCACGCCCAGCCCCACTATCGCCAGCAGCGCCAGCCCTGCCGAGACCAGGAACAGCCAGCTCGCCACCTTGTTGAGCAGGGCGTAGACGCCGGCCCGGCCGTTCTGCTCGTTCTCCTCGGCCAGCGTGGGCACGAAGGCAGCCATCAACTGCCCCTCCGCCAGCAACCGCCGGAAGAGGTTGGGCAGCATGAAGGCGAACTGGAAGGCCGAGTTCCACACCGTGGTGCCAAAGAAGGCCGCCGTCAGCGAGTCGCGCACCAAGCCCAACACCCTCGAAAGCAGTGTCGAGCCGGCGACCACGCCGATTCTTTGCAGGCTTACCTCTTTGGACATCTCGCTTGAGTAGGTCGGGGCGGCGCTGCGGTGCGCAAGATATTATCCCGCTCCAGAGCGTCCCTAGCCGACGGGTGGGGGCACCATTCCTGCCGCGGTGGTTCTCCAAGCACCCGATACCTCGCGGGCCGGGACGGCCCAAACGTGATCCACGGCAACACTTCGCCCACGACCACTCGCCACCAGGGATTGGCTACACACTCCGACGCCCTCGGCACTCGCCCCCGGGGAGCGCCCAAACCGATTGCCTACAAATACGATGGCGCCGCCGCCCCCGCCGAGATTACCTAGCCCCCACGCCCCACCCGGAAAGTGCCATCTCCCCAAGATACCGCAGCCCGTCTATCGCCCGCCCCCGCAACCCGAAAGGGCCAGCCCGAATACGCCCCCCACGCTTCATGAAACGGCTCATTCGCATCTTCGCCTTCGCCCTCGGCCTTCTGCTGCTCTTCCTCACCGCCGTTGTCTGCACCAACACCTGGCTGCGCCAGCAAAACGAACAACTGCTGCGCGACACCCTCCGCAGCCGTGCCGGGCAGTTTTCCGACATTTTGGCGCTCACCAAGGCCGGACCGCCGCCGTGGTCACCGGAATTCACCCACCAACTCGGCCAGGCGCTCGACGCAAACATCGTCCTCCTGCCCCCTCCGCCGCCCAATGCGAAATCGCCCTCCTCCACCGCCGGCGTGCGCTGGAGCTTCGATCACGTTTTTGTCAACGCCGACGGCAGCCCCGCCGGCTACGCCCGGGTGCATCTCGCGCCTCCGCCCACGGTGCGGGCGATGGCCATGCTCCAGCGCGCCAGCGCCCTGCTGCTCTCCTTCGCCTTCCTGCTGCTGGGTGTGCTCATCTTGATGGTGTTCATCAACCGCCGTTGGCTCCGAACCGACGATACAGACGATTCCACCGGGCCGGCCACGCCTGCGGGAGAGTTCAACGTCCTCAGCCAACTCGCCGAGCGCTCCGCCCGCCAGTCCGTAGAGCTCGAACAGGAGCGCAGCGAACGCCTGCGGGCCGAGGCGGACAAGAACCTCCAACAGGTCCTCCTTAATCGCGCACTGCAGGAGAAAATCGATATGGGCCGCGACCTCCACGATGGCCTGATTCAGTCGCTCTACGCCACCGGACTCACCATCCAAGCCAGCCGCAAGGCCCTTCCCCGGGACCCGGCCGAGGCGCGCAACCTCCTTGAAACCGCCCTGCAGACCCTCAACGCCGCCATCCGGGAAGTACGCCAATACATCTCCGGATTGGGCCCCGAACAACTGCGCCAGCGCAGTTTCGCCGAGTCCGTGCAGGTTCTGGTAAACGAGCTCATCGCCGGTCGCGCTGTGGCCTATGAATCGCGCATCGACGACGCTGCCGCGCTGCGCATCCCCGCCACCCATGCTACCGACCTGCTGCAGATCGTGCGCGAGGCCGTCAGCAACAGCCTGCGACACGGCCAGGCCCGCCACATCTCCGTGCGTCTCCACCGCGAGGGCAACGCTCTGGCCCTGCTCGTGCAGGACGACGGCTCCGGTTTCGACCCCAAACTGGCCCAACGAGGGCACGGCCTTAACAACATGCAGGCTCGCGCCACCCGAGTGGGTGCCTCCCTGCGCTACACCAGCCAAGCTGGCTCCGGCACCCGAATCGTGCTCGAATTCAACGAAGCCCCCGGCTCCGAAGATCTATGAAAACCACCGCCACCCTGCGCATTGCCATCGTCGACGACAGTCAGGTCGTGCGCATGGGCCTGAAGGCCCTGCTCACCTCCGAACACGACATCACCATCGTCGGCGAGGCCGGCAAAGTCGCCGAGGCGGTCGCGATGGCCGCCCGCACGCGCCCCGATGTCATGCTCCTCGACATCCGCTTGGCCGACGGCACCGGCTTCGAGGTCTGCCGCCAGATCCTCAAGGAGAATCCCGCCATCCGTGTCCTCTTCCTCACTTCAGTCATCGACGACAAACTCATCAATGAAGCCATCCGCTCCGGCGGCCAAGGCTACCTCCTCAAGGAGGTCGGAGCGGAGGACCTGGTGCAGGCCGTCCACGATGTGGCCGCCGGCAAATCCGTGCTCGATCCCCAAGCCACCGCCCGGGTGCTCGAGTTGATGCGCGACCGCTCCGCCCAGACCGGCTCCCCCATATCCAGCCTTTCGCCACAGGAGAGACGCGTGCTCACCCTCATCGCCGCCGGCAAGACCAACAAGGAGGTGGGCGGCGAACTCGGACTCACCGAGAAGACGGTGAAAAACTACCTCGCCAACATCTTCGCCAAGCTCGACGTCACCCGCCGCTCCCAGGCCGTGGCGATGTTCGTCTCCGCCAAGGACTGATCCGCCGGCGCGCTTGGGCGGTGGGAGAATTCCGATCGTGGCGGCGTTGGCAGAAGCAACGGGCACACCCCACGGCCCCGCCTGCCGAGCGCCGGGGTGCGCAAAACCGCCGGACTTGTAGTGCGCGCCCAACGCCGGGCGTAATCACCACAAGCCGCTCGTCGAGCTACAAGTCTTCGCATTTCCGGGCGTCGCTACGTTCTGGCGACCGCCGGCCGCAAGTACTCCCACTGCCGCCCCCCTCAAGCCTTGGCCTCGAACACCGGCACCGGCTGGGGCCGAAGCGGCGAATACGCCGCCCCCACCGCCTTCCCCGCCCCCTGCGCGGAGTCCCCGCCCCCCTGGGCCAACTCACCTCGAGCCTGGGCCTCGGCCTGCGCCGCTGCGGCGGCCACGGAATGGTCGGCGGCCGAGGGATCGGTAGGCGCCAAAGCCGCCGCCTTCACCGTCGCCATCTTCTCGATAGTCGCCTTCGGATCGCCGGCCACCGGAGCCACGTCGATGCTCACCTCACCACCTGTGGCATACATCATCCCGTCGGGCCCCTTCTCATAGGTGTAACTGGCCGCCCCCTGCACCAAGCTCCCTCCAGCGGCTATATGCGCCGCCTCATGGGCCCTCACGGCTGCATCGGAGGCCTTGAGCCTCGAGAGCACCTGCTGGACCTCGGAGCTGGCCGGTACCAAGCCTGAAGCCAAAGCCGGGGCTAGCGGCTGGGCGGGCTGACGATAAGCGGTCATCTGCCGGCTGGAAGAATCCCCCGCGACCGTCGTTTTGCCGCCCATCCCGGCTGAGGGTATCGCAGTCTTGGCGGGCGTGCGGTGGCCGGTGAAATCCAGATACGGATTCGGTCCGGCTCTATCGGGGAGCAGCCCGGCACTGTTGCCCACAGCGAACATGGCCGCCGAGCTAATGGGCAACCGGGCGCTCCGCAAGCGGCGGAGCCTCCGGCTATTTCGCCTCGGCGAACCGCAGATCCACCATCAAGTCGGCAGCAATCGTTTCCAGATCGCCCCGCAGTGCAGCCATGTCGGTGCCGGCCGGGATGAGCAGCTCGGCCTGCGCCTGAAACAAAGTGCCGCCAGACATCGGCGCATCCACACATTCGGTGGTCAACTCCTCCACATTCACCCGGTGCGCGGCCAGCACATGCGTAACCTGGTGCACGATACCGGGGCGGTCCTGCCCGACCAGTTCCAAGCGCACCGAAACGCCAGCATTCGCCACCGGCGCCGCAGCGGGATCGGGCGCCACGACCACCTTCAAGCCCTTCGGGTCGAGCCCGACCAGTGCTGCACGCAACTCATCCTCACGGGCGGCCGGGAGCGATACCCGGGCGATGCCGGCGAACTGCCCGCCCAAGCGTGCCATGCGGCTTTCCAGCCAGTTGCCCCCGTGGGACGCGACGCTTTGAGCTACCGATTCCACCAGACCGGGACGGTCGGCGCCGACAAGAGTCAGGACAAGCGAGGTATTCACGACTTGTTGGTAACAGGACAGCGCCGCCGGGCAAGGCGGCTACACCAGCTAGAAAATAAAAGTGGCCAGGCACCCCACGGCACTGGGAGGACGTCGTCACCGTTGCTACCTTCCGGTCCTGGCGGAGTTCACGCGCCTGCCCATGCATGGGACCTGGCCGTTGCGGACCGTAGGTGCGGCGCCCCGCACAGCAATCAGATTCTGGCACCAAAATCGACTACCCGGTCCGCTCCGTTTTCTGGAGTCGCCTAAACGCTCACCTTGGAGGCGCAGGCGGAGCGTTGTCCGGAGGCTCCGGCATGTCCTCTGGCGACGGCGGAGCGTCTCCGGAGCGGGACCGTCCCCGTTGGTCGCGCTCCACTTGATGGCGGCGCATGCGCTCGAATTGCTCCTTCTGATAGTCCGCGAATTTCGCACTCTGCGCAGGCGTGAGCATCGCCTCGATCTTCGCATTCATCGATCGTATCCGCTGAAAGGTCACCTCACGGGAATCGCGGCGCAGCTTCGCCAACTCCTCGCCGGTGGCGCGCATCACCGCCTCGACCTGTGGGCGCTGCTCCGGGGTGAAGGCGAGTGCGCGGTCCATGCGCTCCATATTGCGCTCCATGAAGGGCCGCCGCTCCTGCGCCCGGCCATGTCCCTGCGGTGCCAGCCGCAGCGCAAGAAACGCGCCGCTTGCAGCGCCAGCCAGGAAAAGACCGGCCAAAATCAGGATAGTACGTGGCTTCGTGTTCATAGCGTCAGAGTTGGGCCACCAATTCGGCCACCGGATCGTCCAGATCGTCGTCTGCCGTGTTGTTGCCGGCCAAGGTCGGGTAGGTCGCGGCGGCAGAGGAAAGCATCACCACCAAGGCCAGCCCCAAGGCGCGCCATGCCCACAAACCCAGGACATCGACCCGCTCGCGGGGCTGGGCCAGCCCCAGCGCAGCCACTCGGGTGGCAAACCCCAAAGGCAACGCAACGCACTCCTCCGCCGGCGCACGGCGGGCTACAGCGACCAGTTTCAACCAAGGATCGGGGTGTTTCATGGGCGTTCCTTTCGTTCCAATTGTTCGAAGAGCTTGCGCAGCTTCCGGCGTGCGCGAAAAGCGCGGACTTTGATCATGCTCGTCCCCCAGCCCGTGAGCTGGCGGATCTCGGCAACCGATTTCTGTTCGAGGTCCAGTAGCGTTATGACCGTGCGGTCGGCCGGCGAAAGTTCGGCGAGCAGGCGGCCGATCAGCTCCTTGGCGGCGAGAGCATCGGTCGCATCCTCGCCATCGCTACCGGTAAGCACCGCGTCGAGCACCTGCGCCTCGTTCTCGGCAAGATCGGCCCATCGCATCTCGGGGCGGCGCTGCTGGTAGCGCAGATGATCGATACAGGTGGTCACCGCGATCCGCGACACCCAGTGGGTGAGGGGCATCTCCCCGCGGTACTGTTCGAGTCGGCTGAACATTTTCATGTAAACCTCCTGGGAGAGGTCCTCCTCGGCCACCCGGCGAGGCAGGTGGGCTCGCACAATTTTGCGCACCAATGGATGGAGAGCCTCGACGAGCGACCGCGCAGCGGCCTGATTGCCGCGGCGGACACCGGCGAGCAGCTCATCGTAGTCGGGCGGCGGATTCTCGTCCATGTGGATGCTGGAAATACCGATCTCACTCAAGGCAACGAGACGGGGCCAGCACTGCGGAGGTTACCGCCACATCGGTGGGATAAAAGAGGATTCTGTCGGGTGGCCGGCATCGTTGACAGCCGGGGAACCGGACGGCTAACTGCCCCTCGTGATTCCCTCCCCGACAGCGCCTCGACTTGAGGTCGACCCGGCCAGCCCCCACGTGGGCCTTCGACTGGCGCTGCCCTGAATTTCCGGGGCCGCACCCCTTGCCGCCGGCCAGAGGTGCGCCGTACCCGGTACGAGCCGAGAAACGCCGTCCTTCCCCTTTCCTTCGTCATGCAAAAGCCACCGATCACCAAATACCGCCCGTTCCCGCAGGTCGACTTGCCCAATCGGCAGTGGCCGGGCCGCACAATCACGCAAGCCCCGGTCTGGTGCAGCGTAGATCTGCGGGATGGCAACCAGGCCCTCGCCCAGCCCATGAGCGTGGATGAGAAGCTCGAATACTTCGAACTGCTGGTGCAGATCGGCTTCAAGGAGATCGAGGTGGGATTCCCCTCCGCCTCGCAGATCGAGTTCGATTTCTGCCGCCGCCTCATCGAGGAGAACCGCATCCCGGCCGACGTCGCCATCCAGGTGCTCTGCCAGTGCCGCGAGGACCTCATCCTGCGCTCGCTCGAAGCGCTCCGCGGCGCCCGCAAGGTGATCTTCCACCTCTACAACTCCACCTCGCCCAAGCAGCGCGAATACGTCTTCAACGCCACCAAGTCCGAGATCGTCGCCATCGCCACCCACGGGGTCTCCTTCCTCAAGGAGCAGATGAAGCCCCTCGTGGCCTCCGGCGCCGAGCTGCGCCTGGAGTATTCGCCGGAGAGTTTCACCAGCACCGAGCTCGAGTTCGCCCTGGAGATTTGCGAGGCCGTCACCGACGTCTGGCAGCCCACCCCGGCCAACAAGATAATCCTCAACCTGCCCGCAACCGTCGAATACGCCACGCCCAACATCCACGCCGACCAGATCGAGTGGATGTGCACCCACCTCACCCGGCGCGGCTCCACCCTCATCAGCCTCCACACCCACAACGACCGCGGCACCGGCGTGGCGGCCACCGAACTGGGCCTGCTCGCCGGCGCCGACCGCGTAGAGGGCACCCTCTTCGGCAACGGCGAGCGCACGGGCAACCTGGATATCGTCAACGTAGCCCTCAACCTCTACACCCACGGCCTCCACCCGGGTCTGGACTTCTCCAACATCAACCACGTGCGCGAAGTCTACGAGCGCTGCACCAAGCTCGAGGTGCCTCCGCGCCAGCCCTACGCCGGCGAACTCGTATTCACCGCCTTCTCCGGCTCCCACCAGGATGCCATCAAGAAGTCCTGGCCCCACCAGAGCCCCGACCGCCCGTGGGACGTGATCTACATCCCGGTCGACCCGGCCGACATCGGCCGCACCTACCGCGCGATCATCCGCATCAACAGCCAGTCGGGCAAAGGCGGCGTGGCCTACATCCTCGAGAAGGAGTACGGGCTGCAGCTCCCCAAGCTCATGCACAAGGAGCTGGGCAAACTCATCAACGACTACGCCGACGCCAAGGGCACCGAGATCGCCGCCGAGGAGATCCACTCGCTCTTCCAGAACGAGTACATCAACCGCACCGCACCCTACGCCCTGTCGGACTTCTCAGCGCATCCGCGCGGCGGACACCACCAGGAGACCGAGTGCACCGCCGACCTCATCATCGAAGGCCGTCCCCAGCGCCTGCGCGGCAAGGGCAACGGCCCCATCGCCGCCTTCGTGCACGCCCTCGAGCTCGCCGGGCTCAAGAACTTCCAACTCCTCTCCTACAACGAGCACTCGCTGGGCGAGGGCGCCGACTCCAAGGCCGCCGCCTACATCCAGATCAAGACCGACCGCGGGCTCACGCTCTTCGGGGCCGGAATCGACACCAACATCGAAGTGGCCTCGATCCGCGCGCTGCTCAGCGCCCTCAATCGCGCCGCCGTAAAGACGGCCTGATACGGTAGTGGCGCCGCGAAGCCGCGCTGCCCGCCCCCCAGAAACACAAAAGGCGGAGCCGCTCGGCTCCGCCTTTTGGTTATCAGGGATGGCCCCTGCTAATGCAGGCCAGCGTGCTTGCACACGCTTCCCGGCCTGCACCAATCGGGCCGGCACCAGACCGGCCCTACAATTCAGTCCGCATCCTCGGCCAGCGCCTTGAAGGCAAAAGCCGCCACCGCACCGCCGGCCAGATTGGCCACGAGGAAAATCCAGATGCTGCTCCAGGCCGAGAGGCCCATCAGCGTCACGCCAAGAGCGACCGCCGGATTGAAGGCGCCGCCGGAGATCGAACCCACCGAATACGCGCCCACCAGCACCGTGAAGCCGATGGCCAGTCCGTAGAAAGAGTTGCCCGCCGTACCCTTGGCCGTGGCGGTATTGAGCACCACCCACACCAGGGCGAAGGTGAAGAGAAACTCCACCAGCAGCGCCGGCCCTACGGCCGGTTGACCTGCCGTCAACTTGGCCAGTTCTTCGATGGGTTTGAGATACTGCACCGCCGCCGCGGCTACGGCCGCCGCAGTGAACTGCGCGATCCAGTAAGGCACCACGTCCTTCGCCGGGCACTTGCCGCGGATGAAGACGCCCAGCGTCACCGCCGGGTTGAAATGGCCCCCCGAGATATGCCCGCCGGCGAAGATCATCACGGCCAAGACCGTTCCGATAGCCAGCGGAGCCATGGCGCCGGCGCCGGGGGTGATCACGGTCATTCCGATCGTGAACACGAGGAAGAACGTGCCGATGAATTCAACTATTGCTTTCTTCATGGGAGCGAGGATTTGCGAAGCGGCGACAGAGTTTGGATTGAGTGAATTGCCCCGGAGCGAAGGCGCCGCAACGCCGCCCGAAGCGGCGCGCAGTGTTCCCAGAACACGGCCGGAGTCGAGCCGGCAAATACAGCCCCCGAGGTTGCAGCGCCCCCACCCCGCCCTGGCCCTACCGGCGGGCCGCCACAGCGTGCTTGCGCCTCGGGAACAGTTCCCGACATAGCGGACACACTGTGCCGTCGCATCCACGGGCGGTGCAATGCTCGCGTCCGTAGTAGATGATGCGCAGGTGCAGCGCATTCCATTGCTCCCGAGGGAACAGCGCCTTCAGGTCGCGCTCGGTCTGCACCACGCTGCGCCCGTCACTCAGGCCCCAGCGCTGCGCCAGCCGGTGGATATGAGTGTCTACCGGAAAGGCCGGTTGGCCGAAGGCCTGCGCCATCACCACCGACGCCGTCTTGTGCCCCACTCCCGGCAGCGCCTCCAGGGCGTCCCAGTCGCACGGCACCGCGCCACCGTGCTGTGTCACCAGTATCTCGGAGAGGCCGCGGATAGCCTTCGCCTTCTGCGGTGCCAACCCGCACGGCCGCACGATCGCCTGTATCTCCGCAACCGGTACCAGCGCCATCGCCGCTGCGTCTCCCGCCCGGGCAAAGAGCGCGGGGGTGACTTCGTTCACGCGTTTGTCGGTGCACTGCGCCGAAAGCAGCACAGCCACGAGCAAGGTGTACGCGTCGCGGTGCTCGAGCGGGATCGGCGGTGCCGGATAGCGCTCGGCAAGCCGGCGGGCGACAAGATCGGCGCGCTGCTGCTGGGTCATCTCCGCAGCAAAACCGCGGCAGCCCCGCAGGCAAGCACGCCGCCCTTGCGGGGGTCTTCCCCTCATTCGCGGGCGAGTCGTTTGCGAGTCGCCACGACAGCCCGCATCATAAGGCACCAAAAATCGCGCCCGCTGCGCCGCCACCACCCTCCCACCATTGAACCCACTTAACCATGACCGTATCCAGCTCCAGCACTGTCTCCCGCCCGCCGCCGCCCCCCCCACCTCGCAAGGAAATCCAGCGCGAGCAACCGCCCCCGCCTGAGCCCGAGGCCGCCCAGGAAGCGGCGCCAGAACGCGACAACGACCGCGTTGGCTCCTTCCTCAACGCCAAGGCCTGATAGCCCGGCTGCAATACCCGCGGCGCAACGCACAGGTGTTGCGCCGCGGCTTCGTTTCAAGCCCCCGCCAGCAGCGGCCCACGCCCCCATAGGGCGCCAAGCCGGTAAGCAACGATTCAACACAGGCCCCTGGGCCGCCCGAGCCCCGCGCGTGGCGTTTCGCTCGTGGCACCGGCTCCCGCTAAGGGCTTCCTGCGGCCCGCGCCTCGCTCCACTCGCCGGCGAAACGCTCGGCCAGTTTCGCCAACGCAGCCTGCACCACCTCAGGCTTGGCCGTGTAGCCGCCGGTCTGCTGCGCCCAGGTGATCGCCGGCAGGGTAACCAAAGTCTGAAGCTTTCGCACCGGTTTCACCGGTTCCCACAACTGCAGGTCTAGGATGAAGAAATAGCCGGTCTTGGAGATCTGGCTGAGGTTCGCGGAGATCTCAAGTGTAGGAGCCTCCGGCATACGCTCCAACACCGGAGGAGCCAGCACCCGCACCCCCGCCGCCTCCAGCACGCCGCGCACCGTCGAGATCAGTTCGGTATCGGTGAGGCCCAGCTTCGCGCCATCAGCCGAGAGCCCACGCACCTTCACGCCTATGGCCGGGAGATTTTGCAACGCGCTCATCGAAGCCACCTGCGCCGTAAGCACGGCCGCCCCACACAAGCACCACAACGCGATCAGCCGGAGGAATTTCATTGGAGGAAACGTGCTGCTCCGCTCAGGGCGCCTCGGGCACGAGCCAATCGAGCTTGCTGCTCGCCCCGGCGTCGAGCGCGAGCAGGCGGGCCAGCTGGGCCAGCACCGGGCGCATCGCTATGTCGAACTGCCAAGGCGGGTTGATCATCGCCATCCCGCACCCACCGAGCCCGGCCTCGGCGGAGTCGGCCCGCACCCGGAACTCCGCGATGAGGGTGGGCGCCAGGCGGCGCTCCCGCAACAGCCGGAACAGCGGGGCCGTGGCCACGCGAGCAGAGAGCGGATACCACACGGCGACCACCGCAGCCGGGCTGCGCGCCAGGGCCTCCTCGACCGCGACGGCCACTCGGCTCATCTCGTCGGCGGCCTCGAAGGGGGGGTCGATCAGCACCAGGGCGCGGCGCTCCAGCGGGGGCAGCATCGCGCGGGGCGCTCCATAACCGTCCACCGGATACACTCGGGCCTTCTGGGCGTAGACGCTCTCCCGATCCAGCGCGGCGGCCTCGTCGGGTTGCAGTTCGCATAGCGCCAGCCGGTCATCGGGCCGGGCGAGCAGCTGGGCAAATACGGGCGAGCCGGGATAGAAGCGCAGAGTACCCGGCTCCGCCCCGCACCGGCGGTTATACTCGCGCACCGCAGCCACCAGGTCGGCCAGCGGAGCCGGCAGACCGGGGGCGGCCCAGAGCCGGCCGATACCGTCGGGCCATTCCGGGGCGCGCCCGCCGCCCTCAGCCAGGGCGAGATCGTAGCGCCCGCGTCCCGCATGGGTATCGAGAAACAGGAACGGCTTGGGCTTGCGCTGCATCGCGCGCACCAACTCGCGCAGAAGCAGATGTTTGAAGACGTCGGCAAAGTTGCCGGCATGGAAGGCGTGCCGGTAGTACATCGCAGGGCGCCACCGGAGGGCACTGGTACCTTCACCACCGTCTTGCGCACCAGCACCGACTCGGCAATACGCAGGCAGGGCATGTGGCCATCGGGGGGGAAGAGGATCGCCACCTCCCCGGGGACCAGGCGCAGCCGCGATGCGAAATCGAAGTCTGCATACTTCACCAGGTCCTTGTCGGGTACGTAATCAAGGCTCACCCGCAACCGCTCGATGCTGGCCACCTCGATGGACTCCTCGCCCTCCACCAGCGCCTGCACATCGATGTAGCGGCGGTGCGACTCGAAGAAACAATCCTCGCGCCCGCGAGAGCGGTAGGCCGACTCCATCGCGTGCACTCCGTTGCCCAGCTCCACGCGCCGGGTCTCCCCCTCGGTCAGCGCAAGCAGCCCGGCATGTTCCGCAGTGCCTTTCGTGAAGCAATGCCGCAGATACTCGAACGCCTCCGCGAAGAGCGTGAATTCACAGAAGAGGTGATTGAGGTCCCCGTACGGGCCGTAGACAGCCATGTTGCCCCCAAAAGGTCCGGTACGGGAGGCAGGTCACAAGCTTATTCCGGACAACTCCTACGGCCGGGCGCAACGCCAGGCGGTTGCGCCGCCGCGAATTGCCCCCTCACAGCGGGGCCCGATCGCGGCCGCCACGAAACTTTCGCTCGCCCGCCGGGCTCCATTTGGTCGAAAGTGGGCGGCACATGAACGTCGAAATCGGCTATTGGAAACGCACGGAGGACGGCCGCAAGTTCAAGGTGCGACTGCGCGTCTTCGGCGGAAAGATCATCTGGGAGCACCAGCCCGCACGTTTCGAGGACTGGGTACCATACCCAGAACCCGACGACGACGACTGGGAGACGGTCATCGGGGAGGCGAACAAGCGCGAACCTCGCCGGGTCATCCACGACAAGGTCCTCGCGCTCATCCGCCGTCGCGGCCGCGCCCAAGGCTGCGCCGACGGCTGAGGCGGGTTCCGGCAACCCGCGTGGGTCCAAACCGCTCCGCCGAAAGCTCGGGGCCCGCGCGGTAGCGGCCCGCACCTACAATCCCATCCCGCACCCCGCCGGCCCCCACCTCACTTGCCGAAGGAGCGCCAGCGCGCCCAAACCACCAGAAACGACGGCGCAAAATCCTGCGGGCGCTCCCGTACCCAGATGTCGACTTCGACCGGCGTGCGCCAGACCACTTCGCTGATCTCATCGGCTTTGGGCCGCACCGGCCCGTCGTGCCGGCACGAGTAGACCCACACAAACTCGCGCCCGGTGTCCTCGCAGGCGAGTACCCGACTCAAACGAGCGGGCACCTCCGTAGCCACTATCCCGAGCTCCTCGCCCATCTCGCGCACGATCGCCGTATCGTAATCCTCGCCGCGGTCCACATGCCCCGAGGCCGAGGCCGCCCACTGATTGGGATACATATCCTTCGTCGCCGAGCGCTTCTGCAGAAGCACCCGTCCTGCGGAGTCGAACACCAGCAAGTGCACCGCCCGGTGCAACAGCCCTCGGGCATGCACCTCGCGCCGCGGCGCCGCGCCGACCACGCAATCCTGCTCATCGACTACATCGAACCATTCCTCGTGGGACATGCCCTTCGGTGTGGCGGAAAAACTGCCCCCGGGCAACTCCTCGCCCTCGCATCCAGTCATCCACTCCAAGGCGGGAAGCCCGGAGGGGGGCGGCCGTGAACCTCAAGGTTCCTCCGCCTCTGCCGCAGCCAGCGTTGCCGCGTCGATACCCATCCGCTCCAGCGCGAAGGCGCACAGATCGCCGGCGAGCGGCGCGCGGAAGGTCCGCCCTCCCTCGCCGGGATCGAAACGCATCTCCAGCGCATGCAGGGCGTGGCGGGGCAACGTGAGCTGCTCCGCCAGGCGCGGGGTGAAGCCGTCGCGGATGAACTCGAGGAAGAGGAGCTGGTCGGGGCCGTATAGCTTGTCCCCTAGCAGCGGATGCCCGAGCTCCGCGGCGTGCACCCGAATCTGGTGCTGGCGCCCGGTGCGCGGCCGCACCTTCGCCAAGGTATATCCGCCTCCCCACGCCAGAGGGAGGAACTCCGTCATCGCCGGGCGCCCCTCCGGCCCGCGCACCACGGCCTGCCGGGCCACGATCAGGCTGGCGAGGTCGCGCCCCAGCGGGGCGTCGAGCACAACCGGCTCCCGCAGTTCCCCGCAAAGGATCGCAAGATATAGTTTGCGTACCCGCCGCCCCTCTACGGCCGTCTGCAACCGGCCCGCCATCACCGAGTTCTTCGCGAAGACCATCACCCCGCTGGTTTCACGGTCGAGCCGGTAGATCATGTGCACACGCGGCAGCGCCAAGTGCTCGCGGCACGCGCCCACCAGAGAGGACCAGGGGCCGTTCTTCGAGGGGTGGCAGACGAGGTCTCCCGGCTTGTTGAGGACAATCACATCGCCGTCCTCCTCCACGATCCAGCGAGGGAACTCCGCCGGATCGACCAGCCGCGGGCCGGGATCAGGTGCGGCCGTCATCGGCGAGCCTCCTGCTGCCGGGCTGACTGCGTAAACCGGTGGCGGACTTGCCCCAACGCGGACACCCTTGCTGCCCGCGCACCGTGCAACCCGCCCCCTCGCCGGCACTTTTGGTGCTGTAGAAGCCCGTTGAGGAACAACGGGGCCCCGACCCTGACCAACCGCCTGTCAAGCCGCCCGGCGAGTTCCGCGGCAGAAAAATTTCCGCAGAAAGTGAATCCGCTGTTGTTAATCAAAAGCATTTCGGACCGATTAGGTACCAGCTGAATGAATCCGATGGCCTCCCCCGCCGCCTTCTGGCGCAGCTCCGGTTTCCCCACGTCGCACGCCACGTGCACCGGGCGCGCGCACACCTCTGCCACAAGCCCTTGCGGGGCTTGGCTGCGCAGGTTGCAAACAGCCACCCCCGGCTTAGCCTCCGCGGGCACGGATATGAACGCTTTCCCTATACCGGAACAACCGCCGGTCACCACGGTTAACGTGAAGGGCGCAAGGGCGTTTTCGTAATTGAACACGGTCCCACTAATTGCGCCTCCCACACCCAAAACAAGGAGCAAAACGAACCATGAAATCAGATACCAATCCGCACGAAATCATCGTCTCGGGCATTCATGTCGAACTGACCCAAGCGTTGAAGGCCTACGTCGTGGACAAGATGAATCGATTGTTCACCCACGAGGACAAGATCGTCCGGATTCGCGTTGAGATAGAATTTGACGACCGCAAGGCCAAGGAGGACCGCTTCACCGCCAAGGCCCACGTCCAGATCCACGGACCCGACACCAACATCTCGGTGACCTCCGACGACGCCTACAAATCCGTCGATCTGCTCGTCGACAAGCTCGACCGCAAAATCCTCAGCCGAGCCAGCATGCACAAGGAGAAGCGCAACCACCCCCACATCGTCGAACTTGAGGCCACCTTGCCCAAGGTCGGCTGATTCCCCAACAACTCTCCGCAAAACACGGCCGCACCCCAGACGGGGTGCGGCTTTTCCATGCCCCACTACGTACAACCGCGCAGCGTATGGGCCGGCCCGGGCGCGAGCAAAGTACCAAGCCCCTCCGATCCCGCCTCGCCGAAGGCTGCCCCGCCCGCGCTTCCGTGGTCCCCCGCTCTCGCCCACGTCCCCTTTCGTTCCGCTATTGCGCGCCCCCAAAAACGCCTCGCATCCTCACCCCTCACCGTGAACGCCCTCCGCTCCGCCCGCTTCTACGCTATCCTGGACACCGGCTATGTGCCCCGCGAACGCTGGATCTCCACCTGCCGTGCCCTCCTGCTCGGTGGGGCCGACATCGTCCAACTCCGCGCCAAGCGCCAAACCCCGGCCGAGCGCCGAGCCCTCCTTGAGGAGATCCTTCCGCTCTTCAGTCCAGGCACCGTCGTCGCTGCGCCCCCGCCGTTGATCGTCAACGACGACCTCGCGCTGGCCCTCGCGTATCCGAACCTCGGGCTACATGTGGGCCAGGACGACCTTGCACCTGTGCTCGCCCGCGAACGCCTCGGGCCGGGCCGCCTCCTCGGCCTCTCCACTCACTCACCCGAGCAGGTGCGCACCGCATTGGCGCTGCCCCACGGCACCCTCGACTATTTCGCAGTCGGCCCGGTATTCGCCACGCCCACCAAGCCCGACTACACCCCCGTCGGGCTCGACCTGGTCCGCCATGTAACCGCCACGCAACCCGCGCTTCCATGGTTCTGCATCGGCGGAATCAAGTGCGCCAACCTCGCCGAAGTCCGTGCCGCCGGAGGCTCTCGCGTGGTCGTTGTCTCCGAAGTGCTCTGCGCCGCCGATCCCGCTGAGTTGATCCGCCACTACCGCACCTTGCTCTGAACGCGTCGCTGTTTCCCCATGGCAACACGCATCGAGTACCCCGCACGCCGCCGTTCTGCCGTTCGGGCAAATCTTCGGCCTTAAGGTTACCGCCTCGGCGGCCGATTCTACGGCCCACGTTTGGCCTCCCGCCCCGGAATTGGGAGCACGCATGCGCCCTGTCGTTCCCTCCTTCCGTATCGAGCGCCCCGCCCGTTCAGCTTCCAGCCTTCGGCATTCTGCCTTCAGACTTCCATCGTCCCCATGTCCCTCCTCGTGTTTCTCGTCGCCTCCGGAGCCGTGCTCGCCCTCGCCTATCGTTGGCGCGGCCGCTACCTCTCCCGCTACTTCCAGCTCGACGCCTCGGCCCCGATGCCATCGCACACCCAGCGCGACGGGCTCGACTTCGAACCGGCCAAGGCCTCGTACCTGCTCCCCCAGCACTTCTCAGCCATCGCTGCCGCCGGCCCGATCGTGGGGCCGATTCTCGCCGCCTCGATCTTCGGGTGGGTACCGGCCTGGATCTGGCTCATCGTGGGGGCCATCCTCATCGGTGGTGTCCACGACATGGCCACACTGGTCGCCTCCGTGCGCCACGAAGGACGCTCCATCGCCGAGATCGTTCGCCGCTACATGAACCGCCGCAGCTACCTGCTCTTCCTCGCGTTCATCTGGATCTCGCTGGTCTACGTAATCATCGCCTTTGCCGATGTCACCGCCGGCACCTTCGTGCAGAAGGCCACCTCCGCGGGCACCGACGCCCCCGGGCCCGCCGTCGCCACTTCATCGATCCTATACCTGCTGCTCGCAATCGTGATGGGCCTTACGGTACGCTACACCAAGCTCGGTGAAGGCCGCGCAAAGCTCATCTTCCTGCCCCTCGTAGTCGGCTCGATCATCATGGGGCCCAGCCTGCCCTTCGACCTCGGGGCCCTCACCGGCGCAGCCCGCCCTCAGATGCTCTGGGACCTCGTGCTGCTGGGCTACTGCTTCTTCGCCGCCCTCGCCCCGGTATGGCTGCTCCTCCAACCCCGCGGTGCCCTCGGCGGCTATTTCCTCTACGTGATCATGGCCGTGGGCGTGCTCGGCATCGTCGTAGGCTCGCTCAACGGCAGCCTCACCATCCAAGCGCCCGCCTTTGGTACCGGAAACCTCTTCACATTCAGCGGCACCACCCCGCCGATGCTCCCGGTGCTCTTCATCACCATCGCCTGCGGCGCCTGCTCGGGCTTCCACTCCATCGTCGCCAGCGGCACCACATCCAAGCAACTCGACAAGGAGACCGACGCCCGCCCGGTCGCCTACGGCGGCATGCTCCTGGAATCCTTCCTCGCCTGCCTCAGCCTGGCCACCGTGATGATCCTCGCCAAGCCCACCGGCCGCCCCGACCTCACCTATGCCGACGGCATCGCCATTTTCATGAACCAGGCCTCTTTCGGGGCCATCTCCGTAGACATCGCCCGCCAGTTCGGCCTGCTCTGTTTCGCCACCTTTGTCTTCGACACCCTCGACGCCTGCACGCGCCTCGCCCGCTTTGTGCTCATGGAATTTACCGGCTGGAAATCGCGCACCAGCCTCTATGGCGCCACCCTCGTCAGCGTCGCCATCCCGGCACTCGTGCTCACGCTCCCGCCCACCTTGGTCAACGGTGTCGAGCAGCCGCTCTGGCGCATCTTCTGGAATCTCTTCGGCAGCTCCAACCAACTACTCGCCGCCCTGGCCCTGCTCGCCGTCACCGTATGGCTCGCACGCCGCGGCCGCACCCCTTGGCTCACCCTTGGGCCCACAATCGTCATGCTGATCATGACAACGTGGAGCCTCGGCATCACCCTCCAGCAGCATTTTGGCCGCATCGTAGCGCACACGGCCGCCCCCGTGCAGCATCTGGAAGGCGTTGTGGCTCTTATTCTCGTGGTGATGGCGCTCTGGCTGGTGGTCGAGGCCATCCTGCTCGCCCGCCGGCCCGCTCTGACCGCTGCCGAGCCCGCTCCGCAGCTCGAGTAGAATTCATGCGTTTCCCCCGCGCGGACTGCCCCCGACCACCCGATACGCTCGGCGAAAAGAGTCCCCAGGCTCTTAGCGCAGCAACCCACACGCCGCCCCTCGGCGGCGCGCCGGGCCCAGGCATCGCGTTGCCGGTGCCCGTTCCTCGCCCGTTTCTGTACCCGCCGCGCCGCTCCGCACTCGCCCCCGCAGCGGGTTCAGTAATGCTAGGCGGGGCCGATCATTGAATCGGCACTCTCGATTTCCGCCCCGCCGCCAACTCCCATGCCCGCCCTCGCCCCAGCCGTCTCCAAGCCTTCGGCCATCGGCCCCGTAGGGCTGCTGCTCATCGTTGTCTTCCTCCTGGCAGTAGGTGTGGCCGGAATGAGCACGGGCAATTGGGTCAAGCAGCTCGACCAGCCGGCTCCCTCGACCTACCGCGTATCGGCCGGCGAAGAGGGCAAGTTCTTCCTCAAGCTCACCCTGAAATCCATCAAAGGGCTGCACCACACCAACGGGGTCCGCGGCCATCTCGAAGTCCCCGGCGATGCGACGCCCCGCGCCCTCGCAGTGCACGATGCCACCAGCACGGAATGGGAGAAGAAGATCAAAATCCCCCAGTTCCTAGCCAAGACTCCGACCGTGGCCGATATCGAGTCGAACGTCATACTCCTACTCGAAACGCGAATACCCGCCGACCTCGCCCTCATCGGGCGCACCGTGCCCCTCACCTTCGACCTCGACATGACCATCCCTCGGGTCAACCCCATGAACCTCAAATCCGGCCTGGAGGTTCCGGTGAAAGACTCGTGGACGGTGCAGGTTGAGATCATGCCGCCCGGATACGCCCGCATCTATCAGCGAACCGGCCGCATTGCTCTCATCGTCGCGGGCATCGCCGTGGCCCTCGGGATGCTCAAAGTGCGCCTCGGGCGGAAAGCCTCCAGGGTCGCTCCCGCCCCCGCCAGCTGACTCCGTCCGCCCCCGGTCCGCGGTTTCAAATACCGTCACCGCCCACCAAGGACCCGTGCTGCGCCCACACCAGGCGTCCCACCACCAGGCGGAGACATCCGTCCACTCCGCCCCGGTGGCGCCGGCGATGCGCTCGCGCACCTGCAGCCTGAGCCCGGCCCGTTCCGCCACGGTCGTGCCCCAGTGCCTCCCGGCCGCATCGCGCCATACCGGCCCCGTTTGCACCGAGTAGCCCAGCCCCCGCAGGCAATGCAGCGCCGGATGCAGCTTGCGCGTCTCCCGGGCCACCCAGCGCAGCACCACAGTGCGTTCACCGTCGCTGAACGCGGCCACCCGCCCCGGAAATCCCGCCGCGAAACGCGCCTGGCGCTCCTCCGCCGCCAGCGGTATCAGCGCCCGCCCGTCGAGCGTATCCGGCCATCCGGGAAACCCGGTGGTGGCGGCGGCGGGCACCGTCGCCGCTGGCCAAAGCGGTCGCACCGCCACAACTGCAAATAACAGCATCAACGCCAGCGCTCCCAGAGCCCCGCACTGCCCGCGGAGTCGGCGCGCCGCCATTCGCCCGCCACAGCGCCAGCCCCATCCTTGCACGCACCCGATGAGCGGAGACACACGCGCCGCCCACACGATCCCAAGCCAACACCGGGGAGGCTCCCCATTCCGCCATCCCGGGCGTTGTTGCCCGGCCTCTTCCCTCGCCTGCCGCCCCGCCGCCCACGCCACTGAGCCCAGAGCCGCGGCGAAGAGCACCAGCCCGATTCCCTCGTGCAACCAGCGAGGCGGGGGCCCGCTTCGCACCGCTACAAGAAACAACGCCACGCAGCGCAGCAGATTCGCCACCGCCACCGCAACTCCTGCCCGCCGTAGCAGCCGCAGGGTCGCACAGCCCCCCAAACCTCGCAGCGCCGCCAGCGAGCAGGCGGCGAACAACCCCGTCCACAGCATCTGGATGCCACTGCAGGGCGCATCCACGAGCACCGTCTCGCCGGCCCAGCGCAGCGCCGTGCCCTCCCGGGCAACCGCATAGCCAAGCCCTTGCAGCACCGGCACGCTGCAGGCGGCTGTAAACACCCGCAACGGGTAGCCCAGGAAGAACTGGGCGGTGGCCACCACCGGAAGAGAGAGCAGCAACAGCCCAGCCCGCGCGACCGCCGGCCCGCCGCCCCCGAGCAGGGCAGCCAACGCCAACATCCACAGCGCACCGCGCACGATGGGAGGCAGCGCCTCGTATCCCACAAATACCGCCGCCGCCGCGCCCGCCGCCCCTACCGCGGCCCCGACCGGCAATGTGTCGCGCATCTGCCGCCACGGCAGCAGCGCCAGCGCCACCAACAATGCCGCCAATCCCCAAGGCTCGTCGGACCCGTCCCCGATGCGGGCAAGGTACCACCGCCACACAGGCCATCCCGCCGCCGCCCAACCGGCGATAGCCGCCCCGCGCGTCGTCCCCCACCGCCCGGGGCCGCCGGCGCCCCACGACCGTTTGCCTTCACGGCCGTGAAGGCAAACGGTCGGTATTGCCTTCACGGGCTCGGGATCACCACCGCGCGCAACCGCTTCCTCCTCCGGGAATCCGCCTGCCACCGCCTTCGTCCCATCCACTCGCCCAAACCGTTTGGGTTCACGGCCGTGAGGGCAAACGGTCGGTAGCACTTTCATGGGCTCGGGACCACGACCGCTTGTCACCGCTTCCTCCTCCCGGAATCCGCCCGCCGCCGCCTTCGTCCCGTCCACTCGCCCAAACCGTTTGGGTTCACGGTCGTGAAGGCAAACGGTCGGTAGTGCCTTCACGGGCTCGGGATCACCACTGCTTGTCACCGTTTCCTCCTCCGGGAATCCGCCCGCCGCCGCCCTCGTCCCGTCCACTCGCCCAAACCGTTTGGGTTCACGGCCGTGAGGGCAAACGGTTTGGACCGGACTGCCGCGCTGTGGGGTCATGGAATTTCGGAAACACTCCTGCACTGGCTCAGGTCCTCGCTTCGGAAGTTTTCCGATACCGCCGCAAGCCGCTCGCAACGATGCAAAGCACCGCCGTGCCCAGCAGCAGCAGAGTCGCCGGCTCGGGTGCCGTAGCCACATCGCCCCCACCCACGGCGAGGTTCGTCACCCCCTCGGGCAACACCGACGGCTGCGCCACCTCTCGCAACGGATCGGCCGGAGTGCGCCGCACCAACTCGTCGATGGCGATGAAGGAGGTGTATTTCGTAAGCAAATTGAAGCGCAACCCGAGCTGCGTGACCTCGGCCTTCCGGGCGTAGTCGAGCTTCAACTCCTGCATGTCCGCCAACTCGGCGATGCGCTGGCGCGCCCAGAGGCGCCCAAGCAGGCCGGCACTGTTGAGCCGGGCCCCCTCGGACGCATCCACCTCCGCATGCCAGTCGCTGTCGCCGCTGCGACCGCACACCCGCACCTTGCCTCCAGCCTCTCCGCGGTAGCGGCCCGCCAGCACCACCGGACGGCGGGCAAACACGTCGGGCACCGGCCACGGTGCGAGTTCATCCACCTGCCAGCCCTCGAAGGTTACCTTCACCTCTGTGAGCACAGGCGATTCGATCATCTCGCGGAACCGCACTGCTCCCGCCTCCGCCTTGGCAGGATCGGTGACAACAAAGGGCTCGCCCCTCCCCGCCCTGGCCAGCCCCTCGATAAGATGCCGGTTCACCGCCGAGCCGATACCGAAGGCGAACAGGCTGGAGCGCCCGAGGTTGGCGCGCACCAGTTCGAAGAGCTCGGGCTCGATGTCCACATAGCCGTCGGTCACCACTGCGATGATGCGCGTGCCCTCGGAGCCCGGCACAGCGAGCGCGCGCCTCATCGCGGCGAGCAACTCAGTGCCTCCACCGCCGCTTTGCTGATCGAGGAGTGCGAGCGCAGCGGCCACGTTGTCGGGACTCGCCGGCAGCGAGGTGGGCGAGAGCAGCCGGCTGTCGCCGGCGAAGAGCAGCACATTGAAACTATCCACCGGGCGCAGCCGGGCAGCCAGTTCGCGCACGAGCGCCTTGGCCGTGTCGATCGGGAAGCCGTGCATGGAACCCGACACATCGACCACAAAGAGGAAATCGCGCGGTGGGACCATGGCGACAGCCGGGCGGGTGGGCCCTTCCAGCATCAGAAGAAAATGGCCGTCGGCACCCGGCTGTGACGGAGGGTCGATGAGCAGCCCGGTCTGGATCGCGCCGGCCGCCATGCGGTAGCGCAGGATGAAATCCCGATTGGCGGGCTGGGGCTCGTCCGGGGCGATCTGCACCAGCGCCTCGCCGGCGTTGCGGAAATCGATGCCCACCCGGTGGCTGGGCGAGGTCACCTCGTGCAACGGCATCCCGGTGACAACTCGCGCCTCCAGCGCGAAAGAGGCCACCGCCGGTGATCCCTCCGGCAGATACGGGTTGGCCACCCACTTTTCGTCGGAGGCCGCGGTTGCCGCCGGCCGGTTGGAATAGCGAGGGCCCACCGTAGTGAGATACACGAACTCGTAGGTGCCCTCGCTGGGCACCAGCAACTCCGAGTACGCCAGCTCCACCTCGACAAGGTCGCCGGGCAGGATGTTGGCGAGGTTCATCTGAAAGACGTTGGGCCGCTGCTCCTCCAGCAGGGAAGCGGTCTTGCCCTCGGCCTTGGCCAGCTCGTAGTTGCGCCTCGCCTCGCCCCGCTCCTTCACCTGCGCGACCACGCGCCGGCCTCCGAGCGTCATAGTGAGCCCATGCACGGCGGCGCGCGTAGAGGCGGGGAAGACGTAGGTGGCCTCGATGGCGGCCTTGCCGCGGTTCTCGTAGGTCTGGACCACATGGACCTCGGCGATGGGGCCGGCGATCTCGGCGGTGACCGAGGTTGAACGTAGCGGAAAATCGGAGGCCGGCTCGGCGCCCGACTTCACCGCGAAATAGGGGCCGAGGCAGCGATCAGCGGTCGGCTCGCCCAGGGCGACGACCGCAGCCAGCGCCAGCAACACGCAGCAAACCAGGGGGCGGAAGAGAGTGCTCATAGGTTGAGCACCACCATCGCACCCGGAGGTGAAACCAAGATGAAGCGGCCGTGAAGATGGCGCGAAAAGGCGGCGCGAAAAGGCGAATCCTCTCTGCGGCGACACTCACCGCGGCGCCCACATCCGGTACCACGCCTACAACCACAACCTTAGCCGCCAGCAGGCTCGGTCACAGCGGCCACCTCAGCCGCTGCGGCCGCTTGAGCCACCGCAGCCACCTCGGCGGGCACGGGCACAAACGTAGAAGGTTTTGCCGAGCCGATCGTGGGAATCGGACTGCCGGTGGCCAACACCTTGCGAAGCTCGTCGTGCATCTGCTGGAGGGCCTCGCCCACGGTGGCGGCCTCGGTCTGGATTCGCAGATTCGGACAGAACGCGAACCCCCGATCCGCCATCGTCCACGAGAGCAAATAGGCGTCGCCGGCGGTCACCTCCGGCTTGTCCACCCAGGGCTTACGGATCATGCGGAAGACCAGGTCGCGGAACTTCTCGGCCTCCGGCAGCTTGCGCACCGTGGTATTCACCCCGCAGCCATAGAATTTCCCCACATTCATACGATCCGCAGCGCTGGTGAGCATGATGATCGGCAGCTCTGTGGGGGAAAACTGCTTGCGAATCTTGAAGATCAGCGGGAAGGCGTCGCCCTCGGCGAACATGAAGTCGCAGATCACCAGGCTGTAGGCCTCCCGGCATAGCAAGTCCCACCCCTCGTCGCGGGTCGAGGCGATCGACAGGTCAAAAAGGCCCTCGAACATCTTCTGCATGAGGCGCTGGAAGGTGCGGGCGTCTTCGACGTAAAGGACTTTTACTGCCATAGGAATTGGGGGCCGGACCATGCGTGGCCCGGCTTTCGCTCTACTATCGGCACGTCCCCAGCCGGCTTGAGTGAATGTATTGGGCGATCACGGTTGGCTGGGCGGGCGGACCACCGGCAGGGCCCTGCGCGGCGGACTTGCCCTGCGCAGCGGCGCTCTCCACGTTGGCGCAAATGTCGCCACTCACCGATCGCTGGGCCATCGCCTGCGGCACCGCCTTCTATGCCGCCGGCCTGCTGTACGGCTGCTGGTCTGTGCTGCACCGGCGTCGGCATTCCCGCGTCACCAGTTACTCCTTCATGCTGCTGGGCTGGCTGCTGCAAACCTACGGGCTCTACCTGCGCGGTCAGGCCACGCACAGTTGCCCCATAGGTAACACCTTCGAACTGGTCCAGTTTGTCGCTTGGTCCTGCACCCTGATCTACCTCGCGGTGGGGGCCGCGTTCCGCACCAGTTTGCTGGGCTTCTTCAGCGCCGGCATGGCCGTGCTGCTGGGCACCATGTCGCTCGCAATCCCCGAGTGGGACAGTGGCCTGCGTATCCGTCCGTTTGGCGGTGATCCGGTCGTCGCCATCCACGCCTCGCTTGGGCTTTTCAGCTACGGCGTATTCGCCCTATTGGCGCTCACCTCGCTGATGTTCCTGGTGCAGCACCGCAACCTGCGCCAGAAACGCTCAGGCGGCGCCTTCGCCCTGCTGCCCTCCATCGTGGAGCTCGACCACATGAACCTGCGCCTGCTCGCCTGCGGCGTGGTGCTGCTCAGCATCGCGCTGGGCATCGCCGGGCACCACTGGCATGGGCACCCCGCCGCCGTCGCCCCCGCCAAGCTGGTCGTCACCGGGGCGGTCTGGCTCTTCTATGTAGCCACTCTGGCCCAACGCCTCCGCCAGCACTGGGTGGGGCAACGTTTCGCCTCGGTCTGCCTTGCCCTGTTTCTCGCGCCCCTGCTTTCGCTGGGCATCGTGAGCTCTCCGCACCGCCCGCCGGCGCATCCCGTCACCACGCCCCCCGTCAGCGCACCATGACCGCCGCCAAGCACCTCTTCCTGCTCGGGGCCAACCATCGCACCACGCCGCTGGCCCTGCGCGAGCGCCTCACCCTCCACCCCGAGAAGAGCGCCGCCCTCATCGCTGCGCTGCGCGCAACCGGACTGGTGGCCGAGTATTGCCTGCTCAACACCTGCAACCGCGTAGAACTCTACGCCGTGAGCGACGAACCCGCCGCTGACCGGCGGCTGCTCGCCGAGTTCTGCCGCATCCAGGGTCTGGAACCGGCCGACTTCATCCCCCACGCCCATCAGCGCAGCAACCCCGCCGCAGTCGTGCACCTCTTCGAGGTGGCCGCCGGCCTCGACTCCCAGATGGTCGGTGAAACCGAGATCTTGGGACAGGTGAAGGACGCCTACGCCGCCGCCCTGGCCGCCGGCACGGTGGGCCCGGTGCTCAACCGCGTATTCCAGAAGGCCTTCCACGCCGCCAAGGTCGTGCGCCGCGAGACGGGCATCGGCGAGGGCCAGGTGAGCGTGGCCACCGTGGCTGTGGCTCTGGCCGAGCGCATCTTCGGGCGCCTGCACGACAGCCGCGTGCTGGTGGTGGGAGGGGGCGACATCGCGGAAAAAACCGCCAAGGCCCTGCGCAGCCGCGAGGCCGGCCGGGTCGTATTCACCAACCGCACCGCCGCACGCGCCGAGCAGCTCGCCCTCGAGTTCGCCGGCTCCGCCCTGCCCTTCGCCCGGCTCGCCGACGCCCTGGCCGAGAGCGACATCGTAGTATCCTCCACGGCCGCACCCCAACCGGTGCTCACCTCGCCGATGATCTACGCGGCTATGCACAGGCGCGCCGCCCGCCCGCTCTTCCTCATCGACCTCGCCCTCCCTCGCGACATCGACGCCGGCGCCGCAGAGCTGCCCAACGTCTTCCTCTACAACCTCGACGACCTCGCCCGCCTGGCGGAGGAAAACATCGCGCAGCGCCGCGCCGAGATCGACCGCGCGCGAGCCCTGCTCACCGGTCGCGCACAGGACACCTGGGACAAGCTCTGCCCGACCAGCGCCACCGAGGGCCCCAGAGGCGAGGAGTCCACCGCCAACGGCGCCCAGGACCCCGCCGGAGGCCCCGCCGCCTTGAGCCCCTCAGGCGAAGGCGAGTAACCAGAGCGCACCCACCTCAGCCGGGCCGAGCCGCAGTCAAGGCGCCGAGGATCTGAACTCCCCCGCGCCGCCCGCCCACTCGCCGCTCACTCCTCGGGGGTTTCGGCGCGCAGCTTGGCCTCTCCGGTGAGCGTATTGAAATCCTCCTCGTCGAGGATGGCCTCTGCGGCTAGATGGAAAGCCTCCAGAAAGCCCTGTGCAGCGCCGCCCTTGAGGCCCTCCTGGGCCGACTCGCGGATATTCGCAACTACATCCAGCGGCAGCCGCTCCTCGGCCACCTGCATAAAGAGAAACCGGGTACTGTGGTGGCGGCGCACCGGCCGGTTGCTTATCGAGGGCTGGGGAAGCGGTTTGCCCGCCTCTCCATAGAGGCGGCGGTTGACCGCATCGATCGCCTTCTGCGCCTCGTTCCAAAGCGTCTGCAGATAGGCAAAGTCGCCAGGCAACGGATGCTCGTGCTGGGCCGGCCAGTCGCGCACCGCGAAGATGAACTTCAGCAATTCCTGGCGATGGACAAAATCCGACTGCGTGGTCTTCACCGGCACCTTCAAGGCCGCCAAGCCGAAGGAGAGCCGCGCGCTCGCCGGCATCGGCTTGGGCAGGACGCTCGCGGGCTTGGACTCGGCCGCCGGTGCGGGCTTGGCAAACGCGCTGGGCGCAGCCGCCGCCGGCTTGGGTACAGGGGCGGCCACCACCGCCGGCTTGGCCGCAACCACCTGAGCTGGCGCTGCCACTCGCGCGGGGGGGGCAACTGCCACCGGGGCTGGAGCGGATACCGCTGCTGGCACCGGCGTAGGCGCGGATACCGGAACTGGCGCTGCCACGACGGCGGGCCGCAACAGCTCCGTCAGTGCCTTCACCTCGGCCAGCGAGGGGTCTACATACTGGTTCGCGATCCGGCTCAACCGGGTCGGTTCGATGCCCGCCTGCCGCGCCGTCTCGGTCAACGCGCGCACCTTGCGCTTCTCCACCAATGCTGTGAGCAGCCAGTCTTCCATGTTCGTGTGTTGTGAGGTCGCCCGAGGGGATAGTCACCCCGGCGAAGCCATTTGAGATGGGCCGGAACCTTCCGGCCGGTCAACCTAAACGACAGTTTTAGCCATAACTTGAATCGAAAACTCCTGCCCTTGATGCATCGCCAGCGCACCGGCAGGCAGCCGCCGAGCCCGCGCAACCGGGGAAACGTAGTTGTCTTTGCCCGGTCACCGGCCTCCCACCACTCCATCGAACAGCCCCCCGAGCGCCAGCCTCTCGCCCTCCCATCTCGCCCTCGCCCCGCCGCTCCTCCGGTCACCGGTCACTCCGCACGCTCTCGGTCGGCAGCCATCCGGCACGGTCAGCCCCGGAGCCGCTCCCTCCGCACGATCAGCCCACCCCCGCTCGCCGGCCTTCCTCCGATTTGCCAAAGCTCCAGGGGCTCCCCACTCTGCAACCTCACCCGATGAAGACGCTCCGTATCCTCCTCGCCAGCTCCCTGCTGCTGCTCGCCAGCAGCGCGCCGGCCGCCCTACCGCCCCCATCCTCCGCCTTCCTCGCCCAATACGAGCAGATCCGCGCAGCACTAGCCGCCGACAACCTCCCCGCCGCCCAGGCCGCTGCCAAAACCCTGCCCGAGGCGGGCGCGATCGCCGCATCCCCCTCCCTCAGCGACGCCCGCAAAGCCTTCAAAACACTCAGCGCCCAGGCCGTCGCCCTCGCCCGCGGCCAGCCCGGCTTCTTCGTAGCCCATTGTTCGATGTTTCCCGGCGGCGGTGCCGACTGGGTACAAACAACCTGGCAGATCTCCAACCCCTACTGGGGCAAAAGCATGCCCCGCTGCGGCGAGTTCGTGAAATAGGCGCAACTGCGGCCGTGGCGCTACGGGTGCCGCTCCGCTGCGCGCCCCACACCTCAAGCCCGGAAAATGGCAGCCACCTGCCCGCCTCGCCCCGCGCAACGGAGGTTGACGCCCCCCGCTGAATACCAGGCACTCCCGCCCCTCCCGCCCATGCCCTCCGCCCCCTACCGCGGCCGCCTCGCCCCGTCGCCCACCGGGTATCTGCACCTAGGGCACGCCCGCACCTTCTGGACCGCCCAGCAGCGCGCCCGCGCCGCCGGCGGCGTCCTTGTACTGCGCAACGAGGATCTCGACGGCGCGCGCTGCCGGCCGCAGTTCGCCGCCGCGATGCTTGAGGACCTGCGCTGGTTCGGCTTCGAGTGGCAGGAGGGCCCCGACTGCGGCGGACCCCACGCCCCGTACGACCAAAGCTCCCGCCTGGAGCTTTACCGCAGCGCCTTCGCGAGCCTCCGCGCCGCGGGCCTGCTCTACCCCTGCCTTTGCTCGCGCCGCGACATCGCCGAGGCCGCCGGCGCCCCCCACGAAGGCCCCGCCGCCGGCGGGGGCGACGAGCCCCTCTACTCCGGCACCTGCCGGCCCGAAATGCTCCCGCAAGAGGAGCGCGCACTCCGCACCTCGCTCCCACGAAGGGGATACAACTGGCGCATCCGGGTGCCCGACGGCCGGCGTCTTCATTTCGTAGACACCGCCTGCGGCCCCCGCTCGGCCCAGTGCGGTGCCGACCTCGGGGATTTCGTCGTCTGGCGCAAGGACGACCTGCCCAGCTACCAGTTGGCAGTGGTCGTGGACGATGCAGCCATGGGGATCACTGAAGTCGTGCGCGGAGCCGACCTCCTGCAGTCGACCTTCCGGCAACTGCTGCTCTACGAGGCTTTGCATTGTTCACCGCCGCAGTTCCACCACTGCCCTCTCATGCTGGACGACGCCGGCCAACGCCTAGCCAAGCGCCACGATGCGCTCAGCCTGCGCGCACTTCGCGCCACCGGTCGCTCGCCCGAATCGCTGCGCTCCCACTGGCTGGGCACCGGCCGCCCTTAAGAAACCGGCAACCTATCAGCCTCCGCCGCCGCCCTATCAGCCCGCCCCGCGTGCGGCTTGACGCCCCCGCCGCCAACTGCACTTTCGCCCTCCTCCGACCATGGCCACCTACGTTTACGAGACCATCCCGCAGAACCCCGGCGACACCGTCACCCAGTTCGAGATACAACACAGCATGCGCGACGAACCGCTCAAGCTGCATCCCGAGTCGGGCGTCCCCGTGCGCCGGATCATCACCGGTGGCTACGGCCTGATCGGTGCCAACACCGGTCGCAGCAGCGAAGGCTCGGGATCGGCCCCGGTGGCCCCGGCAGCCGCAGCTGTCCCCGCGCAGGCCGGTGGCGGATGCTGTGGCGGTGCCTGCGGCTGCAAGCACTGATTCCAACCGGCTGCAAAGCGGGTGCGGCCGGCCCTTGAACTTGGCGCTCGGCGGGTGTTAAGTTCTCCACCACAGACGCTGCGCAGAAGCCCGGTTCCCTGCGCCTGGGCCAAGGGAGGCCCTCCCGATTGCCGAGCGCGTACCCGCATAGATCTGACGGCGCACCGCATCCGCCCACCATGTACGCGCCCTGGCGCCCTACGCTTCCCCCGCCGCCGAGCTGACCGCAACATGGCAGGACAGCTGGTAGACCTTCCGCACCAGCGAAGGTCCAGCCAGCCTGCAACGCGAGATACACCCGAAATACCCGCGGGCCTCGCCGGACAATCGCAGCGCCCCTTCGTCAACCCGCACTTGGCCCGCTCCGGTACCCGCGCCGCGAGGGGACCTGAAGTCCTCATTCTAAGTCGCAGACAGGGGTCGAATTAGGCACAGGTCAGTTCTGGGCCTCTGAATCGCGTGCAAGCACGCTCCTACCAATGAATGGTTACGGCTCTGTCATCTTCCGCTCTTTGTTTCCTTCTGTGAACTGCTCTTCTTAGGCTCAGCGTTCGCCCCTCAAACGCGCGGAATCGAAGGGGGGGGGGAGTAGGATTAGGGACAGGTCAGTTCTGGCGCTCAGGTCAGTGATGGCGGTCCGCTTGTCGGCCTCATGGCATCGACGGCGGACACCGGAGTTTGGGCACTGCCAGAGCCCAAAGCAGTACGATTGCATGGTTACGCCTTCTGCCGCCAACTCCCGAGCTCGGCACAGCAACCATAGCCAACTTCCCTTCTCGGCGCCCTTGAATACCCACGCCACCACCGTCTTCCGCCGCCCACCCGAACACCTCAACTGCGCCCAATGCGTCCTCGACGCCTATCAGGCCGTGACCGGTCGCCATGTCGCGCCCATAGCCGACTTTAGGCCCTTCGGCGGAGGCCGCGCACCCGGCGGCGAATGCGGAGGGTAAGATTTCCGACCTGTCCCCTTTAGAGAGGGGGCGTGTCCCCTTTAGGGGCGTGCATCTGAAGATGCAATGAGGCCGACAAGCGGGACGAATACGCCCCACCAGTCGGCCCCATGCGATCACGAGCGCGGATCGCGTGCCTCGGGCCAGCCCCCGGCACGCCCGCCAGATCGGCAACGGGTCCATGGCGAACACCGGCGCGATCGGTTCCCTCAGAAGGAGAACGTGTTGGTCAACTGCCAGCACAAGCCTTCCTGGATGCGCGAGAGGGCCGCACGGCCATCGGGCTGCACGGATACCGGTATCAACGAGTTGCGATCACCCACGTTGCGAAGGTTCAACTGGATGCGCCAATCGATCCGGCTGTTGATCGCACGGGAGTAGCCCAACCACAGGTCGACGTGCGCCTCCGGCGACCCGTACCACGGATTGGCGACATCGAGTGTCTGCGCAGGCGCATCATACCGGTAACCTAGGATACGCCTGCCCTCCCAACGGTACCCTCCGCCGAGGTAGCTGCCCTTGAGAAACCCGCGCTGGAAGCGATAGGTCGTCACTAGATTCAAGCGCCATTCCGGGAGCTCAGCGGCCTGGCTGCCCTGCTGTGTGAGAAGCGCGTCGTACCGAGCGACGAGGGTGTTGTTCCACTGCTCGCGGAAGGTCGGCCCGCCCCACCAGCGGATGTCGCCGGCATGGGTGGCGAAGAAATCGGTCATGGTCTTCATCGCTGGGGCCATGGACGGATTGAGCGCGTTGCGCACCGCCCTGGTCTTGGAGGCGTTGAGCGTGAGGTCCCAACCTGGCGTCAACTGGGCCGTGGCCTCCAGTTCCCAGCCGGTGGAGACGGTATCGACAGAGGCACTCGGAGTGGCGCCGAAATCCTTCAGGTTGCCGGCGTAGAGCGGCTGGGCGCCGAGATTCTGGTTGGTCGGGGTAACCGCAGGCACCGCCGCGAACCAGTCGGCCGGATTGGCCGAGTGCATTTTGGCGACATCCAGCCGGAGGCCATACTGGTCGCAGAAATTCTGATCCAGCGGGAAGTTCATGAAGAAGTCCCGCACAGCCGCGTAGGTCGCCGCACCATCGGGCGAGCCGTCCGGGCGCGTTGCGATCCGCTGCCACGAGTATCCGTTGTTCGCGACGTACGCGGGGGGCATGTTCGGCACGGCGTAGCCAAGCCCGCCGCTGGTGGACGGGGTGGAGATGCCGCTCAACGCCGCCAGTCCCTGGGTGGCCGCCCAGTAGGGACTGGCCCAGAACTGGTAGAAGTTTTCGCCGAAGCCCGCGCCGGTGGCTCCCGAGAGCGTGGCGTTCCGCTCCACGGTGCGGAACCTGGTCAGCTTGAGCGAAAGCCTGTCGTCGAGAGTCGATACCGCCAGGCCGTACTCCCTGGTCTTCGCCATGGGATTGCCAAGCGGATTGCCGAATACGTCGCCACGGGGGGCGTCAGCCTTGAAGTTCTCGCCGCTGTTGTAGACGATGCTCAGCCGGGTGGCGGCGGGCAGCGCCCTATCGAGCATCTTGAGGTGCAGCACCGCGCCATAGCTCAAGCTGTGGCCCACTGAACGCCTCGTGGCAGTCCCCGAGTGGTCGTAGTCGATGATGGCCACCTGCTGCGCGTCCTGCTTGGCGCTCGCCGCATTGTTGGTGACCGTGGCCTGGCGCCAGCCCATGGAGGTCGCGAGCAGGTCGTCCCAGAAATAGCCCTGCCACGTGAGCCCGATGGTCTTGATACGGTTCTCGTTCTCGGTTCCGGCGGTATAGAGCTTCCGGAGGTCGCCCTTGTCGGCGTTGAGGATCTGCGTGGTCACGGTGGTCCAACCCACGTAGTTGGCCGGATTGTCGACCTGGGTGCCGGCATGGGTAACCGGATTCCCGTTCGCATCCCACGAGGTGTAGGTGAACTCGGCGGCGGGATCTACCCCGGTGGCGTTCCACTGGGTGCGAAAATACCGCACGGCCTGCGCGCCACTTGGGGAAATCGCTCCTTTGATACGGGGCAGATTCGCTCCGGCCGCCGAACCGGCCGTGAGGAAGTTCACGCCTCCGAGGTAGGCGACCCACTCGACATTGCGCGCCGCGGAGTTGAGATCCGACGACTGGCCGGAGGCCTCGGCGAAGGTGGAATCACCGGAGAAGCGGCTGAAGGAGCGGCTGTCGGTGACCTTTTTGTCCTGCTCCAGCACTCCGGTGAAAATGTGCCGGCCGATGATCGTGGAGAGCGTGTTCCGCCCGAGGAGGTCCGCCGCCCGGAGCTCGGCGAAGGCACTGAAGCGGACGCTGTCGCGAGCGATGAACGCCTGGTTGCTGCCGCTGTTGGCCCCGCTGGCGGCGACGTACGGGCGACCGAGGTTGGGGTTCACGCCGCCGTCGATCAGGTGAGTGTTGATGTCGACACCGATCGCATACTCGGAGCCGGACAGGAGGTTGAGCTGGCCGTCCTGATACCGCTGCCGGTCGTAGACGAGCTCGAAGCCCACACGGTTGTCCAGGAAAGTCTGGGAGAGCGCGAGGTTGGCGGCCTGCCAGCGCTGCCACTCGCGCTTGTTGTCGCCGTCGAGCAGGTTCTTGTAGAAGTCGAAGATCGAGGCGTCGCTGAGCGAAACATCGCCGTAGTACGCGCCCCCGGCGAGGCCGGCGGCCGCAGTAGTCGCCCACTCGGACATGCTGGGCACTCCGAGGTAGCGACCGCCCACGGCATCCAACCCGCCGATGCGGGCTCCGGGAACGAGTTCGTTGCCCGGGGCATCCACAACGTTGGAGTGGAGTTGGGCCGCCAGGGCGCTGGTGCTGCGGCGCAACGCCCCAGGCACGGATTCGCCCGAGAGCGCCGTGGCCGCGGATTCATTGGCGTTGTAGTAGAGCGCCGGACCGGAACCGCTCAGGCGGCCCATCGTGGTGTGTGCGAAGATCGTGGACCCGCCAGCGTACTTCTCTCCGGTCCGGGTCGGGTTGGCGGTGAGCTTGCCCATGCCAAATTCGCTGCTGCCCGGCTCGGCCACCGGGCGGAACCACGGAGTGATCCTGTCGATCGGCGGCAGTGAACGCGGACGGTTGGCCGTCACGCGGCCGTCCTCGAAGTTGACGCGAAGCGAGGTGGCTCCGTTCGCAAAGAGCTTGGGGTCGAAACGCAGCGCCGCGAATACGCGGCGATCATGGCTGAACGCCGGCTTCTGCTGGTAGCGAGTCGAGTCGTCGAGGGCGCTCAGGCGCAGGCCGAGCACGTTGTCGATGGCGACATAGTTGACATCTGCCGACGCCCTCAGCGATCCGCGGCCGTCGACGCGGGTCTCGAGCGTGCCGGAGTTTCGAAAGCCCGCGGCGTTGAGGGCGGTATTGATGATCCCCGCCGGGCTGCCCAGCCCGAAGAGGATCGAGTTGGGGCCGCGCTGGAGGTCGACCCGGGCCACGTTGTAGCCATCCCACGGAATCTCCGTCAGGAAGTAGTCGCGGGTGTTGTCGGCGGCATCCAGCCCCCGCACCCGGGTGTTCTGGGGCTGGCGCAGCAGGTTGGAGCGCTCGCCGTATTGGGGATTCCCAGCGGCCCCCGCATAGTTGCCCCGGATGCCGCCGACCTCGGTGTTGGTCGTGTAGACGAGCAGATCCTCGCTGTTCTTCGCGCCGGTATCCTGCAGGAACTGCTGAGTAACGACGCTGATGCAGGACGCGGTATCACTGAGCCCGTTATACCAGGTTCGGCTAGCCGCCAGGGTGCTGCTGGCGCCGTACCCGGTGTCTTCCTCCGCCGCGACGACAAAGGGAGAAAGCACGATGACATCGGCCTCAGCGGCGGCGACGGCCCCGCCCGCAGCGGCGGCCGTCTGATCCGCCGCCCCGCACTGGGCCACGGTTGTCGAGTTCAACGCCGCTTGCGGTTGGCGCGAAACCTCTCGGTCCACCGCCACTCGACTGGTCAACTCGGTGACGAGCTGGAAACGCAGCGCCGTCTCCAGCATGCGCTTGCTCAGCGCCTCGCCGCCAGCCCCAGCATTGCCCGCCGCCGTCGCCCTGCGCCGCTGGGCCTCAAGGTCTTCATACATCATCCGCCCGAAGTGCTTCGCCACGCCGTCGCCGCGCAGCTCAGCGCCCTGGAGCGGCAGCCGCACGCGCACCGGGCTGCCCCCGCGCTGGGCCTCCAGCACTACGGCCACCGGCTCGGCCCCCTCGGCGGCGAACACCGCCTGGACGGCTCGCGCCATGAACACATCGCGCAGCGTGCTCGGATACACCGTGGCGGCTACCGCAGCGCCGCTTGCGTCGACCAGGGTTAGTCGCAGATCGGTGAGCACCGGTGTCGCCAGCGTCTCAAACAGCGCGGCGAGCTCGCGGGCGATGGCCGAGTCGTCGGCGATGAAGCGCGCCTGCCCGCGGCCACGCTCGGCCATCTTGTCGATCAAGTGCGCGTTCGGGGCAGCGCCTACCCCGAAGGTGAACAGCCGGGTACGCCCGATCTTGGCGTCGAGCAGGTTGAGCAACTCGCTCTCATTGCCCACGTCGCCGTCGGTCAGGAAGATGATGATCTGCTCGCGACCGGTGTCCGTGGAGTCGAAGAACTCCAGCGACGCCGCCAACGCGGGCTGCATCATCGTGCCCCCGCCCGATTGCAACTCGCCCACAAAACGCCCCGCCTCCGCCAACGCCTCCGGGTTGGCCGGGGTCCAGCTCGTCCGGTAGAACGAGTAGCCATCGTCGAAGGCGGCGAACTGGAAACGGTCCTTCGATTCCAGCATTTCAAGACAGCTCTGCACGCCGAGCTTGGCGCTGGTGAGGCGCGCGCCGTTCATCGAGCCGCTGCGGTCGAGCAGAAACAGGATATCGCGGCCGGGCTTTACCACCGAGTTATCAGGACGCGCCTGGGGCGGAAACACCGTGAACATCCCGTAGCTGCCGGTCGCAGTGCGCTGGGTCACGACCGTAGAGGCCGCCTCGCCGCTCACCCGCGGCTCTATGCGCAAAACAAAATCCCGGTCGGGAATCGCGATCTCCTCGGCCAGCGCCACCCGCTTCCGCCCGCCGGGCTGCCCCTCCACCTTGATGGCGTGCGAGGGGCACTCGATCGCGCACTCGGGGAACCCGCTCACCAGAACATCGAAGGCGTAGTAATGGTGCTCCGATACCGTGGACGCATCGACCTTCGGCGGCGTGGGTGCCGCAGTGCCCGGGGCGCCCGGAATCGCCCCCGGCGGGAAGTACTTCACGCCCGTCGTCATCGGGAAGCGGATCTCCGCGGCCGCTGCGGTGAGCGCCACCGGTTGGATGAACCGGATCACCACCCGCACCGTCTCGCCTGGCAGGAAATTGGCCACCGCCGTGGAGAAGAGCGCGGGATCGAGCTGCTCCAGAAGCGCCGCCTTCTTGCCCTCCGCCTTGGCCGCCTCGTACTCGACTCGCGCCTGCGCCTTCTCCCTCACCACACTCTGGATCACCCGGTCGCGGAAATGCAGCTCGAACTGGGTAAGCGTAGCCTCCGCAGGGAGAGGATACAGGTAGGTGGCCTCCAGCGCGGCACCGGTGCGATTGGTGAACGTCTGGGTGACCTGCGCCTCCAGCAGGCCGGGCTGTACATCGAGTACGACCTCGGTCGACTCGAGCGGAACTACGATGCGCTCCCCGGCGGCGCCACTGGCGTAGCAAAGGCCGCAGGGCGCGGTGTCGGCCGCACTGGCCGGGGCCGCCGTCGCGGTCAGCGTGGCGCAGAGGCCAAGCAAGAGTATCCAGCCGGTGGCAAACGGGAGAAGAGAGCTGCGTTTCATGAAAGGAGTAGTTTCGGGGTGAAGTCGTAGTGACTTCCCCAGCCTACCACTCCGGCCCGTGCGAGTTGTCATTCGCGGGTAAGACTTTGTCAGAGATTTCCCGGGATTTGTCATGGGGCGTAGAGCCGGGCTGAAACCGGTTCGCCTTGCCCCGGGCCGGCGTGCCGCCGGCGGCGCGTGGAACCGGGCTGGGCCCGTGCCTGCGGGCTGAAAGCGCAGGACGGAAGGTCACCATCGCTTGGGCAAGCGTGATCAGGTTCCAGAAACTGGAGGTTCCAGAGTGCGCAAACGCCTCCCGTCCGAGCTAACCGAGGGCATCGAACGGGGGGAAATCGCCGGGGCAATCTACGGGTTCACGTGGCGCCTCGTGACAAACGGCTTCACGGCCACGGAGGAACCGGAAGCGGAAGCGGCATGGCGCGAGCGCTGCGAAACGAGGTTGCCGGGTCTGCAAGGAAACCTGTCACGGGTCACGCCATGACCCCGTTCTCCCTGCCCACCGCCTGTGATCGAACCGGTACGGACACAAGGTCCTTCCCTCAATCCGACTGCACGGCCACGGCTCAGTTGCCGCCCACGTACTGGTAGCCCACTCCGTGCACGGTCTTGATGAGCTTGCCGGCGCCGTCGTCGCCCACCTTCTTGCGCACCTAGGCCACGTGCTGGTCGAGGGTGCGAGTCGTACCCAGGTAGTCGATGCCCCACACCTCGTTCAGGAGCTGGTCGCGGGAGAGCACCTCCCCCTGCCGCCCATGGAAAACCTCCAGCAGCTTGAGCTCGCGCGCGGTGAGCTCATGGCTGGTATTGCCCTTCGAGGCGGTGAAGCGCTTGCGGTCGACCAACGTCTCACCGATGTAGAACGTATCCGGTGCTGCCAGCACCGGTGCAGCCATCTGGTCGAGCCGGCGGAAGGCGGCGTGCACCCGGGCGAGGATCTCGCGCAACCCGAAGGGCTTTGTCACATAGTCGTCGGCACCCAGTTCGAGGCCGAGCACCTTGTCGATCTCCTCGCCCTTGGCGGTGAGCATGATCACCGGCACGCGCCGGTCCTGCTCACGAATCCTGCGACACACATCGTAACCACTGAGCACGGGCAGCATCAGGTCGAGCAACACCAGATCGAAGCCGCCGGGAGCAAAGAGCCGCACGGCTTGGCCGCCGTCCTGCGCCAAGACCACTGCGTGGCCATCGGCCGCGATGGCCTCCTGCAAGGCCTCGCGAATCGCCGGGTCGTCTTCGACTATAAGTACCTTGCGCTGATGTGTGGTCATGTTGAGGAAACGGATGCTTGGGGCTGCGCCAACGGAAGACGCATCTCGAAGGCGGCGCCGCTGCTCGAGTGCACCAGCACGAGATCGCCGCCGGTCTGCCGCAGCAGGCCGCGGGCTATGCTCAGCCCCAGGCCCACGCCTGGCGACTTGTCGGTGAGCGTGCGGCCGCCTTGCACGAAAGGCTCGAATACCCGCGCGCGCAGCTCCGGCGGTATTCCCGGACCGCGGTCGGCCACCGTCAGGCGCAGGAGGGCGGCGTCGGCCCGCAGGGCTACCGCCACCGCGCCGCTGCCGGGCGCATACTTCGCGCTGTTGTCGAGAAGGTTGATCAGCGCCTGCTTGATCGTGGAGCGTTCGCTGAGCGCAGCCGGCACCCCGGCAGGTGCCACGATTTCGAGCACAAGCCCCGCTGCCGCCAGCGTTGCCCGCATCTCCTCGGCCACCTCCTGCACCACACCGGCTACATCCACAGGCCCGCACTCCACCCGCCGCACTCCCTTCTCCAGCGCGTTGAAGGCCAGCAGCCGCTCGATGAGCGCAGCCAGCCGCCGGCTCTCGTCGGAGATGCGGCCGGCGAAACGAGTCCGCTTGGCCTCGTCCAGGCCGGGCGCGGACAGCAGATCGGCGAACATCCGGATCGAGGTCAGCGGGGTGCGCAACTCGTGCGACACCTGCGCCACAAAGGAGATACGCCGCTCGGCCTCGCGTGCGGAGCGCCGAGTGAGCACCGTCAACAGGGCGCCCGCCCCCAGGAACAGCCCCAGCAGCAGCGCGCCCACGCCGCCCGCCAGCCGCGTATCGCCGGCCTTGGCGCGAAACGCGTCGCCGGGCTCCACCGACAAGCGGTGCGCGGGCAATCCTGCGAGCTTCCCGTCCGTCCCGGCCGCCGGCGCACCGGCCAGCGTGAGCCGCACCGCGCCGTTGCCCCCGAGCTCCTCGCGCAGGCGGCGCACCAGCGGCGCCACCTCCACCAGGCAGCCGCGCACCGGCGCGTCGGGCCCGGGCTGGTACCAAAACACCCAGGGCGCGGCGGGGTCGGCCTCGTTGCCCGCCCAGCCGGCCCAGGGGTCGACCGCGCGGCCGGCGTGGGCGAGGATGTCGAGATTCTCCCCCTGGTAGCCCAGCGCGGTATCCGGGAATACGGGATTGTCCAGAGTGCGGTAGGCGGCGGTGCTCAGGCCGTCCAGGCGGGCCGGCTCACTGCGTTCAGCCTCCGGATGCGCCGCGCGCCACGCCCGGAACCCCAGCCAGAGCTGGGGCAGGTCGGCCGCCGCGGGGCCGGAGGGCAACGGCTCGAAGCCGGGCAGAAAACCCCGCCCCGGCTCCCACAAAAATATGCGCACCACCAGCTCGTTGGCTCCGTCCCAGCGGCGCAGCGCATGGCCCAGCCCGTCCACATGGAAGGCGGCCAGCTCGGATACGGTGATGCGCCGCACCTGCTCGGTGTAGGCCTCGATGCGCTCGCAAGCCCGTGCCTGCTCCAGCGCGACAGCCCGCTGCGCCTGCGCGGCAATCTCGTCGCGCGCGGTTGCGTACAGATGATGGAAAGCCAGCGCGGCCGCGCCCGCCGCCACGGCAAACAACGACCAATACACAACCAGACGATGGCGATGCAGCGCGGTCATGGCTTAGCGGGACGCCGCGGCGTCCTTCTCGTCGGCCTGCGGGATGTCGAACTGGTTGTGCAACCCCGAGCGCAGAAGCTTGCGGTCGAGCAGGTTGAGGCCGCGCGACTCCACTTCGTTGAGATAGGTCTCCAGCACCCGGACCCTCGCCGCGATCCCCTCGTCGTTGAGCTCGTAGTTAATGTAATTGGCCTCCGTGCGCGCCCGGCGCAGCTCGCGCTGGGCGCGGCGAAAGTCGCCCTTGTCGAGCTCCTCGATGGCGTGCTGCATGCCCTCGCTGATCACCGCACCCACAGCGGCGCGCATGACACCCGGGTTGACCGACTTGCGCGAGGACCTTGAGTCGTTGTCGAAGAACACGGAGAGCCGCCGGCTGACCGTGCGCTCGGTGCCGGTGCCCACATCGCGCCAGCGCAGCCGTACGGTCGCCGCCTTGGCCGCCGGTCCCTGAGTCGTCAGCTTGGCGCTGACCAACACGCCCACCTCCTGGCCGGCGCAAAGCGCCGGGAAGCGGTAGGTAACAGTGCGATCGTCCACGGTGGCCGGGGCCCATCCCAGGGGCTCAATCTCCGCACAGCCGTAACCGAACTCCACCGTCAGCACGACATCCTGCGCCACCGGAGCGCGCAGCAACCAGAACTCGGCCCGCAGCTCCGTCTCCAGATCGCCCGGGCTCGCGGCGTAGTGGAACCTCCCGTTGCCGCTGCGCGCCAAGGCCACGAGCAGGTCCTCCTCACAATCTCCGCCCAAGCCCACCGTAGAGAGCGTGATGCCCTCACGGGCGAACAACTCAGCCAGGCGCGTGAAGTCGTCGCGCTCGCGAGGCCCCTTGGTGGCTGGCCCGTCGGTAACCAAAACGAGGTGATTGAGCGCGGCACTACCGGCCTTGCGCCGCAACTGCGCGGCACCCTGGTTGAGCGCGTCGTAGAGCGCGGCCCCGCCCGCCGGCTCGATACGGGCGAGCAGCGCGTCGAGGTCGCCGATCTCGTCGCGGCGCTGCGCAGTAACCAAAGTTTCCACCTCGGAGCCGAACAACACCACCGATACGATGTCGTGCGGAGCGAGCATGCCGAGGGTGGCCGCCACGGCCTGTCGCAGCGCGCGTATCGGCTCATCGGCCATGGAGCCCGAACGGTCCAGCACCAGCGCGACATTGCGCACCGCCGCCGCCGCCTCGGCCGGCACCGCCACCGGGCCGATACGAGCCTCGACGTACACCGAGTTGCTGGCATTCGACAAATAGATGCTCCGATCGGTCGCCGCCTCGAGCGCCAGCGCCGGGGGGCCAGCCTGCTCCGAAGCCTGCGCCGGAGGCTGCACCAGCGACGATGTTTCCGCCGGGCTCTGTGCAGGCAGCCCCTGCCCCGGCGCCAGCCCAGCGGCCGGCTCCTGCGCTGGTGCCTGCGCGTGCAGCAAACCAGCGGAGACAACGGCGAGCAGGGAGAGAAATGCGTTTCGCATGGGCGGCAGTGTACAGGAACGGCCGCCGCAATGCGTCATGGCTGCGTAAAACATTGTCAACCGGATGTCATGGGGGGCCAAATTCTGGCGCAGTCGGGCGGCCTCCGGCGGAATTGTTGAGCGCCACGCTGAACGCAGCGTCCGGAATTGTTGGGCAACGGAGAGGCTCCGCGCTTCCCACCGCCGGGCGCGGCGTAGGGTTTGCCACGCGAGTGGAGGTCCCGCAGGCTCCGCGCCCACTCTCCGCAACCATGCACGACCCCATCAAGCTCGACCTCCTTCTGCGCCCCCGCCGCCTGCGCCGCTCCGCCGGTCTCCGTGCCATGGTGGCGGAGACCCAAGTGACGGCCGACGACCTCATCGCACCGCTCTTTGTAGTGGACGGGCGCGAGGAGCCGGAGGAGATCGCCTCGATGCCGGTCGTATTCCGCCTGAGTGTGGCCGACCTCGTGAAGGAGTGCCGCGCGCTCCACAAACTGGGCGTGCGGGCCGTGGCCCTGTTTCCCAAGCTCGACAAGAATCTCAAGACGCCGCGCGGCGCCGAGGCACTCAACCCGGACACTCTCATCCTGCGCGCCATCCGCGCTGTGAAGAAGGCCGTGCCAGAGCTGCTGGTGGTGGCCGACATCGCACTCGATCCGTACACAACGCACGGACACGACGGAGTGCTCACCGCCGCCGGCGACGATGTGGACAACGACACTACAGTAGCCGCGCTGGCAGAGATGGCCGTGCTGCATGCCGAGGCCGGCACCGACCTGGTAGCCCCCTCCGACATGATGGACGGCCGCGTGGGCGCGATCCGCCGCGCTCTGGATGCGGCCGGGCACAACGGCACCGCCATCCTTTCCTACGCGGCAAAATTCAACTCGGCCTACTACGGGCCGTTCCGCGACGCGGTGGGCAGCGCACAGGCCGCCGGTACCACATTGCTTGGCAAGCACACCTACCAGCTCGATCCCGCCAACCGGCGCGAAGCTCTCAAGGATGCGCTGCTCGACGAGGCCGAGGGCGCCGACATCCTCATGGTCAAGCCCGCCGGCGCCTACCTCGACATCATCCGCGAGCTGCGCGAGGCCACGCGGCTGCCGGTGGCCGCCTATCAGGTGTCCGGAGAGTATTCGCAGATCCAGGCAGCGGCCCGCCTGGGCTGGCTCGACCTGCGGCGCACCCGCGACGAGTCGCTGTTGGCGATCAAGCGCGCCGGGGCCGACATGATACTCACGTACTTCGCCAAGGCCGTGGCGCAGGACATGGCGGGCTGAGCACGGATGGCGGATGTGTTCGGCGAGGCTTTCCGGTCTTGGTCGTGCTTGATGGTCGGGCGCGGCCAAACCGGCACCTGCCTGGCCCGCGGCGCCGATTCGCCTACGCACGCGCTGCCTCAAGCCGGGCGAGCTTGCGCAAAACCGGGCGATTTTTAGCGAGAATGGATCCGGTCGCCGCCGGCGGTAATCAGCGGATTGGGATCGGAAGTCGGCTGCGCCGCTCTAGGCAAATTGGTCGTACCCACGCATCAACTCCACCGGTGGAACGTACACTGTTGGTTGACGCTCTGCTGGGGGCGCCGCCCCGGGATTCGCACAAGGAGATGCGGCGTGGCGGCGTGTATGGAGGGAGGTAGGCCGCGGTAGTCGGGGAATCGTTGTACGGCCACGGGGCGGGCGGAGCGTGGCAGCGCCTGAGGTACATGTGGTGCACCGGAAGGCGCGGCGGAGGCCAGCGAGTGTGAGGATTAGCAGGACGAGCGAGCCCATCTACCGGGAGGAGCGCGACGAGAAGAGCGTGTTCTTCCTCGACCGGTTGGAGGCGGGAACATGGGAAATCCGCTTCGGGATGCGCGCGGTCAGGCCGGGGGATTTCCGGGCGTTGCCGGCGCGGGTCGAGGCGATGTACGTGCCGGAAATCCGGGCCAACAGCGATGCGCGGCGAGTGGCGATCGAGCGCGGGCAGTAACCCTAAGGCGAATAGCGCCGCGAGGAGAGCCCCGCCCCTGGGAGGCAGCGATGAATTGGATTCCCGCCTTCAATGCAGGCCGTACTAACAAAAAACGCCCGACGGCGCAGGGCCGGCGGGCGTTCGAAAAACTGCGGTTGAGGTGATCAGCTGCGGCTGCGACGGCCCTTGGGGGCTACCTTCTTCTCTCCGTCGTCGTCGCTGTCGTCATCGTCCTCGTCGTCATCGTCCTCGTCGTCGTCATCGCTATCCTCATCTTCCTCGTCGTCATCGCTGCCGGCAGTTTTGGCGTCCTTGCCTTCCTCTTCAGCGCCTTCCTTCTTCTCGTCTTCGTCGTCCCAATGCAGGGAGGCGTCGCCCTTGAGCTTCTCCTCGTCTTCATCGTCGGCGATCTCCGGGAACTCATCCTCCTCCTCGGGTGCTGCCTTGGCGGGGGCGTCGTCGTCGGCCTCCCAGCCCTCGGGCACGTAGTCGAGGATGGCGATGACCTCCTCGAAGAGATGGACGGCCTTGCCCTCCATGAAGCGGTTGCTCTGCTCCTCGCGTAGTTGGTCCTCAACCTCGTCGACGGTGAGCTTCTGCTCGAAGTCGAAGAGGTCGTTGAGCATCTTCACCCGGGCGCGGGTGATCTGGTCGAGGAAATCGGCGTAGGGCCCATTCTCCTCGTCGACGACGTCGGGCAGGGCGAAGAGCTTCTCCTCGGATTCGAGGAATGAGTCGCGCACCCGGGCTAGGCGCACGCGGCCGCCACCCAGATCCCGATCGATGCGGAAGGGGATGAATGCGATGTCGATGTCGTCGAGGTCCAGGCCGTATTCGCGAAGTGGTTCGCAAAGCTCGACGATGTGGTCGATCTGGCGGGGATCGATGATGCTGAGGCCATCCACGTCCCAGTGGACGGTGTCGCTCAGTTCCTCGACCCACCAGTTGTGGTCATCGCCGAGTCGGATGTTGGCCCAGTCCAGCGTTGGGGTTGATTTCGCCATGTTGTAGTTGTGTCGGTTGCCGAATGAAAATTGCCCGCAGTAAAAATGCCGGGATAGGTGACCGCCAAAATCGGTCAGGTCGTCAACACCTTTAACGCGGGATTAATTCCAGAGGAGGAAACTTGGAGTGAAGTTTCCGCACGAGACGGCGTCGAGCACAGGGATTTGGGCCGCGCGCATACTGTCCGTTCCGCTACAGGTAGGGGCTGGCCGGCGCGCGACTTCTGTACCAACAACCCCGGCTGCTAACATCCAAGTCCGGCGCGCCCCGCGAACGGCGTTGGCGTCGCCTCCTCCCCGAATTCCCAATTCACGCCCGCGCCCGGGTGAAGGTGCGAACCCGCGCATCGAATCCAACTCGTAGTTACCGATATCGGTGCCCACAATCCCTTGGCGCCCACCACCCCGCCGCAAGCTCCCGCTCGCGGCAGCGGACCGGGGCTTCAGGAAAGTGACACGCAAACCCAACTACCGAATGCCGCCCTGCTGCTCCGCAGAAAACAGGGCGCTGCGCGCATCCCAGTTTCTGAACAATCCCGAGGGCTCAGCGTAGGGGGCGAGCGGAACCGCTTCCTATCCGAGCAGAAACAAAGCGATTCCCGAATACGACAGGGTCGCCAAGTCCTGCCCCCCCCGGGCACTCAGATGCGCCCCTCGCGCTCGCCAGCCAACCTCGGTGCTTTTTGGCCGGCCCTCACCGGGAATGGCCCCCCCTCACCAACTCGTCCCCAAGGGCTGGGCCGTACGCTGGAGTAACACCCGGGCCAGCCTCGACCATGCCATCGCACTCGCCCGCCGACCTGCCGGGTCCACTTGGCAGAACCCATACACGGCGATGCGCTGCCAGAGCGAAGCACGATTCCAGAAACTCAAAGACCCGCCGAAAACATCCCCGCCTTCCTCCAACTGTCCCCGCCCCTTCACCCCACCAACCAGTGGATTCCCTTCAAAACGGAGCGTTTCCGAGTGGATTCCTTACTGTCCCCTTCAAAACGCCTGTCCCCGTCAAACGCTCCCCGTCAAAACCGCAGAGTCCCCGCACCCGTCCGTCACTCTCGTTCCCCGGGCTCTAGCGGGGCCATTCGGCCAATTTCGGTCCGGTATACCACAGTGCAGACACCGTCCCCGACATACTCCTTAATTTTCTCCATCCCGATCTTCTCCATCACTCTCCGCGACGGTATATTGGCGGAATTGCAGTATGAATAGATTGCGCTGAAACCAAACTTTCGAAATCCAAATCGCAGGCACGCCTTAGCAGCCTCCGAGGCGTAGCCCTTGTTGCAGTAGGCCCTGATCGTGTGATACCCGACTTCCGGGAGCTCCTCGTTGTCGATGTTCTGTAGTGTTATCCCGCACTCGCCGAGGAACTCGTTGTCGCTTTTCCGTTCAACGGCCCATAGTCCAAATCCGTGTTTCGAGTACCTCTCAATATTTCTCCCAATCCACGCATTTACCTCTTCGCTAGTTTTCTCCCTTGGATAATATTTCATTGATTCCCGGTCGCACAGCACCTTCGAAAGCGCGATAGCATCCGACAATTCTAACTCCCTAATTCTCAGTCTTTCCGTTTCTATCACTATTTTCATTGTGTCTATTTTAAGGGCAAGTTGGGACAATCGATCAGGGCTTGGGATGGCTGGGCCGCCGGTTTGGGCTGGGATGCGAACAGTCTCCATCGGCTTCCCTATTGAACATGAGCGTCTTCTGCCTATGAAACGAAGGGACTACCGCGGAGCGCTGTTCATCACGGAGCCAAGCATAATCGTGTTTGGTGGGCAACGGGGTTCTTGCTTCGGGGTAGCAAGCCCGAGTACGGCTCCAGCCCGTGTTTTTAGCAGCATACCGACACGCCTGCTCAGCCCACTTCCGGTTCCTCGCTTCTGAGATTTCGGGCCCACACAACTTGGCCGTGACGATTCAGCCGATTGTGAGTGTCGGCCCTTGTGGCCGTACCGGTTCGAAGTGAGCGGTTGCGGCGGGCCTGACTACCCGCCCGCCGACACGCTACTCACTACTTCTGCCGGAGTTTTGCGTTCATCATTCGGCGCTGCGCCTCAGCGAAGCACCCCGACGGCCCTACGCCGCGCAAAAAGAACCGTAAAAAATAGGGGGAGCAGTTGGTCCCCTAGAGGGGACGGCGGGATCGACAACAGCGGCGCCTCGCCGGGGCTCGTCGACTTCAACCTTGCTTCGGTAGCAGCAGGGGTAGATAGAACTCAACCACAGCCCCTCCCCTAAACCCCTGCTCCGATCCCCTGATGGCTGGGGCGCGGTGCCCCGCCGCAAATGTCGCCTAAATCCCCCTACCCGATCACCGCCATTCTTACAATGGTCGCCTGGCTGTGCCTGGGCTCCATGCCCATCGCTGCCAGCGCCGCCCTGGACCGCAACGGAGACGGGATCTCCGACGTGTGGGCATCACTATATCCCAACATCGGAGTCCCCTCCGCCGACCCCGATGGTGACGGACAAAACAACCTCGCCGAGGCGCAGGCCAGCACCGACCCCACCAGCGCAAGCAGCCACCTCGACAACACTGTCGAGCGCGATGCCGGCGGGAATTTGGCAGTCCGCTGGCCTAGCGTAACCGGCAAGCATTACTATATTGAAACCTCCGGCGACCTGCACAACTGGACTCCGCTTGCTGGCGACTATGCCGGCACAGGCGGTGAACTCGTCGCCATCGTTCGCACCGCCGGTACAGCCACTGATGCGCGCGCATTTTGGCATCTCGTGGCCTTCGACGTCGATTCCGATGGGAACGGGCTTAACAATTGGGAGGAAACCCACCTCAATATGGTCGCGGCTATCACCGCCACCGCTGGGGCCAATGGCACCATATCCCCCTCCGGCAACGTCTATGTGACCAAGGGAGGCAGCTTGGGCTTCACCATCGCCCCCGCGATGGGCTATGAGATCGGACAACTCTCGGTCGATGGACAGGGCACCTCGCCCGCCCTGGTCTATACATTCAGCAACATCCAGGCCGCGCACTCCATAGGCGTCACGTTCAAGCCGGTAAGTACGCTCAGCGTCAATCCAACCAGCCTAAATTTGGCGGCGGGCAATAGCGCAACCGTGGCGGTTTCCTCCAATGCGACATGGTCTGCGGCCAGCAACCAGACCTGGTTAACGGTCACCCCGCTCAGCGGCACCGGCAATGGGACCCTGGCCGTAGCTGCGGCCGCCAACACCGGCACCAGCGCACGCAACGCGACGATCACCGTGGCCGGCCCGGCGGGCAGCGGTTTGGTTCAGACCGTGACGGTCACCCAGGAGAGCGGCCAGGGCGGGCCGGCGGCAAACTTTGATCCCGCCACCCTAGCCATGTTGACCACCAATACAGGCCTCACCGCCGAGCAGTGGAACAACATAATGAAGCTCGTCAACAAGCCCGAGCAGGACAACCTGAATTGGGTAAATTATTACGGCTACTGCGATAACATCAACGATGGCCGCGGGTACACCATTGGGATTTTCGGGGCCACCACCGGCGGCCCCAACGATGACGGGCCCGACGGCCCGGCCCTCTTCAAGGAATACGACAAAGTGTGCGGCGCCGCTAATCCCTCCACCGCAGGTGGGCTAGCCCGGATCGGCATCCAAGGCTCCATGAGCGGCGCCATCCTCAATATCACCGAGAGCAAAACCGCCTTCAAAGCCCATATCAAGGGCCTGCAAAACGTCGCCAACTGGCGCACGGCGATGTGGAACACCTTCTATAGCGTATACATCCAGTACTGCGTGCAGCAGATGCAGGCCCGCTCCTTCACCACGGCCCTCACCTTGGGATCCTTCGTAGACTGTGCACTCAATCAAGGTGCCACGGGGGACTCAGGAACCCTCTCGGGGATGCTCAGCAAGACCGGAAACATCAGTGGAGAGACGGCCTTCATGACCCAGTTCTACAAGGTGCGTACAGCGGTGGTCGACACCAACGAATACAACCAGCCCCCCAACGGCACCAATCGGGTGAAGGAATGGAGCAACCTGCTTTCCCTCGGAGAGACCGATCTGCTGAACTGCGACGCCCAGGTGATCAGTGTCACCAATTGGATTATGCAATAGCAACACTCGGGGCCGGCGACGGCCCCGATATAGCGTAGCAACGCAGGGAGTCGACTGATTCCCTGCTGTTTGTCCGGCCGGGGCGGAGGCACGCCCTACCCGAGGGCCCATTGCGCGCTTTGGGTGGAGAACTGGCCCAGAACACAGCCCCTTGCTCGCGCAGCTACGCCGAAGATACGGCGACGCTTTCCACTGGCGCACGCATAGCCCCCATTGCGCGATACCTCAAAGCCCCGGGTGGGAGGCCGAGGCGATGAGCGTCGTGGCCACCCGTGCGCGCTACTGGAAGAGCCCCTCGATCTCCGCCCATATAGTGCCAGGCATAAGCGGCTTTTGCGCGAAACCAACCGGCCCGGAAGTGGTGGTGCGCTTGCGCTCGAGGCGCTCCCTCAGTGGTTCGGTGGAAATGACCAGCACGGGCACCCGCGCCAAGGCAGCGGAGGCCCGCAGGCTGGCGATGAGTTCCTCTCCGTTCATCTCCGGCATCACTATGTCGAGTACGATGAGATCCACCGTCTCCTTTTGGAGCATTTTTAGCGCTTCTCGCCCATTGGTAGCCACACTGCATTTGAAGCCGGCGCGTTCCAGAAGATGAGCGTGGTAGAAGCGCACGCTCGGGAAATCGTCGACGATCAAGGCGGTGCGCGGCCTTGGCGGCTGGGACGATGCAGTGAGGGGCGTGGAAGCAGGCGACATGATTTCTGAAACAGCCAGATCGGGACCCGGAGGGCGGTATGCGGCGTGGGGCCGCGTGGGCTCCATAGTTGATGATGGGAGGTTAAGCCGCCGATACCTATCGGAGCGGTCGCCGAATTCTTGAACCGGTGGTGATCGCTCGGGGCCGGCCGCAAGGGCCGCCCCTACGAGCCCACCGCCAGGAAGCAGCCGCTGCTTCCTCCCGGCCAAGGGGGGCAAACGCGTTTTGCGAAGGGGGACTGAATAGTCGCGGCCAAGTTTGGGGGCCACCAACTCCCATCGATTCTGTGAACAACGCTTAACTCCGCATCCGGGGGTTCGATAGGACACGACAGCCCCCCCTCCCGGCCGTTCCTGCGGTGCAGGCCCGGAGCAGGCCTAACATGATCCAACTTCGCTGCCGGCGGCATCTGTTCGAGGCTCTTGGCCGCGCCATTGACCGGCGCCGGGGGGCCCGCATGCAAGCACCCACCTCCGCCGGGGTCGCCTGGGCCCTGATACGCGGTGTCGATCTGGTGGCTACGCGCACCCACGCAGCCGATGCCCCGGCACGGCAGCCCCTTGCGCCCCCGCTCATCCACTGCGTGCACACGGCCGAGGGCCACCCGAGATGAGCACGCTGCTGCGCGGATCCCGGGCGGTTGTGGCGGGGCTGGTGCTGGTCATTCTGGCCACCGGCGCCCTGCTGGTTTGGTCGGCGATTGCCCGGGCCGACCGCGAGCGGCGCGCCGACTTGGTGCGGCAGGCCCAGTTGGTGACACAAGCGATGAACATCGACCGCATTCGCGCCCTCTCGGGCACGGAGGCGGACCTGCCCAACCCGAACTACCTGCGGATGAAGGAGCAACTGGCCGCCGTGCGCGCGGCTACTCCACATTGCAGATTCGTGTATCTGCTGGGGCATAAGCCCGACGGCACGATCTTCTTCCTCGTCGACAGCGAACCGGCCGACTCGCCGGATTGCTCCCCGGCCGGGCAGGTGTATGCCGAGGCGCCCGACGGCTGTCGCCGCGCTTTCGCTACTCGCACTGCCGCCACCGAGGGGCCCTACGTCGATCGCTGGGGCAAGTGGGTATCCGCCCTGATCCCTATCCTCGATCCCAGCACCACCCTGTACGGCTTGGCCACCCCGGCCGACGCCGAGGGGATGGTGCGCCGCGCCATGGACTTCTACCGCCGCAACGGCCGCGCCCGGCTCTTGCAGGAGATCAACAATCCCCACGGCGAGTTCCGCAAAGGCGACCTCTACGCCTTCGCCTACGATCGCAACATGACCTGGCTGGCGCATCCGGTGAAACCGGAGCTGGTAGGCCAGAACTGGATCGACAAAAAGGACTGGTCCGGGGGCAAGCTCTTCCGCCGGGAGATCCAGGAGGTCGCCCGGGCCAAGGGCCTTGGGTGGGTGGAGTTCGAGTACGAAAACCCCGTCAACAAGCAGCGCGACCACAAGACCACCTATGTAGAGGCGGTGGACGATCTGATCGTGTGCGCCGGCGCCTACAAGGGCGATGGCGAGATCCGCGCGGTGCTGGGCCTGGATGTCGACGCCAGCGCCTGGACCGCGACGCTTGTGCGCGCCGCGTTGCCGCCCGCCCTGATGACTCTGGCCATGGTCGTGATTGTATTGGCGGGGGCGGTGCTGCTGGCCCGCCGCTCCCGGCTCGCCGGCCGATCGTCATGCGCGCTCCGTTACCTCGAACCGGTGCTGGCGGCCTCTGTCGGGTTTACGTTGACCCTGTTCGCCTCCCGTATGGCTCACGAGAGCGAGACGCGTGAGCGACACGGGGCTTTCGCGCAACTGGCCGCCAGCCGCACCGACGCGATTCGCAAGACCCTCTACTCCCTGCGCGACACCGAACTGGAGAGCCTGGCCCACTTCAACGCGGGCCGCAGAGAGGTGGAGAGCGAGGAGTTCCTCCGGTTCACCGCTTATCTGAGACACGACACCGCAGTCTCCGCCTGGGAGTGGATACCGGCGGTGCCCGCTGCGGACAAGGAGCGCTTTGAAGCCGCTGCGGAGGCCGAGGGGGCGAAAGGCTTCGCGATCTGGCAGAAGGACGCGCTCGGCAAACGAGAACCCGCCTACGGCCGCGATACCTATTTCCCCGTGTTTCGGGTGGCTCCCGTGGCGGGCAACGAAGGGGCCTTGGGCTACGACCTCGGCTCGGAGCCTCTGCAACGCGCGGCCCTGGAGGAGGCTCAACGCAGCAATCTGCCCACCGCCACCGAGCCGGTCACCCTTGTGCAGGAAACCGGCGGCCAGAAGGCCGTCCTGGTCTACCTGCCTGTATTCAGTGCGAGCGAGCCCGGGCGGCTGCGCGGCTTCGCAGTGGCGGCTACGCGAATGGAGGCCCTCCTGCGGCGCGGAAACCAGGATACTCCGGACGACTGGGTGCTTCTGGAGCTCTCGTTCCTGCACAAGGCCTCCGCGCCCGAGACGCTCGCCACCACCTGGGTGGGCCAGCGGGCGGCGGCCAGCGGCCCGTCGCTCACCCGCCCCGTGTTCGCCTTTGGCAAGGTCTTTGGCGTCACCGCCTTTGCGGGGCCGGAGTTCATGCATCTGTATCCTACCCGCGAGGGCTGGCAGGTGGGGCTGCTCGGCGTGGCGCTCACCGGCACGTTCGCCTTTGTGATCGGCATCACCCTACGCCGGCGCGAGGAGTTGCAGCGGCTGGTAGCCGAGCGCACCCGCGAACTGCGCGAGAGCGAGGAGCATCTGCGCTCCGTGCTTTCCGCGGTGGCCGAGGGCATCTTCGTACGCTCGGCCGACGGGCGCATCGTCGACTGCAACGGGCGCGCGGGAGAGATTCTCGGCATCACTCGTGAGCAGGCCCTGGGGCGCGTCGTGCTCGAAGAGGGCTGGCGTACGATCCAAGAGGACGGCAGCCCTTTCCCGAACGAGAGTCATCCTGCGTTGGTCACGCTGCGCAGCGGGGTCGCCACTCAGAATGTGGTGATCGGCCTGGTGCTGCCCGACGGCCGCAGGCGCTGGATCAACGTCAATGCCGAGCCCATGTTCCGCTCCGGTGAAACCCAGCCGTATGCGGTTGTTACATCCTTCTCCGACATCACGGTGCGCCTTGAGGCGGAGCGCAAAGCTGCCGCCTCGGCCCAACGCCAGCGCAGGCAGACCGAGATCATCAACGGCCTGGCCACCGAGCCGGCGGTGGGCGCCGGCTATGTGGAGCTGGTGGTGCACGAACTGGCCGAGCAGGTCACCGAGGCTTTCGGCATCGAGCGGGTGAGCGTGTGGCTGTTCAATGCGGATGACTCCAAGCTGGTTTGCCTCGATCTCTTCGAATCCACACCGCGGAGGCATACCGCGGGGGCCTCCCTCGACGAGGCGCTTTTCCGCAACGAGTTCGAGGTCCTGCACACAGCCAAGTATGTAGCCGCCAACGAGCCCCTCAGCGACCCGCGCGTGGCCGGCTATGCCGAGAGCTACCTGCGCCCGCTGCACATCACCTCGATGCTCGACGGTGTGATCCGCTCGGGCGGCAAGGTGGTGGGCTGCCTGTGTTTCGAGCATGTTGACCGGCCGCATACATGGCAGACCGATGAGATCGCCTTCGCATGCCAGTTGGCCGACCAGATCGGAATGACCCTCGTAAACCAGGAGCGCCGCAAGGCCGAGGCCTCGCTGCACACTGCGGTATCCGATCTGGAGACGGCCAATCTCGACCTGGAGACCCAGACCATCCGCGCCAACGACATGGCCGCCCAGGCCGAGTTGGCCAGCCAGGCCAAGAGCGAGTTCCTGGCCAACATGAGCCACGAAATCCGCACGCCCATGAACGGCGTCATCGGGATGACCGGACTGCTGCTCGACACCGCGCTGGACCCCACTCAGCGCCGATTCGTGGATACCGTTCGGGCGAGCGGGGAGACTTTGCTGGCGCTCATCAACGACATCCTGGACTTTTCCAAGATCGAGGCCGGGAAACTCGAACTCGAGAGGTTGGATTTCGACCTCCCCGGGCTGCTCGACGACTTCATCGTGGCCCCGGCCGTGCAGGCCCAGCACAAGGGCTTGGAGCTGGTGTGCCTGATCGATCCTGCCGCGCCTCCGCTGCTGCAGGGCGACCCGGGCCGCCTGCGGCAGGTGATCTCCAACCTGGTGGGCAACGCGATCAAGTTCACCACCAGCGGCGAGATTGTCGTGCGCTCCGAACTGCTCGAGGCGACGGCCGACTCGGTGCTGCTGCGATTCTCCGTACGCGACACCGGCATCGGGATACCAGCCGCCAAGCAGGGGCTGCTCTTCCGCAGTTTCAGCCAGGTCGACGCCTCCACTACGCGCAAGTTTGGCGGCACCGGCCTGGGGCTCGCGATATCCAAGCAACTCGCCGGCCTGATGGGCGGCGAGATCGGGGTGAACAGCCCTGCGCCCCAGCGCCCGACAGGCGCCGCCACGCAGGGCCCGGAGAGCCTTGCTGCTTCACCCGCTCCGGGCGCCGCGGAGGGCCCCGCCACAGCACCTGCTCCCCAGCCCCGCGAGAGCGAAGCGGGGTGCGGAGCGGAGTTCTGGTTCACCGCCCGGTTTGGGCGCGCCTCGGGCGGGGCGGGCTTGGAGGTCGCGGCGGCCCCGCAGCGAGTGCGCGGCAAACGCATACTGGTGGTCGACGACAACGCCTCGTGCCGGCAGGCCGTCGTGGCGCGCCTGGAGGCGTGGGGGGCGCAGTGTACCAGCGCAGCCGATGCCGTCGCGGCCCTCCAGGAGCTCTATCGGGCCCACGACGAGGGCGCGGCGATGGACATCGTTGTCCTGGATTTGCAGATGCCGGGGATGGATGGCGTGGCGATGGCGCAGGCGATCCGCTCGGTGGAGGAATTCGGGCAGGTGCGCCTGCTGGCGTTCTACGCCCCTGGGCAGCCCTGCGACCAGCATCAGGCCAGCGAGGTGGGCGTGGATGCATGCCTGCCCAAGCCTTTGCGCGGCCAGGATCTTGCCTGCGCGCTGGAGTCGCTGCTGGGCGGGCAGGCCCAGCCACGCGCCGAGTGCCCGGCCGGGCTGGCGGCGGGCGCGCTCGAGGCCCGTGCGCATTTCCGCATCCTGCTCGCCGAGGACAACCCCACCAACCAGCTCGTGGCCGTGGGGGTGCTGGCCCGCCTGGGTTACCAGCGGGTGGATACCGTGGGCGACGGCGCGGAGGCGGTGCGCGCCATAGCGGACCTCCCCTACGATCTGGTCCTTATGGACGTGCAGATGCCCGAGATGGACGGGCTTGAGGCCACCCGGCAGATCCGGGCCGGCGAGGCCCGCCGGGGCGGGCGACGCCTCCCGATCGTAGCCCTTACCGCGCATGCCCTGCCCCAGGACCGCGAGCAGGTGCTCAAGGCCGGCATGGACGACTATCTCACCAAGCCGCTGGATCCCCGCGCCATCAACACGGTGCTGGGCAAATGGCTACCCACGGCCGATCCCCGGGCCGGCGCCGCGCACCAGGTGCCGGTGGAGGAGCGGCAGGGCCCGGAGGAGCGGCAACCCGCAGAGCAGCAGCCGGTATTCGATGAGCCGGGGCTGCTGGAGCGTGCGATGGATGATCGCGAGCTCATGTGTGCGATTTTGGTCCGGTTCATGGCAGATGTTCCCCCGATGCTCGATCGGCTGGACGCCTGCCTGGCGGCCGGCGAACTTGAGAAGGCGGGCCGGCATGCGCATGGGGTCAAGGGCGCGGCGGCCAATGTGGGAGCAATGGTGCTCTGGGCGCTGGCGGCGGAGGCGGAAAAGGCCGCCGGCGGGCCGGCTGCGGCGGCCTCGCTGGGCTCGATGCTGCCGGAGTTGAGGCTCCAGTACGCGCGTTTCCAAGAAGTGGTGAGAGCAGCGTTGCCGGGGCTGTGAGCGGAGCAGGGGCGCCAGGTCCCGCCACCCAGCCGGCAGTTCGGGCTGCTTCTGCAGCGCAGTTGTGGGCCACCTGAGGAAAGGCTGAAGGCTGAAAGAGGAGGGCGGAAAGGCGGAGCCCGGAGGGTGCCCGTCGACTGGGTGAGGCCCCTGCCACGCAACTTCAGGGTTCAGGTTTCAGCGTTCGGCCTTCAGCCTTCAGTATTCAGCCGTTGGCCCCCAGTCTTCAGCCTTCAGGGATCAGCCTTCAGCCTTCCGTTATCCGACTTTCCCCAGCGGTCCGGGCAAGGTCCGCCCCGCGATCGGGCGCAGTCGTCACCATTAAGGCTCCGACCGTCGCCCCTCTGCCTTCTGCACTCTGCAATCAATCTTCTGCCTTAGGCTGCCGCCCACTCCTCGCGACTAACGAATTAGATGTAGGTCCAGTCTTCGACTGGATCATCCGATACTTTACCGCAAGGAGCGCAAAGATCACAGAGAGTGGCACGGCCGAGCATATCCGCAGTCCGCCCATTCTCGCTACCCGCTACTCGCTTCGTTCAGCAGAGGTTTACCGCAAGGAGCGCATAGAACACAAAGAACGGACGCCAAACCATTCACAGAGCACACAGAGGCAGAGGAGAGCACAGAGGGGGCTGAAACCTGAAGGCGGAATGAGGAAGATATTGATCACAAAGAACGCAAAGAGCGTAGAGATCGGGTATAGTCGATACTCCGCCTATTCTCGCTACTCGCTTCTTTCCGCAGAGGTTAACCGCAGAGAACGCAAAGAGCACAAAGAACGGCACCCAACCCGGTCACAGAGCGCACAGAGGCGGAAGAGGCCGCGGAGAAGGCTGAAGGCTGAAACCTGAAGGCTGAATACGGCACATACTCACCGCAAGGAACGCATAGAACACAGAGAACGGAACTCAAACCGATCACAGAGAGCACAGAGGCGGAAGAGGCCCCGGAGCGCCGGAGGAGAGGTTTAGGTTGAAGGTTCAGGATGAGGTGGTAGGCGGAGAACAGGGAGCGCCACTTATCAAGTGGCCTTCCTGATGTATTGCAGCAATTCAGCTTTCAGCCTTCCGCCTTGAGTCGTTTCCTCCCCGTAGCTGGACGGCGCAGCCGTTCAGTCGGCTGCTATATTGCGGATTGGTAAATGCGGATTGCGGAACGCTCGGAGACCTCCGGTTCAGTGCTTCCGCGTAGCTGAATGGCGCAGCCATTCAGTTCTTCAGTTTTCAGCCTTCAGCCTTTTCTTCCCTCCGTGTCCTCAGTGGTGAAATAGTAGCCAGAAGCGAGTAGCGGGTAGCGAGCATAGACGAAGTCTCGCCCCCTTCCGATCTCTTCGATCTCTGCGTTCTTTGCGGCAAACTTTCCGGTTTTCAGCCTTCAGGTTTTCAGCCTTCAGCATTC
>CAJCBL010000112.1 GCA_903960515.1 uncultured Verrucomicrobiota bacterium
GCCCGGGCACTGGAATCCGGGGGGAAGAAAAACCACGCAAGGAAGAAGACTCTTCTTTGAGCAATGAGGGAAGAAGATCGACCCAAGAAGAGGTGACTTCCTGCCCGCCAGAAACCGAACACTTCATGCCCGCCGCTTACAGGGTAGTCGACGCTGATCTTGCCCTGGGCCTTTTCGCTTGGCGCGACAGGATCGGGCGGGGGATTTGGCAGGGCAACGGGGCAGGCACAGCAAAGCAGGAGCGCTGCAACAAGTGTCTTCATACGGGCGAGGTTCTGCCTGGGTGCGCGGCCAGTGTCGAGTGGTGCATCAGCCAGTAGGCCAGCAGCGGCACGAAGCCGCCGCCCAGGACGAGCAACAACCAGAACGGCTTCGGTGCGAAGCGGGTCTTTGTCGCCAGCCGATCTCGGGCCACAGCACCGCAGAGAATGAGATGAGCGAGGAGTAGCGGCATCATTGTGAGGTAGGGGAGCGAGCGGAAAGCCAGAGCCACAGCCCAGGGCAAGTCGGAGGCGGAGCCGCGTCCATTGAATGGGAACGCAGGGGCCGGCTCGGTGCTGAGCGATACCACGCAGATGATGTTCTCCTCCTCGACAAAGTCATAGCCGATAGGGTACAGGGCACGGCGGAAGATTTGTCGCCAAGTTGCATCGCGTAGCGTGACGCTGGTGCGCCCCTTCAGTTCCTCAGGAATGAGCAGGTTGAGTTCATAGAGATCGGCGACATTGCGCAGGACCGTGCGGATCTCCTCGTCTGGGAAATCGACGCTGATCCGGTCGGTGTCGCTTTTGGGGTAGCTGCTCGAAGCGGGCCCGGGGCTGGCGGTGGCGAGCAAGCTGACCCACATGAAAAGCAATGACGCGAGGGTTCTCATGGCTTGCGGCCGGCTTTTGAAGCTGAGGGAACGAGCGAGGAGTGGTGCATCACCCAGTAGGCCAGTAGCGGCACTACGCCGCCGCCGAACACGAACAGCACCCAGAGCGGCTTCGGCAGGAAAATGGTTTGGCGACCCAGGCGGCAACGGGCGACACCGATGGCGAAGACGATGTGTAGCAGTGCAAGCGGCACGACCACAGCGGAGGCCAGCAAGGGCCAGCGCGCAACGAATTGAAGCAGTGCGGCCTGGGCGAATGTTGCTGGCGGCTGGGGCGACACGTCGGGCAGTTTCGGGCCAGGGCGGACGGTCACGGCATCGCCCTCGTCATCCGCCTCGGCGAACGTGTAGCCGTGGGTGTTGAGCACCGCGCGGAAGGCTTGGCGCCAAGTCACACCGGTGAGGTGTACTGTAGCGGTGAAGTCGAGTTCGCAGGGTATACTGAGGCTCAGATGACTGGCTTTGGCGATGTGGTTGAGCACCTCGGACGCCGGCGCATCGGTGAAGCTCACGGCGATGCGCGGCTCGCCGGGGCCATCGGCTTGGGGAAAGAGGATGTCGGGCGTCCAGGACTGGGCGAGATCCCCGCGGTTGACGACTCGCACCAACCCACCCCGCTCGATACCAACGAACCCGATTGGCGAGAGCACCTCACGGTAGATTTGGCGCCAAGTAACGTTGCGGAGCTTCACGCTGGTGCACCCCTGGATGCGCGAGGAGATGACCAGATTGATACCGGCGGCGTCGGCAACCTCCGCGAGGATGGTGACGATCTCCTGGTTCGGGAAGTCGACCCTGAACAATGGATCGCTCGTGCCCTCGTGGGCGACTTGTGTGATACGGGCCGGGGCGGCCGCGGAGGCCCGGAGGCAGGCTGGACCTATGGCGATGAAGGCTAGCGCGACAAACACTGCGTGGTGGAGTGATGCGAAGGAGCGTTTCATTGCGCGGAGCTTTCGTTGCTCGGGTCGAATTGCGGCGGGCTGGGCGGAGAGTAGTGGAAGACCCAATAGGCGAGCAACGGGATCACCCCGGCTAGGAGGATCAGCAGTGCCCATAGCCACTTCGGGGCGAATAGGGCAGGGCGGGGGAGCGGAGTGCGAACTACGCCGACCATGAAGATGAAATGGACACAAAGGCCAAGGATGGCCGCCCCAAACGGGAAGAGCTTGGGCGCTAGCGTCGTTGAGTAGAGCCGGCTCAGTGGGCCGGTATCCGGCTTCTGCGCTGCGGCAGGGATCGCGGCTGGGTAGATGCGTACGACGCCCTTCGACTCGGCGAAGGTGAAGCCGATCGGGGTGAGCAATTCGCGGAAAATCTTCCGCCAAGTGGCGCCGCGCAGTGTGATTGTTGTCAGGCCCTGCAGTTGAATCGGAGCGGCGATCTCGAGGCCGGCTCGCTCGGCAATGTCGCGCAGGACATCGCGAATGGGCTGGTTGATCACTTCGATTGAGAGCGGCTTCTCGTCGGGAGCATCCGGGGAGGGGAAGATGCAGTCGAAATCGAACTCAGGAGTATCGAAGAGGTCGATGGGGTAGACGCGCAGGATGCGGCCATCAAGCTTGATGCCGGCATTCATGTGCTTTGTGACCAGTGTTAGGGCTGTACCCAGCGGGACATCCTCCAAAAGAATACCGATCTTCCCCCGTACTGGATTTATGACGGAGAGGTCCATGTCGCAGGCCTTGGCGATTTCGGCGAGAACAACCCCGGCCTCCTCTTCGGCGTAATCGAGGGAGATGCGCTGGGTGTCCGGATTGTAGCGAGCCCGGGAGGCGACCGCCGGGCTTGGCGTGATGCAGGCTGCCCCGAGAAGAAGCAGTAGGCAGGGGAGAAACTTCACGCCTGCAGTAGTGGGCGGCTGAACCTCACCGTCAATGTCACCGCCATTCGAATTCGCGGCCGTGTTTGGATTCCGCTCAAGTGCCCGATCACCCGCAGCCACGCCTGGCGGGCAGGCGCAGCGCCTGTGGTTGGCCCGCTTAGCCGATGTCCATCGCGTGAACGCCCGCTGGCCCGCAGTTACGGCAACCCCGCCCTCTCAACCCCGTTCCTCCAAATCGTCGTCCCGCTCAGCCCTCCTCGCGGAAGACGACACGGCGTTTCAGCAGCCAGCGCACACCGAACAGATCATACAGCCCGCGCAGCGCCCGTCCCCAGTTCGTGTATTTCGACACGCCCTTCTGCCGCTGGCGGTGGCGCACCGCCACCTGCTGCACGGTGAAACCGGCCCCGCGAAACAGCGCTGGCATGAAGCGGTGCATGCCGTTGAACGCCACCAGCGCCACCCGCGCCTCGCGACGGAAAACCTTCATCGGGCAGCCGGTGTCGCGGGCCCCGTCGTGGAGCACCGCCTTGCGGATCGCGTTGGCAAACTTCGAGGCCGCGCGCTTGCTCCACGTGTCCTCGCGCGTCGCCCGGTAGCCCACTACCGCATCCACCTTCTCCCGGCGCAGCGTCTCCACCATCGCAGCATAGTCGGCCGGATCGGTCTGGCCGTCGCCATCCATCGTGCCGATCACCGCCCCGGTAGCTGCCATGATTCCTCGGAACATCGCCGCGCTCTGGCCCATGTTGCGGGGCAGCCGCAGCCCGCGCACGCCGGCCACCGTGCCGATCTTCGCCCAGGTGCCGTCGCGGCTGCCGTCGTCGACAGCGATCACTTCGGCCTCGGGCTGCGCCCTCAGAATTTCGGCCAGCACGGATACAACGTTTTCCTCTTCATTGAAAAACGGCACTACGATGGACAGCTCGGGCACTCGGGTCATTTGGTGCAGTGTGGAAACCGGCCGCCGTCTGGCGAGCCGCAAGCAATCCCCGGACCGGCCTTTCGATCTCTCCGATCCCGGCCACTCCTGCAGCGAGCGCCTGATCGGCGGCCATCACCGGCGAGTCCAGCCGCGGTTCGGATCCCGGCCGGGGAGTGGTTCAATAGTGCGGCGGCCGCTCGTCGGGAATGGTACCGCCATCGGTTCCGCGCTCGACGCGTTCGCGCAACTGCTTTTGTCGCGCCTCCAGCAGGTCCAGGCGCGCCGCCATCTCCAGCATGGCCCGATCCTGTGCCGCCACGTGTTTCTCCAGAAACGCGTAACGAGACTCCAGGATACCGAGGCGTTCGCTCTCTTCGTTGGCCATGGCTCCGATATCGCCGGCCGGTGGCCCGCAGGCAATCCTTGTATTCGCCCGTTCAGCCCAGCAGCCCGGCCACCTGCGCCGCCTCGGTCACCGGCGGCAGGCACATGGCTCCGCGGCAAAGATACAGGGCCGGCTGGCCTCCCACCGGCCTCATCGCCGCAAGTTCCGGCCTCAGGCGCTCGAGCCACTCCTGCCCGGCTCCACCGCCACCCGCCCAGAGAATCACCCTCGGCCGGGCTAGGCGACGATGCGCCTCCCTCGCCAGCGCGCGCAGCGCAGGGTCGCCCGGCGGCCCGGCGAAGACCCACTGCTGCGCCGGCTCCAGAGTGAAATCCACCGCCACCAACAACTGGGGCAACACCTGCGGGACCGCTGACCACTGCGCCCGCATACTGGAGATCGTCTCCTCCTCCTGGAGCCGCCAGTCCTCGCGCCCGAGCAGTGCGGCCAGCCGCAGCAGATTGAGCGCCGCCACCGAGCCGGCCGCCGGCTCCGCACCGTCGTAGCGTTCTTTCAGGCGCACTAGAATCGTGGGATCGCCGGCCGCGCTGCCGAAATAGCCGCCGTCGGCGGCGTCGCGAAACAGCGGATCCATCTGCTCCTGCAACTCCGCCGCCCAGCGCAGCCACTCCGCATCGCCGCCCGCCTCGTAGAGATCGATGAGCCCGGAGATCAGGCAGGCGTAGTCCTCGGCGAACCCCGGGGCCCCAGCCACGGAGCCGCAACGGCTGCGCAGGAGCCGTCCGCCGGCAGCATCCACCAGTTGCGCACGCAGAAACCCTGCGGTGCGCCTCGCCCCCTCCAGCCAGTGGGGCTCGTCCAGCATCTGCGCCGCCCGGGCGAAGGCGGAGATCGCCAGTCCGTTCCAGGCGGTGACAATCTTGGAGTCCCGCCCCGGCCGGGGCCGGCGCTCCCGCGCGGCGAACAGGGTCGCCTTCGCCCGTTCCAGGCGAAGGGAGCTGTCCCGATCCCCTGCCGGCTGCGCGACATGGAGGATGTTGAGCCCCTCCAGTTCACCCTGCGGATCGGCGCCCGGCGGCGCGTTGCCTTCCAGCTCGATACCGAAATGGGAGCAGATCAACCGGGCGTCCCCGCCGCACAGCCTCTCCACCTCGGCCTGAGTCCATACATAGAATGCGCCCTCGCCGTGCTCCACTGGATTGTCCGGGCGGGCCGAGTCGGCATCCTCCGCCGCGAAGTATCCGCCCTCCGGTGAGGCGAGATCGCGCTCCAGGTAGCCCAATGTCTCCCGGGCTACCCGGGCATGGCGCTCGTCGCCGGTGGCCTGCCAGCCCTCCAGGTAGTTCACCACCAATTGGGCCTGATCGTAGAGCATCTTCTCGAAGTGCGGCACGCGCCATTGGGCATCGACCGAGTAGCGGTGGAAACCGCCACCGACCTGGTCATACACCCCGCCCTCCGCCATGCCCACCATCGTGGCCTGCGCCATCCCGCGCCACGCCGCGGCTTGGGCGCCGCTGCACCGCGCCAGGGCGCGGAACAGGAGGTTGAGGTTGACCGGCCGCGGGAACTTCGGGGCCGTGCCGAAGCCGCCGCTGGTGGGGTCGAACTCGGTGCCCAGGAATTCCAGACAGCTCGCAATCGCGCGTGCACCTTCTTGGGCATCGCTCGGCTCCGCCGCGGCCGGGGGCATGCTCCGCAGCGCCTCTACGATTCGCGCCCCCTCACCGCGCACCTCCTGCGCTCTCGTGGCCCATGCTTGGGCGATGCGCCGCAGTACCTCGGGGAAACCGGGCCGCCCCCAGCGGTCGGCCGGCGGGAAATAGGTGCCTCCAAAGAATGGTTCCAGCTGTGGAGTGAGCCACACGCTCAACGGCCAGCCCCCTTGCCCGGTCGAAGCCTGCACGTACGCCATGTAGAGGCGGTCGACATCGGGCCGCTCCTCGCGGTCAACCTTCACCGGAACGAAGTGCTCGTTGAGCAGTGCGGCCGTGGCCGGGTGCTCGAAGGACTCGTGCGCCATCACATGGCACCAGTGGCAGGTTGAATAGCCGATCGAGAGGAAGACCGGCTTGCTCTCGGCGCGGGCGCGGGCGAAGGCCTCCTCTCCCCACGGCAGCCAGTCGACAGGGTTTCCGGCGTGCTGTTTGAGATACGGAGAGGCTGTCTCCGCCAGGCGGTTGCGGGGGGAGGGCGGGAGCTTCATCGCCGCCAAGCAAGCTGCGGGCGTGCCGAAGACAACCCTGGCCGTGGCTTGCTGCACTGGACACAAGCGCGGCGGGCTCTGGGCCCGCCGCAGCATTACCGGAAGTTGTGAGCCGGAGGCTACTTCTTCCCGAACTTGAAGATGCCCTTCACGCTCTTCGCCTCGCTGGCGCTTGGGGGAGCCGCCTCGCCGTCGGCCAACTGGGCCAGCATGTCCTGGAACTTCTTCTGGTCGACTTCGAGCTTGCCGGCTTGGGCGCGGATACGGTCCTCCTGCTGCTTGAGCATGCGTTCCTGCTCCTGGAGGGCGAGCAACTCGCTTTCGAAATTCTTGCGCTCGCTCTCGAGGGCGGCGGTGGCCTTGTTGAGCTGGTCCCAGCCGGTGCGCACCTTCTCCTCGCCCACGGCCGCTGCGGCCGGCGCTGCTGCGGAGCGTTTCTGGAGCAGCACCTTATCGGCCTCCAACTGGGCCTGCTGTTTGCGCAACCGCTCCTCGTAGCCCTTGAGATTGGCTTCCTGGATTTGCCAGGACTCGATGTCCTGCATGAGCTCCTGGCGTTCGCGCTCGAGCTGGCCGGTATTCTCCTTGTGCTTGCGCTGCTCGTCCTCGAAGACGCGCTGCTCCTCTTGCAGGCGCAGTTCCTGCGCCTTGAGCTGCTTGCGCTGGTCCTCGAGTTGTTTGAGATCGGCCTCGGAGGCCCCGGTCTTGCCGGCGGGGGCTGCCTTGCGGGCTGCCTCGAGTTCGGCGCGAGCGGCATCAAGTTCGGCGCGGGCGCTCTTGCGGGCTGCCTCGAGCTCGCTGCGGGCGGTGGCGGCGGCCTTCTGCTCGGCGGCGAGCGCCGTGCGCAGGTCGGCCTCGCTGGCGGCGAGTTGGGCCTTTTCCTCTTCGAGGGCCACGGCTTGGCGGGCGAGCTTGTCCTTCTCGGCCTTGAGGGCGGCGGCCTCGCGCTCAGACTGTACCCGGCGTGCGGCGACGTCGGCGGGGGTATGCCGGCCGCTGCCCAGCTCGGCGCGCTCGCGGTCGAGGGCGGCGGTGCGGGCTGTGAGCTCGGCGGACTGCTGCTCGATCTCGGCGCGCTGGTCGGCCAGCGTGGAGTCGAGTTGGGAAAGTTCCTCGCGCTGGCGCCTGTTCAGCGCCGACTGCTGCTCGATGGTGGTCTGCTGCTCGTGCAGGGACCGGCGAAGGCTCTCGACCTTGATGGATTCGCTGCGGTGCTTGGTTTGTGCGGACTGCAGTTCGCCGCGCTCCTGCTCCACGAGTTGGCGCTCCTCCTCGATCTGTTTGAAAAGCTGTTCGCGCTCGGCCACCAGCCCGGCGCGCTCCTTCTCCAGCATCGCCTCCAGTTGGTTGGCTCGGCTCTTCTCGTTGCGCACCGTCGCTTCGGATGTCTTCAAGCGCGCAATGCGCTCGTCGAGGGCGACCTGCTGGGTGGCGAGCTGTTCGGCCTCCTGCCGCACTCGGGCAGCCTCCTCCTGAAGCCCGGCCAGGCGCTGCGCCTCGGCCTGCAGTTCGGCGCCGCGGGCCTCGAGTTCGGCATCTTTGGCCTGGATACTAGCGGCCTCCTCCTTGGCGGCTGCGCGCTCCTTCTCCAGCTCCGCCTTGGCTGCGGCCACTTCGGCCTCATGCAGGACGCGGGCTTGGTCGAGGGCGCGTTTGCCCTGCTCAACTTCGGCGAATTTCTGGGCTTCGCCGGCCACGCGCTTGACCTCGGCGTCGAGCTCGGCCTCCCACTGCTTCTGCTCTCCCTTGGCAGTGGCAAGCTCGGCGGTTTCCTGCGCGAGTTTCGAACGGTCCGCGGCGAGCCGGGTATTGGCCTGCTCAAATTCCTTCTGCTGCTCAACCAGCTTGGCATTGCGTGCGGCAAGCTCGGAGGCCTCGGCGTTGGCCTTCTCGGCGGCGGCTTTGGCGGCGGCCTGTTCCAGCGTCAACTTCGCCTGGTTTGCCTTGAGCTGGGCCATGGATGCCTCGTGGCTTGCCTCGGCGGCGGCCAACTGGCTGGCGCGCTGGGAGAGCTTCTGCCCCTCGCCGGCGATGCGAGCTTCGTTGTCGCGCAGTGCCTTCTCCTGGGTTTGCAGCTCCTCGAGCTTGCGCTTGGCTTGGGCCACCAGCGCCATCTCTTCGGCGAGCTTGGCCTCGCGGTCGGCCAGATCGGCCTCGCGCTTGGCCAAGGCGCCCTTCTCCTGCTTGATCTTGGCGTCGGCCACCTTGATCTCGCCATAGAGGGCAACCTCCTGGGCCAAGCGTGCCTCGGCGGTCTTGAGTTTATCCTCACGCTGGACCAGCGCCTCGGAGTTCTTCTCCAACTGCTGCTTGAGCGCGCGCAGTCCGTCGAGCTTGGCGATCTCGCTCTCCACGAGTTCGCGCTCGACGGTGAGTTCGCTGCGCTCTTTGGCCAAGGCGGCCTTGTCCGTCTCGTACTTGGCGGTGGCTGCAGCCTGTTCGGTCTCGCGCTTGGCGAGGGCGGCTTTGCCCTGTTCAAGAAACTTGGTCTGCTGCTCGACTGCGGCCTGATCGGCGGCTACGGCGGCAGCTTGGTCGGCCTGTTCGGCCTCCTGAGTCTGCAACTGGGCGAGCTGGGTCTTGAGCAGTTCCTGCTGACGGCCCAGGCCCTGGCGTTCGCCTTCGAGTTGGCCCTGATGGCGGGCGAAATCCTTCTGCTTGGCTGCCAGGGCTGCTGAGTCGCGCTCGACCTTGGCCATGTGTTCGCGCACCCGCTCCTGCTCCTCCTGCAGACCGGCCACTTCGCGGCGCGCGTTCTCGATGTCGGCCTGCTCGGCGGCCACGGACTCGGCGGAAGCGACCAGTTGTTTCTCGCGGCGGTCGAGCTCGGTCTCGCGGGCCTTGAACCGCTCCAAGCGGGTAAGCTTGAGGTCGAGCTCGGCGCGCTCTGCCCTGAGCGCCTTCTCCTTTTCGGAAAGGGTGTTCTCGGTGAGCTGGATACCCTCGCGCTGTTCCTCGATCCGGAGACGATCGTCCTCGATCTGCTGACGCTCGGCGGCGAGCTGGCGGCGCTTCTCCTCGAAGCCCTTCGAGCCGGTGAAAAGCGTGGACTCCTGCTCCTTGAGCCGGGCGGTGGCGGTGGCGAGCTCGGCGCGTGTCTTCTCTACTTGGGCACGCTCGTTGAGGGCCTCCTCGGCCTGCGACTGGAGATCGGCGAGTTGGGTGCGTTCCTGCTCCAGTGCCTGCTCGCGCTTGGCGAGGTCGGCGGCCAAGGAGTCGAGCTGCTTCTGGCGCTCGAGTTTGGTGGTGAGCTCGGACTTGAGGCGGGCGGCCTCGGCATTGGCCTTCTCAGCGGAGGCCTTGAGCGCGGCCACTTCCTGGCGATCGCCGACGAGAGTGGACTCGGAGGCCTTGGCGGCGACGAGTTCCCGCTCGGCCTTGTGTAGGCGCTCCTCAACGTCGAGCACCCGCTGCTCCAGATCGGCCTTCTCGGCAGCGAGCTCGGTTTCAAGATTCTTGGCGCGCTGGACCACCGCAGAGTCCTGGTCGAGCTTGCCGCGGCTGCGGGTGAACTCGGCCTGTTCCTTGCTGAGCGCCTCGCGCGCATGCTCCAGCTCGACCTTGTCGGATTCCAGCGCGGCGATCTGCTTCTGCGCCTCCTTGGCGTCGGCCTGGATTTTCTGGAGCTGGGCGCGGGCGGCGGCCGTTTCGGCCTCGAGCTTGGAGGCCTGCCCGCGGGTCATCTGGAGCGTTTCCACCTCGACATGGAGCGACTCGCGCTCGGCCTTCAGGTGCTCGGTGTCGGCGGCCAGTTCGCTTTGCTGCTTGGAGAGTTTCGCCAGTTCCGCCTTCAATGCGGCGAGCTGTTGGGTCACCACACCGGTTTCGGCGGGGGCCGCCGCCTGGGGCTTGGCTCCGGGCTTGGCCGCCACTACCGGGGCGGCGGGAAGGGTTTCGATCTCGCTGGCGGCGTCGGTACCTCCAAAGGCCTCTCCGGGGCGCAACAGATGGTGTGCCCGCTCCACGATCACCTTGAAGTCTTCGGGTTGGGTGAATACGTCGACCACGCCCATCCGGATGGCTTGGATGATCGCCGGCAGCGCCAAGTCCTTCGCGCAGAGGAAAACGGGCATTACGGGCTGCTCAACGCGTATGGCAGCGAGCATGTCGCCCTCGGTCGTGCGCAACGCCTGCTCGATCAAGGCGAGATCGAAGGACTCGTGCTTGGCCAGTTCGACAGCTTCGCTGGCCTTGGAGGCAGCACGTATGTCGAAACCCGTATCAGCAAGCAGCAGTGTGAGGGTGCGCTTCGCCTTGGGGTTGCTGTGGGCGATGAGTATTTTCTTCGTCAAGGCGGGGAAGGAGCTGAGTGTGGGCGGTGATGTAAACGGCGCGGAGGGGACAAGACAAGTGAGGTTTTCCAACGCGCTGGGCAGTCGGGGCAATTGTCGCCGGCTCCACTCATCGGCTATTCCGCCGAGAATTTCGCTGTGAAAATCACCGAGAGGGCCAAATGGCCCTAATGTTAACAGTGTCTTTACCGCCAAAGGACTGGGGGTACCCTCGGGCAAATCCCCCAGTATGAGGCCGTAAAGCAACCGCCGCCTTTGCCGCAGAACTCACCACCTCCTCTAGCTGCGGAAAAGCACCGCCTCGCGTCGGAACAGCGCCACCGCCCCAGCCAGCGCTGCCACCGCGTAAAGCGTGGTCGAACCGAAGATCAGGGCGAGGTAGGGCCAGTGCCATACCCCCGAGAGCATCTCCTTGCAGGCCAGGCTGAGGTTGAGGATGGGCACCAGCGCCAGCTTCGCATCGAGCTCCACGCCCGGCAGCATCCCCATCATCGCCGGCAGGATGATCACCACGATCAGGGGCGACACGTAGCTTTGCGCCTCCTTCATGCTCTTGGCCAGCAGCGAGAGCGCCAGCAGTAGCGCCGAGAAGAGCACCGCCACCGGCACGATCAACGCGAATACCCCGGCCATGCCCCACGGAGATATCACCGCAAACAGGACGCCGGCCGGCGACCCCGAGCCCCCCGGGCCCGCCAACGCGCCTGCGCCGCCACCCAGCAGATGGGCGCCCACCACCAAGCTTGCGCTCATCGACAACACCGAGAACAGCATCGAGGCCAGCGATGCCGTGAGCACCGTGAGGAACTTTCCCAGTACGATCGCGGTGCGCGGCACCGGGCTGCACAGCAGCGTCTCCATCGTCCCACGCTCCTTCTCCCCCGCGGTCAGGTCCATCGCCGGATACATCGCCCCGGTGAAGCACAGCAGGATGATCAGGTACGGGATGAACCCGCCCACTACGTTGCCCCCGACCTTCTCCGGTGGCGCCACATTCTCCCTGCGCACCGCAAAGGGTCTCACCAGCTCCATGGGCAGCCCCTGCACCGCCAGCCGCCGCTCCACGGTGCGGTCGCGCAGCTTGCGGAAAAACTCCTCCAGCGCCCCCACGCCCATGCCGCTGCGCAGCTCCGACTCGTAGTGGTAGAGGGTGACAGTGGCCGGCTCGCCGCGTACCAGCGCCGCCTCAAATCCGGGCGGCAACTCCACGGCAGCCCTCAGGCGCTTGTCGGCGATCGCCTCCCGATAGTTCGGGGTGTCCACGATTTGGAAGCGGCCGTCCGCCCTCAGCTCCGCCATTACCGAGGGCGAGTCCGCCCCTCCCACGATGGCGATGGGCGAAGCCTCCGCCTGGGCCCGGCGCACGACCTTGGTGGCCACCGTGCCGGCGATGAGCATGAGCAGCGGCATCACCAGGGTGGGTACGACGATCGTTGAGATGAGGGTGCGCCGGTCGCGCAGGGTGTCGCGCAGCTCCTTGGCAAAGACGGTGAGCGTGGCTCGCCCGAGCCTGCCGGAGGGGTGTGAGTGGAGTTCAGGCAGCATGCCGTTCGCCCTCCCCGCCCACGGCCTTCACAAAGACCTCCTCCAAGTCGCGCTCGCCGAAACGGGCGCGCAGTTCCTCCAGCGAACCCTCGGCCACCAGCCGGCCGTTGTGGATGATGCCCACGGTGTCGCAGAGCTTCTCGGCCTCGCTCATCACATGGGTCGAGTAGATCACTGTACGGCCTCGGTTGCGACAGCGGCGCACAAACTGCACGATCGCGCGGGCGGCCATCACATCGAGGCCCAGAGTGGGCTCGTCGAAGATCATCACCGCCGGGTCGTGGATGAGGGTGCGGGCAATCGAGGTCTTCTGCTTCATCCCTGTGGAAAGCCTGTCGCAGCGCCGGTCGAGGAACTCGTGCATCTCCAGCTCGTCGGCCAGGTGCTGTAACCGGGCTGCCAGCTCAGGCTCGGTCAGGCCGTGCAGGCGGCCAAAATACAGGATCATCTCTCTCGCCGTGAGCCGGCCGTAGAGCGCTGTGCTCGCCGCCAGGAAGCCCACCTGCTCGCGCACCCGCTGCGGAGCCGCAGTCACCTCGTATCCGCCCACCTCGGCGCTGCCGGAGGTCGGCTGCAGCAGAGTGGCGAGCAGCCGCAGCGCGGTGGTCTTGCCGGCGCCGTTGGCCCCGAGCAGGCCGTAGATATGCCCCGGGGCGCAGCGCAGCGACAGCGCATCCACGGCGCGAATCTCTCCGCGCTTGCGGTCGCGAAACACCTTCGTGAGCTGGCGGGCCTCGATCATAGGTCTAAGGGCGAACGTGGGGCGGTGGTGGCGGCTGGGCGACGGAAATCGGCTGCGCGCAGGGCGGTCCTCCTCCGGCGCCCCGGGGCCTCCGGCAGCTCTGGGTGGATTGGGATGGTGGGTGTGAAATTCTCGTCAAACCGGCCCAATTCCCGCTCCACCCCAAACGAGCACTTCGTTTTCCCTACTTCGGGGTCTAGAAGAAATGCAGACAGCCAACATCCTGAAATGCCCGACGTTCCCAGCCCGTATTCCCCTCCACTGCGATTGGGTCTTCCCCCTCGCGCCGCCTCCGCCGAACCTGCGGCGCGTCCGGCTGGCAACGTCACCCAGTCCATCCGCGACCTGGCCGGCCGCACCGTCCTGTGGCGCCAGCCCAGCCAACTGCGCCAGGAATACGAGTTGGTCTTGGGCGACGAGATCGTAGCCACTTTGCGCTGGCGCAAGAACGTGGGCTCTGCCGCCGTAGGTCGCTCCCCCGATGGCACTTGGTCCTTCAAGGCCGCGGGTTTCCTCAATCCCCGGGTCACCATTCGCCTGCCCAGTTCCGACTACGACTTCGCCGTCTTCCGCCCCTGCAACACCGGCACCGGTGTGCTGGAGGCGATGGCCGAGCAGCGTTTCCAATGGCGCTGCGTGAGCTTTTGGCAGAACACCTGGGCTTTCTTCGACAACGAGGGCGACCGCCTGCTCACCATCCGTCCCGACACCGCGTCGGCCAAGATTGGAGGCATCGTCACCATCGAAAGCAATGCCTCGTCCCATCAGGAAATCGGTTACTTGGTGATTCTGGGATGGTATCTGCTGGTGCTCATGGCCGAGGACGCCACCGCCGGAGTGCTCATCACGAGCTGAGCTGTGCCCATTCGGGCGATAGTCCAGAGCAGAGCGCCGAGGGCCTGATCACCGAGCAAGCCCTTGGAAGCGCGCCTGCTTCTGAGCCAATCGCTGGTGGTTTCGCGACTCGCCACTCAACACTCGACTCCGGGCTGCATCGACCCGGCTAAGCGTCCTTTCGGTTTGCCCACCAACACCGCCGGCCAAGGCGGGGTTTTGTTTTATAAAAACGGTGCCGGCCAAGACGCGCATACCACCAAGCGTCGGCTGGTGGTGTGGGTGAGAACGAACTCGAGCGAGCGCAGGGGCACAGGGGCGGGGCGTGCGCCATCCCATCCAGTCTCTTGTTGGCGGGCTGGGCGGGTATCAGGACCAAGCCACCGCAGACTTCGGCCGCAATCTCGGGCTCGCCTTCGCCCAGCCGCAGCGCTTCGCTGCCGTCTACGATGCTCTCAGCCGCCGAGATCAAACGCCTCAAAAGCCTGCGCGACGACGAACGCGCCCGCCGCGCCGAGGGCGTCTTCCTCGTCGAGGGCGAGAAGGCTGTGCGCGAGTTTCTCCAGTGCCACCGTTTCGCGGTGACACTCTACGCCACCCCCGCCTGGGCCGCCGCCCCCGGCCAAAGCGTGCGCGAGGTTACTCCTGCGGAAATGGAGAAAATCAGCCACCTCCCGTCGCCCTCTTCGGTGCTCGCCGTCGTGCAGCGCCCCGAGCCCGCGCCCTTCGACCCCGCGCAACTGAGCCACGGATTCACCCTCGCCCTGGATACCGTGCAGGACCCCGGCAACGTGGGCACCATCATCCGCATCGCCGACTGGTACGGCTTCGCCCGAGTACTGCTGGGCGAGGGCTGCGCCGATCCATTTTCCCAGAAGGTGGTCAACGCCAGCAAGGGTTCGCTTGCCCGCGCCGAGATCCACCGCGTGGACATGCCAGCCGTACTCGCGGCCGCCGGAGTGCCCGTTCTTGGCTGCGAACTCGATGGGGCCAGCGTCCACACCCTCGCCGCGCCGCCGGCGGCCGTGGTGGTGATCGGCAACGAGGGCCGCGGCCTCTCGCCAGCCGTGCAGGCCTGTATCACGCAGCGAATCACCATTCCGTCCTTCGGCCAGGCGGAGTCGCTCAACGCCGGGGTGGCCGCCGCCATCGTATGCGACAACCTGCGCCGACTGGCCGGCGCTGCTTGAGAAGCAGGGGCGGTCCCCGGCCGGCCTAACACAAGCGCCAGTTAGCAACAGGCCTTTCCCGGAGAATCGGTCAAGAGGGCTGCGGTGAACCGGTCAAAGACCGGTCCTACACGTAGCCACACTCGCGGCACGCTACGTCCCGTAGCTGGTGCGCGTCGCTGAGGCTGATACCAAAGCCCCGAGGCAGGGCGGGCCGAGCAGCCTCCCCATCTCGCGCCTACAACCCAGCGTCTCCATTCCACCGGGGCGCCACCCGGTTCTTGTTGAGCTCGGGCCGCGCGTCTCCAACATCCGCCCCGTTCGCGCCGCCCCACCGCTTTAGGTCGAGGCGTGCAAATCCGGTCAACCCGCTCGCCTCTACCAATGAAAAAGTTCCTCTTCGTCGTCGTCTTCCTCGGACTGGTCAGCTTCGGCACTTGGCGTTGGTGGGGGCGCCTCACCCCGGCCCAGCCAGCCTCGCCCGCTGCTACCACCGTCTCCACTTCAGGGACCGCCGTAAGCTCCGGCGGTGCAACCCTCGACAAACTCGCCGGCCGCATCGAAGCCCAAGCCGAGGTGCCGGCACTGGCCCCGGCGGCGCTGTACCCGATGAAGGACAACACCTTCGACCTCGAGCTCAGCGAGTACGCCGGCTATGCGGGCTTGATTGCCGCCAACGGCGGCCTGGAGCCCTCCGAGAACTCCTATTTCTTCAAGAAGCACGGCTTCAAGGTGCGCCTCACACTGAGCGAGGAGGAGAGCTGGAACGCCCTCAACTCCGGCCGCATCGGGGGGGCCGCTACCACAGTCGACGTGCTCGCCGTCTACGCCAAGACCCTGCAGGCTGTCGTGCCGGCGCAGATCGGCTTCTCGCGCGGTGCCGACGCCATCATCGTCACCAGCGACATCAAGCGCATCAACCAGCTCAAGGGCCGCGTGGTCATGGCCGCTCAGTTCACCGAATCCGATTTTTTCATCCGCTACCTCGCGCAGGAGGCCGGATTGGAGACCAAAGCCCTCGCCGCTGGTGAACGCCCGGATCCGGAGCGGATTAACCTCGTCTACGCCGAGACAGCCTTCGAGGCCGGGGACACCTTCGCAGCCGCTGTGGAAGCGGGCGCTTCGCCCATCGCCGGAGCCGTCGTCTGGGGATCAAAGATACAGGAGGTGCTCAAGCTCACCACGGGCAAGACCCAGGTTCTCGCCTCCAACCGCAACCTGCTCGTCGTGGCCGACGTTCTGCTCGTCAACAAACCTTTCGCGCAGGCCAATCCGAAGATCGTCACCGGCCTCACCGACGGCCTGCTCTACGGCAACGACTTGGTGCGCACCAATCCCGAGGCTCAGCTCGACGTGGTCGCAAAGGCCTTCAAATGGACCCGCGACCAGGCGCGGGCTGAACTTGCCTCGGTTCACTTCAGCAACTGGCCGGAAAACAAGGCCTTCTTCTCCGGGGCGATCGATGCCGCCGGCAGCTACAACGGCATCTATCAGTCCGCGATATTTGCCTACGGATCGTTCGCCGCGCACTCGGTGCCCGCCGAGCGTTTCCTCGACCTCAAGCTCGACTCCCTCGCCGCCGGCTACGCCTCACAGCGCATGGAGATCCAGCCGATCCGCGCCGCCGCAGCCTCCACGCTCGAGCAGAATCCGCTGCTGACCCGCAACATCCGGTTCCTCTTCGCGCCGAACTCCTCGAACCTCGAGGCCAACCCGGACAACGACAAGAACTACGGTTCCATCAAACAACTCCTCCAGGTCAGCCCCGGCTCCACCATCCTGTTACGCGGCCATGTCGACAACGGCATGGTCGAGGACTTCCGCAAGCAGGGCGGCGAGGCGTTCGTTCGCCAGATGGCGCTGAAGGCGATGCAGCTCAGCAAGGATCGTGCGGAATCCGTGCGTACCGAGATGGTGAATCGTTACCAGCTCGACACGAAGCGTATCGAGGTGATCGGCCGCGGATGGGAGGAGCCGGTCGGCCAATCCGGCGACGAAAACCGCCGCGTTGAGGTTCAGTGGTTCACCGTGGAGTGATCAAGAGTTAGTGACGGCTCTTCGAGCCGACGGCCATCTGAAGCCACCCACCAGCATCCGAGGAACATGTTACTAATAGGGGCCTGCTTGCAGGCGATCCACGCGCATGAGACCCGGAGAAAGTCCTTTTGCAGGGCTAAACAGGATGGAGCAGCGCGTTAGGGAATTGAAAGAGAATGACTTAGAAAATCCGCGGCGGGCTTAAATGGCTCAAATCTAGAAAAGGGTCACCGCATAAAGTAGAAAAGGGTTAGCCGTATCAGAAAAATCAGCGCGGCTTGCTGGCCTCTTGGGGCCTCGCGATTGAACCAGCGGCGAGGCGATCAGCCCGACCATCTTGTTGGCATCGACCAAATGCTTTGAGGGCCTTGCGGTGGGCCGGCGATGCACTCGCGACAGCCTCGCGGCGGGCTGGCGGAATATCCGCGACGGCTTCGCGGAGGGGCGGCGGGGCTTGCGCGAGGGGACCGCGAGTGGCAGGCGGAAGCACTACTTGCGGCGCTTGGACCGCCCCACCACCAGCGGGCTATCCTCGGCCAGGTGCGCGGCGACGAGGGCTTCCAGATAGGCGTTGCGCGAGAGGCCGCTGCGCTTCGCACCACGATCGGCCAGGCGCAGGATGGGCGGCCTCATCGAGCAGCTCACCACCACCCGCGAGAGCTTCTCGGCCACTTGCGCGCTGAGCGCGGACGGGGCCAGAGAGTCATTGCGCACCAGCACGGCCACCAACACCGCCAGATCCAGCCCGTGCTCGGAGGCGCTGCGCCGCAGCCCCTCGGCCAGCGCGGGCAGCAGCTTCATGTTTGGGGAACGGTTGCCCGGCATGCCCCGACCTTGCCGCCCGCACCATCGACCAGCTCAAGGACATCCTGCGCGAGATTGTCGTCTATACGGAGCGCGATTGCTCCCCGTGCGCGGCCTGCCACGACCCGCTGCCTAGGCGCTAGCAGTGCCCCCGCGATGCCCCTGCTCGCGGCGCTGGCGCTGCTCTTCGCGCAGCCTGCGCGCCTCGGCCAGATGCCGGGTAACCTCGACGCTGGAGCCACCGTGCAGAAAATGGTCCATCTCGGCCACGGTTTTGGCCGACGCAGATCCGGCGCTGCGCAACTCGACCAGTTGCCCAGCATACACCTCCGCCAGCACGCAAAACCCCGGCGTTGAGGTGAAGCCGCTACCCTGCAAGCCCAGGTCGTGGAAGGCGTCGGCCAGCGGTTGCTCGTACTTGGGGCCGATCTTGCCCGCATCGGCCTCCATGCGGCGCACTGCGGCCAAGTGCAGTCGGGCGAACACCACGGGCAACACCGCCTCCACCTCTTTGGGTGAGTGAGGCATCCGCTCCCACCACTCAGGCAAGCTGGAAACTCGGGGTAACCCGTTCACCTGATGTTCCGTTTTGACTGCGGGCTGTTCTGATTTTCCAGCCGCTATCTGTTCAGCCTGTTCTAATTTCGCCCAAGTCTTTGCGGACAAGGGAACCTGCCCTGATCTCCCCCCGAATAACGTGGCTATGGATACCCCCATTCGCGGGGCCAAGTCGCGAAGCGAGATAGTCAACTGTGCAGCCAGTCGATCGGTGTGTTCTAAAAAAGAACGCGATGTTCTGTTTTTCGCTTGCACTGTTCTGATTTCGTTATGATTTATCACTAATCATGACACGTCACCCCCTCGAAATCAAACGCAAACCCGCGCGTAAGCCCGTGGCTCCGCGTGGGGCCATCACGGCCGCCTCCGCTGCGCTGGGGGTCACTTGCGAGCACCTGTCCCGGGTGCTGCACGGCCACCGCCAGAGCCGTTCGCTCTCCGCCCGTTTCGCCCAATGGCTGCCCACTTGGCAGCGCACAAACTGAACAAAATCAGAACGACCATGACGACTTCCGCACAAACCCTTACACCCTACGCCCCGGCCGACTCCGCCATCGAGGTGCTCGATTCCCGCTGGGATCACGCCCGCGCTCTCATGCAGGAGGGCAAGCGCACCGCAGAGGAGTTTGCCTCCGAAATCGAGCGCCTGCGCAAGCTCTACCTGATCGACAAAACCTCGAACTTGAAGCGCGGAAATTCCCCGACGTCCCAACGTGGGACGTCGGAAACCGATCTCGGCTTACAGGCTGCGATTTCCCGCGAGCTGGGCATCTCCAAAAACACCGCCTACCGCATCCTCGACCGCGCCCGCTACACCCGGATGTTGGCCAGCGCGGCCGCCGGCGAAGAGGTGAAATACCTCACCGGCACGGGCAACAAGAAGCGCGAGGCCTGCTTCTTGCCCTCCGAAGACGCCATGGTGAAAGCCCGCGAGCTGCTCGATGATGTGGTGGCCGGCGATGTGAAAGCCTCCGCCGCATGGGCCGGCGTTGTGGGCGAAACCCGCCGCGTGGCCAAGACCGGCAAGAAGGAGCGCTCGGCCACCAACCATTTCGGGAATATCCGTGGCGCCCTCATCGCCCTGGCCAACTCGCTGGAACACTGGTCGGCGCTCTCCACTGAGGAGCGCGCCATTCTGGAGGGCGGATGGGCCCAACTCGCGGCCTCCGGTCTCATCCCCTCGACCTGGACGCGCTGAGCGATCCCCGCCCTCCGCCCGCCCCCATGAAGATGCGCCTTTCCACCTCCGCAGCTACCCCAGCGCCCGCCGCTGCTGCCGCATCTTCTCCGGCCCCCATCGGCAGGCCCGACCTCCTCAAGACCTTGGGCCTCGACGGCGAGGTGGGCGAGCAACTGCGCCTCTTCGCCCGCCGCATGGTGCTGGCCCATAACCGCACCGCCGACTCCGGCAGCTATTCGCTCGCCCTGCGCCTGGCCGCCGCCAACCCCATCGCCCCCGCAGCCTTCCGTGAGTGGGTAGCCGGCCGGGCCGACACTCACGCCATCCCGCCCTCGCTGCGCGCGTGGATCGATGTTGCCGCCCATGTGCAGCGCCACCACCGCGCACCCACCGAAGCCGCCCTGGGCGGTCTCTACTGCCCCGACTCCATGCGCATCCACCACGGCCGGGGCGACCGCCTGCGCGCCGGCGATGGCAGCGTCAACTTCGTGGTCTACGCGCCATGGCCTTGGGGCGGTTGCCCCTGCTCCGACCGCTACGGCGTGCGCGTGGGCCGCTACCAGCTCTTGGCGATGCACGACGACGCCACCGGCTACGTGCCCCACTTTTCGTGGATCGCCCGCAGCTCCGATGCCTACCGCGCCGAGGACATCGCCGCCTTCCTGCACCAGCCCTTCGCCCACCTGGGCTGCTGGGATAGCGCCCTGCTGGAGCGCGGCTCATGGGAGGCCCACCGCATCGACGAGCTCCTCAAGCTCTCCGGCACCGAGCGCCAGACCGCCTACCAGCCCAACCAAAAACTCGTGGAGGGCTGGTGGAATCGCGCCTGGACGCTCCTGAGCAACCTTCCCGGCCAGATCGGACGCTTTCGTGGCGAGGAGGAAGCCGCTGCCAGCATGGTGGAAAAATACCGCCGTGGCTCGCTCGATCCCCGCAAGGATCTCATCTCCCTGCCCGATGCGGCCAATGCCGTGGCCCGCGTAGTGGCCACGCTCAACGCCACCCGCATGGACTGCGGCCCGATGTGGGGCTCTTGGGTGCCTGCCGAGCGCTGGTCCAGCGATCTGGCCGAGCGCCCGCTGCGCCAGTTGCCCGCCTCCACCGAGCCGCTCACCCGGCCCGAGCGCCGCGAGCTTATGGTGCGGCGCATGGCCATCCACTGCACAGCCCCATGCCCCACGGGCGACGCGCTTAAGTACGAGTTTTACGACGAAGCACTGATACCCTTCGAGGGCAAGCAGGTGCTGGCCTACTTCGACGTGCAGGACGATCCCTGCACCGCTGCGATCTTCACCGCTGATGGCGCCACGCTCATCGCCGCCCGAGCCACCTGCATCAGTCGCGCACCGGCCCTCATCCACGAGGCCAGCGGCTACCGGCTCGACTGGGACGACGGGCAACTGGAGCGCGCCCGCATGGCGAAGGCCGCCAGCCGTGCCGCCGTGCGCCGCGAGCACCGCACCCTCGCCCCCGATGGCAAGATCGAGGCATGGAGCAGTGAAGTGCGCGATGCCAAGAGCCGCTCCGTGGCGAGCATGGCCCGCAGCGACGGCACCGCCGCCACCCAACCCCTTACCACCACGCCGGCCGAGTCGACTGCCGCTCCTTTGGAGCACACCCCGACCGCACCCCGCAGCCAGGACCGCCGGCGTGGTGCAACTTCCGCCCCCGCAACCCACGAGCGCGCAGCCCGGCCCGATCCTACCGACGAGGATCTGGCCGCCCTGGAGCGCCGCGCCCAGCAGGCCGGCCTCATCCCCTCGGGCTATCCGCCCCTGTAGCGCCGCCCTCGCGGCAGCGCCGCCACTCTCCCGCTAGACGACACGAAACGACCACCGAAACGACGACAATGACGACCTCGCCGCCGACGAACTCTCCGGCCTCGCGGCCAAAGTACGCGCCTTCCAGGAGTCGCGCAGCTTTTCCGACAACGAGCTCCTGCGCCGCTTCCCCGGCCTAGGCTCGACGAAAACCTACACACGCACCCTCAAGGGCGACCTGGCCGAGCTCGACCTCGACCGCTGGGTGACGGAGTACCGCGCCGTGCTCGCCGTTATTGAGAGCATGACCGGCCGCGAGCGCGCCGACGAGGAGCTTTCCACCGTGGTGCAGTTGCGCCGCGCCCTGGTTGAAATCTTGGCGGAAACGTCCATCCGCCGCGTGGTGCTGCTGGAAGGCGATTCGGGCCTGGGCAAGTCCTCCGCCTTGCACCTGCTGAAGCGCCGCTACGGCCAGCGCATCTTGGTGATCGAGGCCACCGCTGTGTGGGGCGACAGCGCCAACAGTTTCCTAGCCGCCATCCTCGATGCCCTGGGCGTGCGCGAGCAGCCCGCCTACGCAGCTGCACGACCAAGCTGCGCGAGCACCGCGTGGCCCTGGCCATCGATGAGGCGCACCACCTCGGGCCCATCTGCCTGAATACCTGCAAGACCCTCATCAACCAGACCCCCACCGAAATCGTGCTGCTGGCCCTACCCACGCTATGGCGCCGGCTGGAGCGCGCTGCCTACGAGGAGGTCAAACAGTTGCTGGGCAATCGCCTGGCCGAGCGCATCAAGGTTGCCGGCCTGCGCGAGGCCGATGTGCGCCGCATTTTGCACAAGCGCGCCAAGGTCGACGATCCCCGCGCCCCTGCCGCGCTCCTGAAAGAGGCCACCACCCGGGGCAATCTCGCCTTCGTTTCGGCCGTGTGCGCCCGCATCGCCAGCGCCGAGCGAGACGAAGCGCCTACCTACGAGGATGTGACCGCCGCCATCGCCGCCGAAATCGCCCGCCGCTGAGGACCACACCATGAAACGCACCGAAACCATTATCTGGCACGACGCACGCAAGAGCTGGCCCGAAGTAGCGACTACCGTGCTGGTCCGTACGACATGCGGGGCCGATCGCGTACTACCCGCCTATTGGACCGGCGCTCGCTGGTATCCGTTCGCATGCCAAGAAATCTGGTTGGATGTGGCCTTCTGGGCCGCTTTCCCGGAGGGCCCCATCGGATGAGCGCCCACAACCCCGCCTCGCGCCGCGAGGCCGCAGCCTGCCCCATCGTGCTCTTTGGCACGCAGGGCCGCACCGTGGAGGGCTACCGCCCAGCCGATGAGGATCTCACTGCCGCCCGGGCCGCTTCGGCCAACGGAGTCGACCGCCATGTGGCCGGCCCGCATCTGCGCCGAGTGGCTGGCCGCGACAAGCGCTCGCGCTCGTTTTGCATCGAGACGCTCGGCAGCACCGAGGCCAAGCGCCGCGCAGTGGAGTTGCGCCGAGCGCATCTCAACAAGATCGCCGCCACCATGCAGGAGGTGCAGCATGATCGCCATCGCCTTCGGCCTGATCTTCGCGGCGCCCTGGTTTTTCATCGGCTTTGCCTTCGGGCGCGTCGCTAGCCGCCCAACTTCCGCCTTCCGCCTTCCCCCCTCTGCCTTAGGCCGCCGCCCAGGAGGTGCACGGTGACCGATATCGCCGCCGATACGTTGCACAAGCTCGCCTGCGCCGAGCGTATCTTTGCCTGCGAAGCGGCGAAGGCCCGGGGCCTCGTCTTCTTCGCCAGCGCTCTGGAGTACCGCCGGGAAGCGCAAGCCTTCGCCCGCCCCTGCGACCGCCGTGGGGCTCGCATCCTCATGGGCTATCTTGCTTGCAAGGCCATCCGGCAGGCCCGCCTGGCCGGCATGGCCCCCGCCACCCTCTACCGCCCGATTTCCTGACCTTTCATTCCGCAATACACACTCCGCAATCCGCATTTTTACCATGACCAATACCAAACTCTCCCAACTCGTAGCCGAGGCCGTGTGCCTCGACCGTTCCATCCGCGACCAGACCGAGCGCCTCAAAGAGCTCAAGGCCGCACTCGCCACCGAGGCCGATTCCCGTGCCGACGATGCCACGCCCACCGATGGCGGCGGCACATCCATCACCTTCGAGGGCGCCGATGGCTGCTATGCCAGGGTGACCACCAACGGGGCCACGCTCAAGAGCTCCATCAAGGCCGAGGGTAAGGACATCGAGAAGGTGAAGGCCGCCGCTGGCCTGCACTTCAACCGGCTCTTCGAGACGGTACTGGCATATTCGCCGGTCGAAGGCTTCCGCGACCAGGCCGCCAGCCTGCTGGGCCGCGATGCCGGCAAGCTGCTCAAGCTCTGCTCCAGCCCCGGGCGCACCTCGGTCTCTTTCGAGACCAAGGAGAGCGCGGCCGCCGTGGCGGCGGACTAAGGCAGAGCGAAGAAGGATGAGAACCAAACACCTAAAAACTATGACGATTACCAAAACCCCCACCGCAGTGGACATGGATTTCGCGGTATTCACCTCCGGCCGAGCGCTGGCCCTGCTGCGGCAGGGGCAGCGCGAGAAGGCAGCCCGCGCCTTCGAGGGCCTCGCCATTATCCTGCGCGATGAAGAGTTGCCCGATCCCCTCCATAGCGGGCTTTCTGTTATCAAGGAGAGAGAGACAGCTACTCGATTGCTGAAATGGTGCATTCACCAGATGGAAGGCGAGTCTGGCGGATCGGTATCCTATTGGGTGAAGTTCCGAGAATATCGCCAGGCTAGGTTCTACCTAGCAACCCAAGCCCGCCGTTCCGCCATGACTCCCTCCGATCCGCTTGCCGTATATAACGACGCACATCGGGACGCCTTGCTCGTGCGCGATGAGGCCCGCCGCAGCGCAGCAGATGCACTGGCGCAGGCCATTGCGTTGGGCACCGATGCATCTGCGCTCATCCCCTCGTTTATGGCTGCGCATGATGCAGCCGACCGCGCCTTCAACGCCGCCCGCGAGCAGGCCCGGCTCGACTACGAGCAGTGCGTGCTCCGCCCCGCCTCATGAAGCCCCTCGGTATGAGCGCCAAGAAGGCGATGATGAAGTCCACCGGTTTGGTGCGGGTACAGCCCACCAAGCGCAACTATGGCGCGCACTGCCTCAATGCCGAGGCCAAGCGTGAAATCGACAAAGGTTTCCGCCGTTTCTGGGCCCGCCGTGGCCGCGATATAGCCGACCTCGGCTACTGCGGCACCCTCCGCAGATATTCCGCCTTCCGCCTTCCGCCTTCAGCCTTTCCGTCTATGCCCCTCCTCTCCAAACTCCAGAAACAGCAGGTCGCTCAGCTCGCCCGCCAGGCGTGGGAGCGCTGGGACGGCCGCGAGGCCTTTATCGAGGCCAACGGTGCCCTCTCGCTCTCCGCATGCTTCTCCGCCTGGCGGCACTGGCAGCAGGGCTTGGCCTGCGGCCAGCAGAGCCTGCGGCTGGCCACCAGCGAGGGGGATTTCGAGCGCCTGCGCGCCCACTTCCTCGCCCTGAGTGGCTTCCCTGTGCAGGCCGCCCGCGCACTGGTGCGCCATGCCACCGAGCCCGGCCGCATCGCGCTGTGGACGCTGCGCCAGGCACTGGCCGAGCGCGGCCTGCTTGAGAGCTACGCCGCCGCGATCTGCCGACGGCAGTTTCGCTGCGAGCTTCTGGAGGCCAGCGATCGCCAGCTCTGGTTCCTGATATTTACGGTGAGAAACCGGAGGAAGACCGCAGGAAGCACAGGCTCCGAAATCCGCACTCCGCAATCCTCAATCCGCAATGAGAAGGAGGCCGCATGAGCTCCGCCACCCTTGAGGCCAGCGAGCGCCTGCGGCAGTTTCAGGCCGCGCAGGAAAGGCTCACCAGAGCGCACCGCGAGTTGCGCGCTGCTTCCGATGCCCTGTTTGCGATCACTGTGCAGGCCGCTCCGCTGGCCAACTGCCCGCCCGCTCTGGCTGCCCAGATGGGGAGCATCATCGAGGCTTGCGCCGCCGCCTGGCAACTCACCCCCGAGCAGTTGTTTGCCCCCACTCGCCGCCAGCCCATCGCCACGGCCCGCCAGATGGCGATGGCCCTGTGCATGGAGCGCACCTCCGCCACCCAATGGCAGGTGGCCGCCTTCTGTGGCAAGAGCCAGCACGGCACCGTGGCCTGCGCTGTGAGAGCGGTGCGCGCCCATTGCGATACCGACCGGCGCTTCGCCGCCACCTGGGCAGCGCTCAACGCTGCGCTAACGAAGAGCGAAGAGTGAAGAACGCAGAACTCAACCCGCGCCTCTTCAACCTAAACCTTCCACCTAAACCATGCTTTCCCCCTCCGAAATCCGCGACTCCAACTGGCAGCAGATCAGCGGGCACATGCACGGCCTGAGGCAGGTCGTTTACGAGGCCCTGCGCATGCACGGGCCCTGCACCACTCGCCAGTTGGCCGCCAAGGCCGGCATGGACATCCTCAGCGTGCGCCCGCGTGTAACCGAACTGGCCGAGCTTGGCTTTGCCGCATGCTCGGGCCGCGAAGACAAGGAAGGCATTTACCGTGCCTGCACCTACCAGCAAGCCGCCACCGCCCACGCCCAGCGCCAATCCTTGGCCCGAGGCGAAGGAGTGCAGGACGGCTTCGACTTCGCCTCCTAAATCATTCCGCACTCCGCCATTCCGCAATCAGCACTCCTCATTTCCATGTCCACCTACGACCAATGGGCCAACGAGCGCGGCGTACCGGCTGCCCGCCTCATCGCCTTCGAGGAATGGCTGCTGGCGCAAATGCGCTCGCGCCTGGTGTGGCCCACCGATCCCGCCGCAGCGCAGCGGCAGGCCGGCCAGTGCCGCGCCTTCGTGCTCGATGCCGTGGCTGAGCTGGGCGCGCACGGCTACCTTTTCCGGCCCAAGGAGCTCGCTGAGCTGCTCACCGGCAAGCTCGACCAGATCGCCCGCCTGCAAAAGGCCGGGAATGTGCTCGAGCTCTACCCGTATTTTCGGGCCACGTGGCGCACGTGGGTGCGCTGCTCCTCCGAAGAGTTGCGCGACCGGGCGCTGCTGTGCGGCAGCCATGTGCGCCAGATCACCGAGCGGGCCATGCGCGGCCCCTGCGCGCCACCCCCGCCGAGCCTCTGCGAGCTCGCCGCGCAACTGCGGCGGGAGCGCCGCAGCGCGAAGGCCGAAAGCGGAAAGTTGAAGGCCGAAACGCTTCAATCTTCCTTCGATCTTCTCCCGTAGGTCCGTCATTCCGCATTCCGCACTCCGCATTTCCGATGAGCCAACAGACCGTCTTTTCCTTCATCGCCACGGTTACCCCCCGGGGCGATGGATCGTTTGTGGTGCAGCCGGGCAAGCCCCAGCAGTGGCTGTGGGTGCGCGATGCCGCGCGCATGTACCAGGTGAGCCCCGACGCCGTGCGCGAGTGGCTCTTGAAGGGGCTCATTGTTTCCCGGCGCGTGGGGCTGCTCAAGTACCAGGTGGAGGCCGAGAGCCTCGCCGCCTTCATTCGGCCGGACAACTGGCGCGAATAGGGAAGGCTGAAAGGCTGAAGGCTGAATGCTGAAAACTGAAGGCTGAACAGGAGCCTAACCCAGCCTGTATATTCCGCGATTAGCAGGAGGGGCAGGCGGCCCCTCACAGGGGGTGGATTTGTTGTGGTAGGTTCGGGGCGCACCGCATGCGCTCCCTCTACGCTTTCCCGTCAGAGTCGTCGTCGTCGTCGGCCCGGTCCCTCGAAGGAGGGGCCGGGTTCGGGACGGAATGCGGAACGCGGAATGCGGATTGCGGAATGCCGCAATCCGAAGTTCAGCCTTCCTCCTCCAGCCTTCCCCCTTTCCTTCAGGCGCGCTACCACTTGGGCTGTGCGGGCAGGCATGTGGGCAAGGCCTTCGATGCCGTGCTCGACTCCCGGTTTGGCCCCCAGGTGTCCAACGCCCTCGTGTGCGTGCGGCTCTGGGTGCCGCTCTTCTTTCTGCTGATCCTCCTGCTCTCCGGCTGCTCCCTGTTCCGCCCGGCGCCCATCGTCATCACCCCGCAGCAGGGCAGCGCAGCCGTCCGCGCCGAGGCCCTCGATACTGCCGCCCAATCCCGCGCCGCCGCCGCTGTGAGCGCCGCCGCCCGGGCCAACGAGGCCAACCCCGCCGGAGCTCCCCGCGAGTCCACGGCCGGCGAGCTGGGCACCGCTGCCGCCAATCTTCCCCAGCCCTCTCCCGCCGATCTCGCCGCCGCCCTATCCCGGGTGGAGGCCGGCTTGCGCGGCGATCTTGATTCCGCCCGGCGCCAATGGGCCAGCGCCCAGGGCGATGCTGCCGGCCTACGACTTCAGATCGTAGCAGCCGCTGCCGCAGCGGAGCGCGAGCGCCTCGCCTCCTCCGCCTCGCTGGAAAAGCTCAAGGCAGACTTTGCCACGCAGCTCACCGCCGAGCGCCGCCGCGCCGAGGCCGATCAGCAGCGCCTCCTGGGCTGGATCTTCTACGGTGGTGGCGCCGTCCTCGTGCTCCTGGGCATTGGCTGCCTCACCGTCTTCGCCTCGCTGCCCATCGTGGGGCCTCGGGTGGCCGCCTCGCTCATCGCGGCCGGGTTTGCATCGATAGCGTGTGGCCGGGCCGTGGCGTGGATGCTCGCGCACCCGTGGGCCATCGTGGCCGGCATCGCCATCCCCCTGGCTGCTGCCGCCGCCCTAGCCATGGCCAACCACCACCACCACCACGCCAGCGCCGCCCCCGCCCCGCCCCTCTGATTTTCCGCACTCCGCAATCCGCCTTCCGCAATCCGCATTTCCCCCGATGCCCGCCGACTCCCTCGCCCTTGGCCAATTCGTGCTCTCCCTCAGTGCCTTCCTCGCCCTCTGGCTGAGCCTGCGCAAGGTGGAGAAGGAGATTCGTGGCGGGGCCGAGAAGCGCGAGGTGGGGCCGCAGCCCTTCGAGATCAAGGCGCATCCCGAGTATGCCCGCCGTGAGGAGCTCGCCTATGTGGTGGCCCGGCAGGACCGCATGGACGCCAAGCTCGACACCATCGTGAAAGACCTTTCCGAGGCCGGCGAAGATCGCGCCCGCCGCCTGCATGCCCGGCTCGATCAAGTCATCATCGCCGTCTCCGCCGGGTCCGCCTCCGTGGCGGAGATAAGCGGCGAGCTCAAGCGCCTCCCCTGCGACCGCTGCCCCTGAGCGCTTCCCCACTCCGCACTCCGCAATCCGCCTGTCGTATTTCCCCCGTGCTTTCCGCTTCCGACATCCTCCGCGTGCTCTATCTGGCCGACCCCATCGCTGTGGCCGAGCCCATGATCCGCCGCGACGCCGGCCTGATGCGCAACGGCCGCCAGTCGGGCGAGGGCGAGACCGCCGCCGCCCTGCGCCGCCTCGATGCGCTGGGCTTTGCCTGGCATTCCATCGACCCGCTCACCGGCGACACCACTTGGCGGCTCACTGCCGCCGGCCGCGCCCAGGCGCGCATGCAGGACGGCCTCCCCGCCACCACATCGTGAAACTGCGCAGCGACAGCTTCTCGGCCCGGCTCACCGCCGATCAGCGCGACGATATCTTCGCCGCCCTGGCCGGGGGCATCTCGATTGCCGAGGCCTGCGCCCGCATCAAAGAGCTCACCGGCAAGAAGCCCTCGGGCTCGGCCGTCTCCGTATGGCTCACTCGCGAGGGCGTGCGCCGCCGCTACGAGCTGAGCATCGTGGCCGCAGCGCAGGCCAGCGCCTCCTGCCCCAAAGATGCCGATGCCCAGGCGCGCCGCGCCGTGGCTCAGGCGAAGTTTGCCGCTGTGCACAGCGCCACCGGCCTCAGCCCCGAGCAGGTCGCCCAGCTTGAGCGCAACGAAATTGCACGCCAGCGCCTGGAGCTCGACCGCGAGCGCCATGCCACCGACCAGCGCGTGGCCCGCCGCGACATCACGCTCGACCGCGCCCGGCTGCTGCTGGAGCGCAGCCGTGGAGGCGAGACCGGCGCCGACCTGCAAGCCCAGATCGATCTCGCCCTGGCTGAAATCCAGAACCTCAAGCACGGGGGCCAGCAATGAAGGCTGCTCTCCCGGGTAGGTCCAGCAAGTCGGGCACGTCGGACAAGTCGGACCCGTCCGACCAGTCCGCCCACCCCAAGCCCCGCAAAGCCCCCAAGGCGGGCTCCTCCCTGCCGGGGGGCTCCCTTGACCCTGCCCGCAGCCCCAAGGCCACGGCGAAGCGCGGCGAAGGGCCTCCGTGCGCAAGCGGCACCCCTCTTCAGCCTTCAGTTTCCAGCCTTCAGCCTTCGGCGCGCCCTGCCCGCCGCTGGCGGCCCTACCAGCTCGCGGCCGATGCTGCCCTCAAGCTCTACGGCATCTTTATCCTGCTCTGGCGCCGCCAGTCGGGGAAAACCGAGGTGCTCTCCACCTGGGCGCTGGAAACCATGCTCTCTCGCCCGGGCGACACCGTGATCCTCGCCTCGGCCTCGCTCAACGTGGGCGGCGAAGTGGCCCTGCGCGCTGCCGGCGTATTCTGGGCGGTGCTGGAGCGCCTGCGCGCCCGCTTCAAGGCCCTCGACCTGGGCGACACCCCCTTTGACTTCGACGCCATGACCGCCGCCTTCCAGGCCGGCAAGCTGGAGGTGCGCTTCACCCATCCCGGAGGCCAGGTGTCCAGGCTCAAGGTGCTCGCCCCCAACCCGGCCACCGCTCGCGGTTTCTCCGGCACCGTGTTCCTCGACGAAATCGGCTTCATCCGCGACTTCCGCGAGCTCTGGGACGCCGTGGAGCCCATCACCTCCTCCGACCCCACTTTCCGCCTCATCATGTGCACCACGCCGCCCTCCGACGCCGCGCACTACAGCCACGAACTCATCGTACCGCCCGCCGGGCTGGAGTTCGAGGCTACCGAGCCCGCCGGGGTATGGTATCGCAGCGAGGCCGGCCTGCTGGTGCACCGCGTGGACGCTTGGGACGCCGACTCCGCCGGCGCCCAGCTCTACCACCCCGAGACCCGCGCGCCCCTCACTACCGACGAGCACCGCGCCCTCGCCCTCGACAAAGAGGCCTGGGACCGCAACTACGGCCTGCGCCTGGCATCCACCGGCACCAGCGCCGTGGCGCTCAACACCCTCCACCACGCCCAGACCCGAGCGGAGGCCAAGCGCTGCCTCGCCCTCGAAGGCGAGCTGCCCGGCGACTGGCGCGCCCGCCTGGGCGAAATCTCCGAGCCGGTGACCGTGGGCTTCGATGTGGCCACCACCGAGAAGAACTCCAGCAATCCCAGCTCGATCACGATCATGGAGAAGGTGGGCACGCTGTATCTGGCCCGCCTCATCTTCCGCTGGAAGACCAACGACCCGAAAATTTCCCGCGCCTACTTGGGCGAGATCGCATCCGTGCTCAAAGTGCGCCGGCTGTGCGTCGACGCCTCCAACGAGCGCTTCTTCGCCAAGGCCCTGCGCGACCAGCTCTCGCCCTGGTGCCCGGTGGAGCTGGTTGTCTCCTCCGAAAACATCACCGTCGGGATGGTGGAACTGCCCACCAAGACCTACTTGGGCAACCTCCTCGTGAACGCTCTCGACGATGCCCAGCTCGCCCTCCCTGCGGATCGCTGGGTGCGGCAGGACTTCCGCCTGGTGCGCAAGGTCTCCGGCCGTTTCGACACCGAGGTCGACGCCTCCGGTAACCACGGCGACTCCTTCGATTCCACCAAGCTGGCCCTGCATGGGTGGGTGGCCGCCAACGTGGCCGGTGAGTTTCGCCGCCACTCCTCCCTCCAACCCGAGCGCACCGCGCGCTACTCCCGTGGCATATCCCAGCGCCGCAACCGCACCGTAACCGCATGAATCTCGACCAGCTCAAATCCGTAGCCAAGTGGCGGGCGCAGTTCAACCCGCTACGCGGGCTCACTTTCCAGCGCGCAGTCTCCCTGCTGGAGGAAGGCGAGCGCGGGGCCTATGCCGACCTGCAATGGCTGTACCGCTTCATCGAAAAGCGCGATGCCACCCTGCGCGCCCTGGTGAAGCTGCGTACCTCCGCCATCGCCGGGCTGGATTGGGATATCAAGCTGGTGGACGATCCCGCCCTGGCCGTAGCCGCGCAGGCGCAGGCCGCCGCACTGCGCGCAGCCTACGAAAAGCTCGAGAATCTCACCGAGGCCATCCGCTTCCTCGCCCTCGCGGAGTTTCGCGGTTTCGCCCACCTTGAAAAGATCTATTCAGGCGACAACCCGGCCTCCGCCGTGGTGCGCCTGGAGCCCGTGCCGCAATGGCATTGGGTGCGCGACACCCTCTATTCGCCGTGGTGCTACAACGCCCCTGCAGCCTCGACCAATCGGGGCGAGGCGGTGGACCTGCAGCACTTCGTCGTGCGCGAGGTCGACAGCCCGATCAACGAAATCGGCCTGCTATGCTTCCTGCGCAAGAACCTCTCGCAAAAGGACTGGGACGGCTTCGTGGAGGTCTACGGCATCCCTCCGCTCTTTGCCATGCTCCCGGCCAATATCCCGCCGGGCAAGGAGGGCGAATATCAGGCCATGGCCGAGGGCGTGGTGGCCGATATGCGCGGCACCATCCCCAATGGCGGCGACATCAAGACCGTCGACGCCGGCGCGCGCGGGGTAAACCCCTTCCGCGAGCACCTCGCCTATCAGGATGAACAGCTCGTGCTCGCCGGCACCTCCGGCAAGCTCACCATGCTTTCCGCGCCCACGGGCATTGGCGGCGGCGCCACCGATGCGCACCAGGACACCTTTGCTTCGCTGGCCGAGGCCGAGGCAGCGGAAATCTCCGAACTCTTCCAGGACCAGTTTGACCGCGCTGTGCTCGATGCCGCCGGCTTCGCGGGCCAGCCCGCGCTGGCGTATTTCCGCCTGGCAGCCGAGGACAAGGCCGACATCGGCCAGATCCTCGACCACGCCGTGAAGGCCAGCCAGGCCGGCTACTCCATCGATGCCGCCGAACTCGCGGAGAAGACCGGCTACAAGCTCACCGCTGCCGCTCCGCAGCCACTCCCGCCGGGGCCGTTTGGAGCCCCTGAGCCACGTTCCCTCAACCGCGCCGCTCCCGCCTCCAGCCGCTCGTCCGCTCTGGCCTCCCTCGATGCCGCCCGCCGGCAGGTTTTCGCCCCGCTGCTGGCCCAGCTTGCCGTGGTGGAGCAGGCCAAGGACCCCGGCGCCTATGCAGACGCACTTGGGGCGTTCCGCAGCGAAGCCACCCGGCTGGCCCCGAGCCTGATGGGCGATCCCGCCTTGGGTAGCGCGCTGGAAACCATCTTGGGCGAAGCCGCCGCCCAAGGCGCCGTAGCCACTTTGAAAAAGGCTCTATGAACTCCTTCCACGTATCTCCCGGCGAAGCCTTCGCCCTCACGCTCAACCGCAGCGAGGCCTCCGGCTCCTCCTTCGCCCTGCCGGCCGATGGCTGGTTCCAGATCGCCGCCTGTGGCAGCGTGGCCAAGGAGCTAGACCTCCCGGATCGCTCCCAGGTGCAGATCCGGCAGGTGATCGCCCAGCCCGATCTCGACGCCATCGTGGCGCGGTTCCGCGAGCGCGCCGCCGCGCCCCAGTTCGCCGGCCTGCTGGTGGACTTCGACCATTTTTCCTGCGACCAGGACAAGAGCACCCGCGCTGCCGCCTGGATCGAGGGCGTGGAGCGCCGGGGCAGCGACCTATGGGCGCAGTTGCGCCTATCCACCAGTGGGCGCGCAGCGCTGGAGGGCGGCGACTACCGCCATTTTTCCCCCGTGCTGGGCTTCGAGCCCAAGCGCTACGCCGCCGGCGAAGAGGCCCACCCCGCCGCCCTGCTGGGCGGAGCCTTCACCAATCAACCCACTTTCCGGGGCATGGTGCCCCTAAGCAACCGGCAGGACTCTGCCACCATCACCCCAGTCGCCACTATGGACTACAAAGCCAAACTCCTGGCCTTCCTCGGCCTGCCCGATACCGCCACCGATGCGGACATCGAGGCTGCCCTCGCCCCCGCCACCGAAAACATCGCCAACGGGAAGAAATTCCCCGCCACCGCCTGCCGCCTGGCTGAGCTGGAGGCCGCACAGATCGAGGTCGACCTCGACGCCCACGGGCTCAAGGGCCCCGCCCGCGACCAGTGGAAGGCCGCCCTAACCAAGAACCGCGAAGAGAGCCTCGCCCTGCTCTCCACCCTCGGTGCCGATGGCAGCGGCTACGCCCGCACCCACAACCGCGCCGCCGCCAGCACCCCCGGCGGCACCGATAAGCCCAGCGCAGACGCCCAGCGCGATGCCGCCGTGGCCGCCTACCGCACCACCAACCGCTGCACCTTCCAGCAGGCATGGGACGCCACCCGCGCCGCCAAGCCCGAGCTCTTCGCCGAATAACCACCCAACTCCTCCGCACTCATGCAAGTCAAAGCCAACGCCATCATCGCCCTCACTCCCGCCGCCGACCAGTCCGCCTACGAAGGCTACTTCGTGGAGCTCGATGGGTCGGGTAACGCCGCCGTGTGCAACGCAGCCACCGACATCCCGCTGGGGGTGATCCTCGATGGCGAGCCCACCACCGGCAAAACCTCCATCGCCGTGGCCACCGGCTTCTGTGGTACCGCACTGGTGAAGTGCGCGGCCACTCCGGGCACCATCGTGAAGGGCTCCTACCTCGTGCTCGATGGAACCACCTTGGGCGCGGTGAAGCTCGATCCGGCCACCGGAGCACGCACCCGCGTGGCCCGTGCGCTCGAAGCCGGCGCGGCCGGCGCGCTCATCGAGGCCGTGCTCATCGACCCGATCCATTCGGCCTCCTAACCCACCCGCTCCAGCAACTCAGAACCCTCCGCTTCTCCTATGGCAAACCGCACCAATGCGGCCTATAACGGCCGCCTCACCAACTACGCCTTCGGGCTCTCCCAGGACTTGTCCAGCGCGCTGGCCGAGTTCATCGCCCCCACCATCGTCGTGCCGGCCACCATCGGCCAATACAAGAAGTACGACGACAAGAGCGCCTTCCAGGTCTACGACACATCGCGCGCCGTGGGCGGGCCGGCCACTCGCCTCAAGTTCGAGTCCTCGGACCCGTTCTACAACTGCAAGCCCCAGGCGCTGGAGTGCCCGGTGGACGACTCCGAGCGCGATGCCGCCGGCGATTCCGGGGTGGCCCAGCAGGCCCTCGACGAGAGCAAGGTGCAGACCCTGCTTTCCGGCGCCACCGTATCGCATGAGGACAAGGTGATTGCAGCGATCAAGGCGGCCGTCTCCGCCGTGGGCGCGGTGGGCGTGTGGTCGAATGCGGCCAACAACGACCCGATCTCTGAGATCGATGCGCAGATCAAGGCCATCGCCCTTGCCTCGGGCCGCATGCCCAACCGCATCGTCTTCGGCCTGGGCGCGTGGTCGTATTTCCGCTCGCACTCGAAGGTGCTGGCCCGCTTCCCCAATGCCGCGCTGGTGGGTGTAACCGAGCAGCAGGCCACCGGCATCCTGCTCAATCCCTCCATGGACATCCGCATCGGCGTGCTCTCCAAGGACACCAAGTTCGGAGTCGCTGCGAGCAAGACCAACGTGGTGGGCGACGAGGTGTTCATCTTCTACGCGCAGTCCAACCCCACGATTTACGACCCCACGTTCGCCAAGACCTTCACCGGCAAGCGTGGCGGTGTCACGGCTGTGCGCACCTACCGCGACGAGCAGGCGCGCAGTGACATCCATGCGATGGACTGGAGCGAAGACATCCAGGTGGTTTCCACCACGCTGGTGCGCCGCATTACCATCACCTGAGCCCTTGCGCCATCATACGCCCACGTCGGTGGGTGCTGCCGGGGCGCAGTAAGCCGGCAGACCGTGTTGCGCCGCGCCCGGCGGCGTCCTCCGACGACCGGGCATCATTTTTCCCGCAGGCAAAAAGCGACCCGGGGCGGGGCGAAGCGCCGCTCCCCCTTCCTTTCCCTCAATAATCCGCACTCCGAAGTCCTCACTCCGCAATGACCACGATCATTCAGGGCGAAAATCGCCTGCTCACCCGCCAGCTCGTGTTGGCCGACGGCACCACTCCGCTCGCTGTGGCCTCGCTTGCCGCCGTGACAGTAGCACTTGAGCAGAAGGGCGTGGTGCTGGCCTCCTACACTTTGGGCACCGACTCGCAACTGCGCGCCGGGTCCGATGCCTCCACTCTCATACTGGAGCTGGTCACCGCCTTCACCGCCACCAACAAGGGCGCCATCCGCGAGCGCTGGACGCTTACCCGAGCCAACGCCGAGTTCTTGGCCGAGCCCACCCACCAGCAAATCGACCGCATCGTGCTCGACGATATTTCGCTCACCACATGACGCTGCTCGCCTCCCCCTCTCTGCCGCTCCTGCGCCGCCTTATGCTTGGCGCTGCTGCCCTGTGCCGCCTTACCGCGCCAGCCGCCCCGGCCCCCATCACCCTGATCAGCGCCTTCCCCGATATCGGGGTGCTGCCGGAAAATACATGGGAAGCGGCCGCGTGGGAAACGCTTACCTGGTAAACCATGGCCACCATCCAAACAGTACAGCCCGGCGCCGCCGCCCCCGGCCGCCTGGTGATCAACGCGAATTTCGAGGCGATCAACCAGGAGCTGGCCACCCTCTCCGGCACTCCGGGCCCGGCCGGGCCCGCTGGCCCACAAGGGCCCGCTGGCGCCTCCGGTCTGACAGGTCCGGCCGGTCCGACCGGTCCCGCCGGGGCTGATTCGACCGTGGCTGGCCCGACAGGTCCTACTGGCCCACAGGGGCCGCAGGGGACTACTGGAGCCACTGGCCCGCAAGGGCCGAGCGGGGCCGATTCCAATGTAGCCGGCCCGACCGGTCCTACCGGCCCTACTGGTCCGACCGGCCCCGCCGGGGCAGACGGGACCTCTCTGGCTAACGCCTCCACCCTAGCCAAAATCACCGAAGCCGCTGGCGCACCGCTGTGGGATGGCTCCGCATGGCCAGGCGGGGGAGGAGGTAGTGCCCCCACTCGGGCCGCATTTGTCGCAATCGAGAGCGATTTCATGTTCACCACAATCCCGGGGTTTACTCAGGCCGCTTCGGCCTCCGGGTCCAGCGCCTCATGGTACGCTGGGGCTAGCCATCCGGGTATCGCCACGCTGAAGTGCTCGTCGCTCGCAAATTCAGGCTACCAATACTCAGCCGGCGGAAACTCCATCATCATCGGCGGCGGCGAAAAGATGACGCTGGTGTTCCAGCATTTACAGGTTCGGGCCACGGCCTTTGCCCGCTACGGATTCCAGAACTCGGCCGCGATCCAGACCGCCCCGGCCACCGGGATCTATTTCGACATCACCGGAAACGGGACTGCGATCACCCTAACCGGCCGCTGCCGCAACAGCGGAACGGAAACCGCTACCGCGACATCCTGCACCCTCACCGCCGGCACGTGGTACACCGGAACTATTGAGGTGGCCTCAGGGGTCACGGGAGCGACCTTCACGATCTACTCCGAAGCCGGCGCTCAGCTCTGGCGGGAAATAGTCACGACCAATCTGCCGGGCGGGGCCACGCAAACCAGTTTCCAACTGGCGGCCGGCGATACCTCCACGGCTGGAGGAATCGACATCGCTTACCTCGATTACTTCCGACTCGAAATCGCCCGCACACTCACCCGATGAACTGCGAAAACTGCGCCCATCTCCATACCGCTGCATGGGATCCCGGAATCCCCCGCCGCTGCTACCGCCACGGCTCCGGCATCTGGAGCGATGCCACCTCAGAGCGCACCGGAGGCCTGTCGATCCAGTGCGGCCCGGAGGCCCTCTACCTCCAAGAGGGAGCCCCCTCTGAAGATCCAGCCCCAGCACCCACCATCCCCGAGGCCGTCACTCCTCGGCAAATCCGGCTGGCCCTGATCGGCATCGGGGTGTTTCCCGAGGCGATCACGTCCGCTCTGGGCTCCATACCCGATCAGGTTCCCCGCGCCAAGGCGCTGGCCGAGTGGGAATTTGCTACCGAGGTCGCCCGTGCGCACCCGCTCATCGGCATGCTCGGCGCCGCCCTCGGCCAATCTCCCGCCCAGATCGACGCGCTCTTCATCGCAGCCGCAGGGCTTTGATTTCCTCCCATTCCGCAATCCGCAATCGGCACTCCGCATTTCCGCTCATGGCTTGGCTCCTCCTCACCTCCGACCACATCGCCACCGCCCTCACCGGCCCCGAGTTGGCCGCAGCACAGTCGGCCGCGCTGGCCAGCGGCCAGAGCGCCCCGCTGGACGACATCCTCGCGCAGGTCTCGCGCTACGTACGCGCACGTATCGCGGCCTGCTCGCGCAACGCCCTGGGCGAGGGCGACACCATCCCCGACGAGCTGCTTTCCGCCGCCATCGACATCGCTGTGTACCGCCTGGCCAAGCGCCTGCCCGGCAAGGTGCTGGCCCGCCAGGAGCGCATCGATGCCGCGGCCGCCGCCGAGTCGCTGCTGCAGGACGTAGCGGCCTGCAAGCTCTCGCTGGCCCAGCCGCTCACCGCGACCACCGAGGTGGTGAGCGCCCCGGCCTCGCCCACGTTCTCCGGCCGCACCCGCCGCTTCACCCGCAGCACTCAAGACGGGGCGTAACGGCCCCAATCCGCACTCCGCAATCCGCCCTTCGCATTCCCGCCGTGCCCGCCTCCTCAACCATCTCGCCCTTCACAGCCGCCGTGCAGCGCCTGGCCGGCCGCACTCCGGTGGCCTCGGCCCTGGACTCCGCCCAATGGCAGGAGCTCGCGATCGGCCTGCGCGAGCGGGCCTTCTTTTCGGCCGGGGTGGAGAATATCCGCACTCTGGCCTCCATGCAGGCCAAGCTCGATGAGGCGCTCAGCCTAGCCGGTGGGCCCGACCAGGCCTTCATCGACCGCTCCAACTTCGTGGCTCAGTTGCGCAACGAGCTCGGCGCCCCCGAGGGCGATTCCGGCTCGCTTACCGATCTCTCCAGCACCCGCCGGCTCGGGCTTATCTACGATTTCCAGAAGGAAAGCGCCACCGAGTACGGCCGCTGGCAGGCCGCGCAGGACCCCGATCTGCTGGGCGCCTTCCCGTGCCAGGAGCTGGTGCGCATGGAGTCCCGCGAAGCCCCCCGCGACTGGCAGGCCCGCTGGGCCGATGCCGGCGGCAGCAGCTACTCGGGGCGCATGATCGCCCGCAAAGACGATCCTGTATGGAGCGCGATTTCTCGCTTTGGCACTCCATACCCGCCCTTTGACTTTGGCAGCGGCATGGGCGTGGCCGATGTGGAGCGTGCCGAGGCCATCGCCCTGGGCGTGATCCCGGCCGACGCCGTGGTGCAGCCCCAGAGTGAGGACTTCAACGCCACCCTTGAGGCCAGCCTGCCCGAGGCCAAGCCCGAGGTGCTTGAAGGTTTCAAGCAGCTCTTCGGCGACCAGGTCGACGTTGACCGGGCCGGGAAGATCACCTGGCAGGGAAGCCGCATCGCCAAGCTCTACGATGCCGCGCTTTCGGATCCCTCGGCCAAGTGGTCGCTGGATCTGGGCGGTGCCACCCCGGCCGCGCAGATGGCGGCGAAAGCCGCTGGAGCAGACCTTGCCGACTCTCGGCTCATGCTTGATGCCGACCACGTGCGCCATATCGAGAACCGCCATGGAGCGGAGGGCGAGACACAGGCAGACCAGCGCCCGGTCACCCGCCTGGATCTGCAACTGGTGCCCCATGTGTGGCGCGAGCCCGATTCGGTTGTTGTGGGCAAACAACCCGGTTCTCTGGTGTTCACAAAGAACCTCCTCGGCAGGTCTATGATGGTCACATGGCAACGTGAGTCCAATGGGACCGTCCGGGTAAACACACTATTTGTGAAAAAAGAAGGGGGCCAGCCGTGAGGCCAGCCCCCATCCATGCCGCCGGGTGCCCGATGTTGTTACACCCCGAGCTGTACGCCCAAGACGCCTTCCGGCGCGCAGCGGAGACCGTACACAAATGAGCGCAGAAATCAAGATCCTGCGCGATGAGGCGACTCCCGCCCTATCGTCCCTCCACGCCAGCCTGGCACCGGCCCGCCGTCGGGCGCTGTGCGGCGTGCTGGGCAAGAAGCTCGAAGGCGTGTACCGCGCCTGGTTTCGCAGCCGCGAAGCCGATTCGCCCAACAAGATGGGCTGGCCTCGCCAGCATTTCTGGTCGCGCATCGCCAAGGCCACCGCCTTCGATCCCTCGCAAACCACGGCCGAGCGCGCCGTCGTTGTCGTCTCCGATCCAGCTATCGGCATGAAAGTGACCGGTGGCACCATTCGCCCCAAACAGGCGAAGTTCCTCGCGATCCCGCTGCGCCCCGAGGCCTACGGGGTGCGCCCCTCCGCCCGCACCATCCCCGGCATCTTCTTTGTGCGCTCCAAGGGGGCCAACGGTGGATTTCTGGCCACCCACGAGGGCAAGGCCCTGCGCGTGTACTGGCGCCTGGTCGCGAAGGTCACCCAGCAGGCCGATCCTCGTGCGCTGCCTCCCCAAAGCCAAGTCGCCGCCGAGCTCCTGCGCACCGCCTCCTCTTTCGTCGCCCGGCAGCGCTCCTGACCCTCATTCCCTTACTCCTTCAGTCCCTCACTCCTTTTCCCCGTGAATCCTTTCCTCCTTCTCGAAACCCGCTTGGCCGCACTGCTCGCCGCGCACCCGTATTTTGCGGGCGTGCCGGTGATCACCGAAGCCGGGCAAAACATCGAAGCCGCTATCGAGGCCGAGCTGGCCCGCGCGGGCTTTTGCGCCGTGATCACTCTGGGGCGTGGCGACTGCGGGGCCGAGCCCAGCGCCAACCGCGTATCGCTGGCCGACCGGCTGGAGTTCACCATAGCCCTCGCCCGCAATAGCGCGCTGGACTCCGCCCATCATACCCTCGACGGCCTCTGGGCTGCCATCGCCGCCATCAACGGCCAGGGCGTGGACTCCGCGCGCGGCGCAGCCTCGGGGTATTTCCAGGTGGGCGCCCACGACTCCAGTGCCACCGCCGATGCCTCCTCTGGCATCTACGTGCAGCAGCTCACCGTGGTGGCCCGCATCCGCCTCAACCCCACCACCTACTCGCTGCCCGTGTAACGTGTAAATTTCCCATCCGAACAATCCGCACTCAACAATCCGCAATCCGCACTAATCCATGGCCCTCCCGTCATCTCCCTTCGTCTCGGCGAACTCCATTTTCGCCGGGCTTTCCATCATTCAGCTCAAGCTCTCCCCGGCCCTCTCCGGGGTGACTTCCGCCACCACCATCGTAACCAAGGTGGCGCACGGCCTCACCGCCGGTCAGCAGGTGATCTATGTGTCGGGCACCGGCTTCACCGGCCTCACTGCCGCCACCGCCTACTACGTGCTCTACCTCACGGCCGACACGTTCTCGCTCTCCGCCACCAGCGGCGGCTCCGCCATCTCGGTGGGCACCTCCACGGTGGGCGTATTCCAGCCCGTGCTCATCTTCGAGGCCGCCCAACTCGACGACGATCCCGAGCAGGAGGTGAAGAGCCTCGCCCGTCCGGACGCCAGGGGCGTGCTGCGCAACGTGCGCAATGTGCGCACCAAGGCCGCCGACAAGTACACCTTCGGCCTCGATGAGGTGAAGCGCCTGCTGGCCATCTTCTCGGGATCGCTCTCGGGCCGGGTGATCGGCACCTGCACGCTGTGGATTCCCGACCTCGACGATGCGAGCGGCAAGTGCGCCCTCAAGAGCGAGGCCGATTTCGCCTGCACTGTCACCCGCGACGGCAAGGTGACCTACGGCAATTCCGACTTCAGCAAGGCCACCATCAAGATCGAGAGCAACAAGCTGGGCGACCTCACCTGGACGCCCGACGCCACGGCCTAAGCGGCTGCCTAAGGCCAAACGAAGAAGGCGGAACGCAAAAGCGCCCCGCCTTCTTCTTCCACTACTCCCTACCCGCTACTCACCACTCGCTACTTCTTCCATGTCCCAAACACTCGATATTCTCCTCTCCGAGCCCGTCACCATCCGTGTGGGCGAACAGATCGTTTCCGTGCGCGAAATCTCCGGCCTGCAGCTCATGGCCTTCGCCGAAAAGCTCTCGGCCACCGCCACCGAGTTCTTCCGCGCTGGCACCGATGGTTCGGTGCGCCTGGATCTCTCCACTCTGCCCGCCTTGGTGCGCGGGGCCTCCAGCCTCTCGACCGAGTTGCTCACCTCCGCCACGGGCCTGCCGCCGGAGGAGCTGGGCAAGTTGCCCGCCCGTGCCCTGCTGATCATCCTCGACCAGGCCATCGCGATCAACTTCAGCGAAGAGTTCATCGGCGCGGGAAAAGCCGTGGCCGCTCGCCTGCAAGGAATCGTGCCCGGTCTGGGGCAGGCGACATCGGCGGCCTCCTCGAACTCCTCAGGCACGACGGCCACAGCGTAAACGAGCTGCGCGGCTACACCTACCGCCAGCTCCTCTGGTGGGCCGACCGCCTGGTGGACCGCGTGAAGGCCGAGGCGGAGGCCACTGAGCGCGCCTCTAAGCGTAGCCGCTAGTCCCTGCGGCGGGCCCAAGCCTGGGAGCGATTCCAGGCCCATGCGATCAAGGCCACCGCCAGCACTCCGCCCACCGGATAGATCACCACCGTAGCCAACGCCCAGCCGCCGTACATGCCCCACATCCAGAGCACGCAAAATGCCGCCATGAGGCAGCCGCCCACCAGCCGCAAAAAGCTGAACAGTTCCTTCATGGCGGCAGTATGCCACGCCTGAACCTTCGCGCCAAGTACAGCAAAGCCTCCCGTTTACCATGCCCTCTCCTCTAGAAATCGTCGTTACGCTTGCCGGTGCCTCGCAGGCATCTGCGGGCTTGAAATCGGTCGAGACGGCCATGGGCAACGTGGGGGCCGTGATCGGTGCGGTGGTCCCCGCGTTGGCGCCCCTGGCTGCCGCCTTTGCGGGGTTGCGGCAGGCAGTGAACGCCGGGGATGAACTGGCCGACATGGCGGCCCGGCTGGGCACCTCGGTGAAGGAGTTGGTTGTGTTGCGCCGAGCCCTTGACCTGGTGGGAGCCTCTGCCGGGGCACTGCCTCCGGCCATTTCCGCCTTCCAACGCTCCCTCTCCGGCCTGAGCGAGGATGGTTCAGCCACCGGCGAGGTATTTGGCCGCCTCGGGCTGGCTGTAGCGTCGCTGCGCACGCTGCCCCTCACCGAGCAGTTGGCCGCTGTATCGGCCAAGATGCAGGCGCTGCCCTCGCAGGCCGACCGCGTGGCTGTGGCCATGAAGCTCTTTGGCCGAGGAGGCACGGAAATCATGCCCATGCTGGTCGACGGCCAGGCTATCGCGCAGGCTGCGCGGGAGGCCGGCGGGCTCGCTGCGGTGATGGATCGCAACGCCAACGCCTTCGGGGCGATCAACGACAAGGTGGGGGAAATCGGCCTGCACTGGCAGGAGGTTAACGCCATCGTGGCCGAGCGCACTCTGCCGCTCTTCACGGCGGCCGCCAACGCGCTCAATTCCATCGATCCGGCAAGCGCCGCCAACGGCATGCAGCGGGGCATGGAGCTCTCGGTGGTGGTGGGTGGCTATTTGGGCATCCGCAAGCTCGGTGACTTGTTCTCAGCCAAAGCGAAGACTTGGGGGGAGACGATGCTCGTCTCTTCCTCCTATGGCGCCAGCAAGGTGCAGGAAAAGGTCGCCACCAGCCTCATCGGTTTGCAAGGCAGCCTGGCCAAGATCCTGCCTTGGGGCTTGGCCGCCGCTGTGGCCACCGAAATCGGGCTGGGCATGTACCAGGCTCGGGCCGACGAAAAGAACCGCCTCAGCGACCTGCGCGGAGCGACGGGTGAGGCGGTAATCGCCCGGATAAACAAGCTCAAGGCTATCGGTAGCGCCGAGGAGCTGGAGGCCTTCAAAGCCGAAACTGCCGCCCGGCTGGCACAGTTGGCCATCGCCGAAAAGGAGGTCCAAACCCGGGTAAAACACAACCGGCGCACCGGCGATTTCTACTCTCCCGAGGATACGGCGAAGCTGGCCGCCATCAACCAAGAGAAACAGGGTGCCGAATCGAGCCTGCGCGTGGCCTCAGATGAAGCGCGGATGGCTAAGCAGATAGCCGAGGCCCAAGCGAAGGCCGCAGCAGCCCGCGTGGCGCAAGTGGGTGCCTCCCGCCAATTGTTCGAGTGGGAAACCCAGCTCGCCGCCGCACAAACTGCGCGCAATCAGCCCGAAATCGACCGCGTGCAGCGCCTCATCGAGGAGCAAAAGCTCAAGGAGCAGCTCAAGCCATTGGGCGCGGAAGCACCCGCTCTGGTGGCCGGCCGCCTGGCTGTGGAAGACGCCGCACGCTCCCGAGCCCGGCAGGAGCAGACCGCCGCCCTCGCTCTCACCAACCAGCAAACGCAGGCCGAACTGGCCGGCAATCGCGCCAAGCAGGACGAGCTCAAGCTCGAAGAGCTGGCGCTCAAGCTGCGCCGCGATGCCCAAGCGCTGGGCCCCGCCGGCGAAGCCGAGGTGCAAAAGCAGCTCGCGCTGGAGCGCCAGCGGCTCGCCCTGGAGTCGGCCCGGGCCCTGCTCGCCCCCAAACTCACCGCAGCCGAGGCCGCACTGGCCCGGGTGGAAGCCACTCGCGGGACCATCACCGCCAACACTCTCCTGGACGAGGCCACCAAACGCCAGCGCCTCACCGAAAACACCAAGGACTACCTGGCGGCCCTCTCCGCCGTGGTGAACTTGAAGCTCCAGGAGGCCAATCTGGCCAAGGACCCCGCCGAGCTCGCCGCCCTCGACGCTCAGATCACCGCCCTCAACAACCAGGCTGGCACCTACGGCAAGGCCGATCTCCAGCCCAACCGCGCCGAGCGAGCCCAGGCCGGCTACGACAACCGCGCCAATGAGACCGACCACTATCAAAGCGCCGGGGCCGGAATGAAGGGCGGAGCTCAGGACTTTGTGACCAGCCTGGGCACGGCGGCCGACAACGCCGCCGAGGCCGTCACCGGCACGCTCAACTCCGCGCTCTCCTCGACTAGTGACCTGCTCTATAATGTGATTTCGGGGGCCACCTCGATGAAGGATGCGTGGGGGCAGGCTACCCTCGCCATAGGCCAGTCGTTCCTGCGGATGATCACCGACATGGTCGCCAAGATGATCTGGCGAAATACCATCGAGCGGGCGCTCACGATGATCGGCGTCACCACCCACGTAGCCGGGGAGGGGGCCAAGACCGCAGCCACCACCACCGGCGGGGGCATCCGCATGCTCGTCTGGATCAAGGAGGCCCTGGCCAGCGTCTACAAGGGTGCCCTCGAGGCCTTCTCCGCCCTAGCGAGCATCCCCTACGTGGGTCCGTTCCTGGGTGCGGCCGCCATGGCCGCCGCCATCGGCGGGGGCATCGCCCTGGTCGCCAAGATCGGCCATGCCGATGGCGGACTCATCACCGGCCCCGGCGGCCCGCGTGACGATCGCGTGCCCGCCATGCTCTCGGCCGGCGAATATGTGATCCCAGCCCACCGGGTGGCCCAGTACGGCCCGGGCTTCTTCGATGCGTTGCGCAACGGCTCGCTCA
>CAJCBL010000113.1 GCA_903960515.1 uncultured Verrucomicrobiota bacterium
GCCCTCTCAATCGCGTGCAAGCACGCTCCAACACGGGTTCGGAATTGGCCTCATCGTGAACGCGACTGAGCTTGATTCAACGGCATACATCGAACCAATATTATCGACTCCACTCAACTTCGCCTGCACTCCTGCATTGCGAAGACGCACCGGCTCGGGTCCACTGCCCTACTTCGCAGCCGGGTGAAACTCCACCACCGCCGTAGCACTCCACACCTTCCCTCGCGCCCCGTGGAAGCGCGGACGCGGGCCACGGTCTCCATGGTCACCCCCGGCCGATTCAATGCCCCACTCCTGGCGTATGTACGTGAGCCCATTGCCAATCTTCACGTCTTTCCAATTGGAACCTCGCGGGCCGAACGAGGGCATCGCCCCGTTGAACGTAGCGCCGTTTTCCACCATCTTTTCCCCCGAACGCTTCCGCGGCCCGCAGCCCAAGTGGGTCACAACCACCAATACGCACCCTTATCTCCCAAGCCATGTTACGCCCATTCCGGACCTGTTCCTCGCCGCAGCACGCACCAAAACACAAGCCGGCGTCTGAAGCCTTGAAGGAGCGGTGGAAAGCGGCCGGCGAGCAGCGCAGGCGACTTGATCCCTCCGTTGAGGTTATCAGCCAATTCAATCCGTGGTGGCTTCGTGCCTTCAGTGCAGCGGATGATATATATTACCGGACGAGTGCCCCCGCCTGTGCTGGATCTTCTCCTCGTTTCGCTTCTTCTGGGCGCAGCTCTCATTATCGCACTTGTGCTGATTTAGAGGCTACTTGGCGATCTCGCCGGCCGGCGCAGACCAAGAAATGGCATCACTGCCTATCCGATTGCTGCTACCGGCAAATACACAACCCGCGAGTGCACCGGCCACTCGGGAATCCGCGCCTGCCCCAGCGGTAGGGTTACACCCCGTTGGAAAGCCCATGAACTGTGGTATAGTGGCGCCACGATGAAAACACTATTCACAGCGGAAGCAATTTCCAGGGGCGGCCGATCGGGTACAATCGAGTCCGGAGGCGGGCTGCTCAATATCACGTTGGGCAATCCCCTTCAGAAAGGCAGCGAGACACGGGGCCCCAATCCCGAGTTGCTCTTCGCAGCCGCGTATTCTGCTTGTTACCATAGCGCATTGGTCGGTGCGGCCAGGAAGTTCGGTACAGCGATCAAGGATTCCACAGTACGTACGCTGGTGAGCTTGACCGAGGAAGACGAGGGCGGCTACCGCTTGGCGGTAGAATTGCATGCGCAAATCCCCGGAGTCGCTCGCACCCAAATCCAAATCCTCATGGATGAAGCGCACAGGACCTGCCCGTATTCCAAAGCGCTACGGGGCGAAGCCTCCGTAAAACTGGTCGTTGTTTAGTCTCCCGCACAAATATTTCGGCTGGGGGAACCCGTTGATCGCTACCACAGCCGCCAATAGACGACGTCTCTTGCCACAAGGCGATAAATCCCACTTCGTCAACAAGCCGAAGTGTAAGGCCGAATATTCCCACCCCGGCGATGACCACACGCGGCTCCTGCCGCCGGCCAATTGCCGCCAAGCCCCTTGAGGGCAATTCCAACAAAATTGAAATGAACACCAAGGCCAGGAAACTCCCAACGCTGGGTGTCCCAGTTAGCCCCCTGTCAGTGGTCTGCTTTGGGGCATCCGCAGGCGGCTTCGAGGCGTATTGTACGATTCTGTCCCACCTCCCGGCCGACACCGGCATGGCCTATATCGTTGTGCATCACCAGCCGGCCGATGGGAAACCACTCCTTGTCGAAATTCTCCCGCGCATGACCAAAATGCCTGTAGTACTGGTGGCCGATGGGGAAAGCGTGAAAGCCAACCATGTATACGTAGTACCGGCAGGGATGCAGGTTACCATGAATGGAGATGCCTTCCGGCTAACTCCCCTCATTAAACCCCCGGGCTGGCCCAAGAACATTTCCATCTTCCTGCAATCCCTCGCAGATGATCGACAGAAACGGGCGATCGCCGTCATCCTCTCGGGATTTGACTCGGATGGGGCGGCGGCACTCCAATCGATCAAGGATTCAGGCGGGCTCGTGTTTGCCCAAGAATTCCGCACGGCCCGGCAGCCGGGCATGCCGCAAAGCGCCATGAATACGGGCTGTGTCGACCAGCTGTTATCTCCTACACAGATCGCTACTGAACTGGGTCGCATCGGCGTGGAACGGGCTCATCTCACGGGGGCATAGAGGTAAATGCGGTAATCCGAACGTGCCGCCTTGGGGCACCGCCATCTAAAGCGGCCGGCTAAGCCGTGGCCATTCAGCCTCCACCGCAAAACGGGGTTTGCCCCGGCCGGGAAGAAACAGGACGCTGTTTCCTAGAGTCGTAGGAGCGTGCTAGCACGCGATTCAGAGCGCAGATCGCGTGCAAGCACGCTCCTACGGCGGACAAGTTCGTGCGCTTCCAGAGCGCAAAGCGCTACGATTGCATGGTCACGGCTAATCCGTGCCACCACCAGCAATTGCAGGGAAGTATTTCGCCTGTTGCGCTAAATAGCGTGGGCTATATTCCTCCCGCTTGGCTGCCATGCCTCCGTTTCCCCGCGCCGGCAGCGCCCGCTCGCTGGCCCATATCCGCCACGGCGCGGGCGGCGTCGCTCATCTATACCATTTTCGGCCTGTCCCTTCCAAACCGGTGGCCGTCCAAAACCACGCCAACGGCGATTGCACCCCATGGAGCGACCATCCGCCAGGCAGTCTGGTGACCACGGTGGCGATACCGCCGATGCCTCATGTCCGCAACTACCTTGAGGCCGCCGCTCCAGGACCTCCGGCCGGCCGCGCCTTCGACGCCCCAGGGCGAGCAACTACGCGCCAGCGCTCTGGCCGGAGTGTTGAAGTGCTTGCGTGCTCAGCCCTCAACCACGCCTGCCGAGCAGGCCCCATCGCTCGCCGCCATGGGCCGACCGAAGACGCGCCCCGGCAAGCTCTACTGGGCCCCTTCGCACAAGACGGCGGCCTGCGCGTGGGCTCAGCCGTGATGATGCAGACCAGCGCCGAGTGTCGAGTGACGAGAGCCAAAATCCCAGTGATCGGCCCTGGAGCAGGCGTGCTTCCGGGGTCTTGCTCGGTGAGCAGGCCCTCGGCGCTGGGCTCTGGGTTCTCGACTGAATGGTCACGGCTCCGTGGCGACAGCTCGGGGTCGCCGCCGCCTGCCGCAAACGCGCATCATGAGTTCAGGTACGTTGAAGGTAGTCATCAACCACAACACCACTTTCCAACTTCACCGCCGGCGCCCCATCGGCCACGGGACATCGGCCGGCAGAGGCTCAGGCGTCAACTTCCAACTACCCAAAGATTAAGAGTCGGATACGCGGATTGGATGACTGGACACCCCTGAACTATCACGTATCCCTACCTCCACCACTCGGCTGCCGCACCAGGTTCGGATCAGGTGGGGTAAGGCCCCATGGGCAGGTTCGCAGCGTTGCGCTATTCTGTGGCCATGAACCTTATTCTTTTAGTCCTTGTTCTGCTTCTCCTGTTCGGCGGCGGCGGTTTTTACCTAGGCGGGCCTGTCATCGGCGGCGGCGGCCTGGGCTTGGTCCTGCTAATTGCGCTTATCATATTCTTCATGGGTGGATGGCGCACAAGGGCATAATCAATCGCTTATATTGGCGACCCTGCGTGCTTCCCTTACCGTCGCCGCTATGGCTCTTGACTGGCCTATCTCATTTCCGGCGGCATCGTCGATGCCGCCGGATTTTATATTTCAACAAAGCCATTCAGCACATAAGCAAGCATGCAGTATATACTACACAACGGGGCCTGTCCCCTGCACGATGACAGGCGTTTGCAGTCTCGAATTTCATGAATACTCACCTCGGCCCTTCTACGTCGGTTTGGATGGCCTCGGCCACGCGGCCCGATTTTCCAAGCCTTGACCAAAATGAGCATGCCGCGGTTTGTATCGTCGGCGCTGGAGTTGCCGGGCTGACCTCCGCGTATCTCCTTACGAAGGCCGGCAAGACCGTGATCGTGCTCGACGATGGTCCGATCTTCTCGGGTGAATCCGAACGAACGACGGCGCACCTCGTGACCGTTCTCGACAAGAGGTATTTCGAACTGGAACAATTGCATGCCGAAAGCGGCGCCAAACTGGCGGCCCAGAGTCATGCGGCTGCCATCGACATGATCGAGCGCATCGTGCTCGATGAACAAATCGCCTGCAATTTCGAGCGCGTGGATGGCTACCTCTTCAATACTCCAGATCAACCGCCGGACCTCTTGGACCGTGAACTGGCGGCAGTCCGCCGCGCAGGAATCACCAACGCCGAGTTGGTGGATCGGGCACCACCTACCTCTTTTGATACCGGACGAGCATTGCGATTTCGCCGTCAGGCTCAGTTCAGTCCCCAAAAATACCTGTCGGCTCTCGCACAATGCATCATTCGCGATGGCGGGCGAATATTCACCGATACTCACGCGACGAAATTCGCCGGAGGAAAGCCTGCGCAGGTGACGACGCGTGGGGGGAGTACTGTCTCGTGCGAAGCGATCGTGATCGCCACCCACACTCCTGTGAATGATTGGATGGTACTACATGCGAAACAGGCCGCCTATCGTAGTTACGTTATAGGAATCGCAGTCCCCGCAGGCACCGTGCCAAAGGCCCTATATTGGGACACGGGCGATCCTTACCACTACGTCCGGATCATGGAGACAATGGCCAGCGGCACGACCCCCGCCCTGGACATCCTGCTCGTGGGTGGCGAGGACCACAGAACCGGCCAAGCCGACGATGCCGAAATACGGTATATGCGACTTGAGCAATGGGCTCGCCAGCGATTCCCTATGGCCGCCGAAGTCCGGTTTCGGTGGTCGGGACAAATCATACAGTCAGTTGACGGGCTCGCCTTCATCGGTCGCAATCCTCTGGACCATGAGAACGTCTATGTGGTCACCGGCGACTCGGGTACCGGAATAATGCACGGTACCATCGCAGGAATCATGTTTACCGACCTGATCCAGGGGCGGGAGAACCCTTGGACCGATCTATACAGTCCAGCGCGTGTGACCTTGGGAGCAGCTACGGACCTCGCGCTACAAGCGGTCAATACGGCCTCACAATATATCGATTGGCTGACCGCCGGGGACTTGGAGAAAGACGAACTCGTTCCGATCGAAACCGGAGCGATCGTGCGTCATGGGCTGAAGAAGGTTGCTGTATATCGCGATTCGAAGGGAGCGCTTCGAGAGTGCTGCGCGGTGTGTCCACACCTCGGTGGCATTGTGGCGTGGAATCATGCCGAGAACACGTGGGACTGCCCAGCGCATGGCTCGCGTTTCGACCCCTTGGGCACCGTGCTCAATGGCCCCGCCAACGAGAATCTTCAATCGACAGGCGTCGCTGCTGCGAGCGATTAACCCGCGGCCCTGTCTCCCTCGCCGTTCCCACCACCGGTTTCGCGACGCCGAAAATGGTTCTCGAAACTGAGCCCCTACGCTGCGCCCCATAGCCAACGCGCAAAGCATATATGCGGCCGTCGCACCTATGCGCGTCTCCACTTAATCAACCCGGAGCGAAAGGGTGCGACCCGCACCGAATCAGTGGCGAGTCCGGAATATCACCGGTCAATTCAAACCCCGCCAAGTACAAACACTCGCGCGCTTGGGCAAATACCGGTGAACGACGGCAATGTGAAGAAGACGAACCAGCTCGGGCCCCCGCCCTACTTCGTGGCCGAATGATATTCCGCCAGCTCTTCAGCGGTCCACGCCTTCCCTCGCGCAACGATGGAGGCCCGGATTCGAGCGACAGTCTCGGCGGTCACAGGGGGCGCTTTATTTCCCCACTCCTGGCGTACATAGGTGAGCACATAGGCTATCTTCTCGTCCTTCCAATTCGAGCCCAGCGGCCCGAACGAGGGCATCGCCCCGTTGAACGTCGCGCCATTGACCACTACCGGCCCGCCCAGCCCGTGGATGAGGATACGCACGATGGCCTCCTCATTGCCATTCACCCACTCGGAGCCGGCCAATGGTGGATATATACCGGGCTTCCCCAGTCCCGTGACTTCGTGACAGGTCACACAGTTTTGTACAAAGAGCCGCTTGCCCATCACCACCGGGTCGACGACGGCGGTAGCAGTGCCGGCTGCCACACCGCTGCCCTGTACCTCCTCGTTATAGACCAGGGGGCTGAAAGTGCCCGAATAGCGCTGAAAATAGAGCGCACTGCCAAAGATGAGCACGCTACAGAGGAAAAGCAGCAGCAGCGACGGGAAATTTTGCTCCTCGTGCGGCTCAGGGTTCTCGCGCGAATGGGCCGGAGTGGGATTGGCGGGAGGATTGGGGGCGCTCATCACTTCTTCCCTCCAGCGGTATTCACCGGGATGGATTCCGGGTAGTCGAATTCATGTTTCAAGCTGAGCAGGTAGGCCACCAGCGCCTCCGCGCGATGGGTGGGCACCACCTCGTAGCCGGGAGCCGCGGCGTATCGGAGCGGCAATCCCTGGATCGCCTGGGGCGAGGGCTGGCCCGCAATCTTGCGTGTCTCAAACAGGAAGCCGAACGGCGGCATAATCGATCCCAGCGAAGTGATCTGAGGGTCGAGCAGATGCTTGAAATGCCAGTCGGCATTCATAGCACGGGAGCCCACATTCATGAGGTCCGGGCCGGTGCGCATCGTGCCCAGCAGCAGGCGTTCCTGCTGCACATAGTCGCGAGGCACGCTCTGGCGCTCGCCCCAGCCGCGGAGGTCATCGGTGCCAAAGCCGGGCCTACGCACCTGCTGGCTGTGGCAATAGATGCAACCGAGTTGCTGGTACACGATCTTGCCCTGGCGCGCCAGCCCCGGCACTGCGCGAGGGAAGGCGGTGCCGCTCTCGGCATCCACGTAGGTGCCGATCTGGCCCAAGGTAAGATGGTTCGTGAGGACGATGCCCGTCCACGAGAACGCGAGGGTCAGGAAGATCCCGAGGAAGAGAAGTGGTCCTTTATTCATACGCGGGAGTCCGGGGCGCGGCGGAATCGGGGCTGAGGCGGGCGGGCTGCGCGCCGGCGGCGACACGGGGTTGCAGCAACATCCAGGCAAAGTGTGCAGCGAAGGCGAGGTGGCCGATGGTTATGAGAATGCCCGCTACGCTGCGCGAAACCATATACGGAATCATATCGCGCACGATATCGATGAAGAGCGGGAAGCGCAGGGCCACTTCATGGGTCTGCGGGTCGGTAGTGGTGGCTATCATCTCCCACCCCTGAATGAGGCCGCCAAGCGAAAGCCCGACAACATAGATCGTGATGCCCACGGCGCAGGCCCAGAAATGCACCGAGATCAAGGTGGCCGAGGGCCATTCGCGGCCGGTGAGGCGCGGCATCATATAGTAGATCGCACCAAACATCACCATGGTGAAGAAGGCGTAGAGCCCGTGATGTGCATGGGCGACGGTGAAGTGGGTGAAATGAGTGATCTCATTGAACGATCGCACCGCCATCGCCGAACCGATGAGGCTCACCAGCGTATAGCTCATGCCCCCGAATACCATGAAGCGCAGCGTGGGGCTGTCCTTGAGCCGGGAAAAGCTGCCTATCATCGTGAGGTGATGGTTGATGCCCGTGGTGACGACCGGGATGACCATAAGCAGACTGGCAACCACGCCGGCCGAGATTACCCACGCCGGCTCCGGCCCGCCAATGAGATGGTGCACACCGGCCCAGTTGTAGAAGAGCGCCAGCGACCAAAAGCCCAGGGCCGAGAGGTAGTAGCTGTGGATCGGTTTCCCCAACACCTTGGGCATGAAATAGTAGATCGAGGCCACGCCGATCGGCGTAAACCAAAGGCCAAGCACGTTATGGGCGAACCACCAGTTCACCAGCGGCTGCACCGCCCCGCGCGCCGGCGCGAAGATGAGCATGATCTGCGCGATCGAATAAAGCCACGGGAACCAGAACAACGCGGCCAATATATACCACTGGGAAACGTAGACATGGCCTGGAGCGCGAAAACGAAAGGCTACCACCGCCCACACTCCCACAAGCGCATACGCGCAAAAAAGCAACGGCGAGGCGTAGGCCGGAATCTCCAGCCACTCGATCGAGGTCGAGTCCCCGCGCAAGATACCGCCGATGCCGATGGCCACGCCGAGGTTCCAGAAAAACGCCGCGATTCCGAGCACTCCCACATGCCGAAGCTTCGTGCGGCAAAGCCGCGCCATGATCCAGAAAGCCACCGCGAAGGCGGCGTTGGTGGCCCATCCGTAGATGACAGAAGTGAGATGGGCGGTGCGTATATTCCCGAAGGTCAGCCACTCCGCCTGCCCGAGGAAGCCGGGGTTGTGCAGCTTGATCGAGGCGACCAGCGCGAAGGCGGTGCCGAGCAGCAGCCAGAACAGCCCACAGCAGAGAAAGAAAAATACCGGCGCGCGCGTAGAGGCGTCGATTTCGCTGAGCAATGCGGGCTCGGCGGCTCCGGCGGGCGTGCTGGGCTTGATGGAAGCAAGGAAACTGGATTCGGCGGAACTCATCGGAAAAGGTTCATGGTTTCTTGGGCTTCTGCGGGAAATGATCGGTCGGCTGGCCTAGGGGCTCCTCGTCGTTGAAGATCGCGGTGGCACCCTTTTCGAACTGCTGGAACTGGCCGGTCTTCACCGCCCAATATAGCGCGTAGACAGCCGAGGCCATCACTGCGGCAGCCATCACAACAACAAATATATATGCGCCGTAGCCCATGTTCAGTGCTTCGCCTCCTGCTCGGCCACGATCAGCTCCATCGCGCGCTCGATCGGCAGGCGCACGATGCCGGCCGCCTGGTCCACCCAGGCGTAGGAAGTCGCGGCGGCAAGTTCCTTCCTGTGGAGTTCGGCGAGACGCTCGGCGCGGCCGGCCTCCGTGTACTTCCACTGGTCGGCGGCATCGATCTTTGTGAGGTCAGCCGCCACCGTGGTGTCACGGTTTTTCAGATAAGCCAGGCCCAGGATACCGGCGAATACGAGGAAACAGGCGAGCGCTACGCCGATGCTGAGGGCGAAGCTGCTGCGGGAGGGGGCGGAGGTGTCGGAGGCCATGGTCGGTGGGCGGTGGACGGTGAACAGTGGTCGTTCGTCAGGAGACGGTGACAGCGAGCTGTCGGCGCCCAACGTTGAAGGCGACCGGAATCCCAAATCGGCAATTAGAAATCGAAAATTGCATTACTCCCGGTGGTTGAGCGACTCGCCGATGCGCGGGTCGCGGATCGGGATGAGCTTCGAGGTGGGGAAACTGCGCAGGTAGGACCACACGCAGATGCCGCCCACGCCCGCGACTGCCGCAAGCGTCCACACGAGTTGAAGACTGAGGAACGGCAGCGCGTCGCCGGCGGCATCCTTGCGGAAGGGCAGCACGTTGTAGCACACGTCGAGCAGAGAGAGCGCGAGTATCCAGATGGCTACCGGCGCCAGAAGCTTCGGGGTGACCTTGGCCTTGTAACTGAGCAGATAGAGGAAAGGCACCAGGAAGAAGCCGAACAAGATGGCCATGCCCACCCACTTCCACTGGCTGGCCTCGCCGGTATGCAGCACCTCGCGCAGGTTGTACCAGAAAGTCTCCTCCGGCACGTTGGCGTTCCAGATCAGGAAATACTGCGAGAAGGTGATATAGGCCCAGAAGATGGTGAAGGCCAACATGAGCTTGCCCACGTCGTAGAGATGGGTGCGGTTCACCACCCCGGTGAAGGTCCCCCGGGCCAGGCCCACGATCGAGATCAGCGCCAGCATCGAGAGCGCACCGCGGATACCGTTGGCGAAGTACCACACACCATACATCGTCGAGAACCAGTGGTACTCCAAGCTCTTCACCCAGTCGATGACCGCGAAAGTCGAGGACACCGCGGTGAGCGCCAGTCCGGCCGCCGCCCATTTGCGCGAGGAGAGCGTCCACTTCGGGTCGCCGTCGGAATCCTGAGAGAAGGAGTTGCGGCGGAAAACCGCTGCCAAGCCGATCCAGATACCGAAGTAGGCCACCGCCCGCACGGTGAAGAAGCCTATGCTCAGGAAGCCCGACTTCTTGCCGTAGAGGATGTCGGTGGCCACTGTGCCGTGACCGCCAATACCGGCGAAGTCGAACGAGGGATCCATCCAGCGCCAGATCAGGCCGCGCTGATAGAACCAGGACAGCAGCAGCAGCGGCACGAAGAGCAACGCCAGCCACTTGAAAACCGAGACACCGTGCTCGAGCTGGCGGCGCAGCACCACGCTCCAGCCGGCGTCGAAGATGTAGCCGAGCATGATCAGGAAAAGCATGCCCACGGCGATGCCCACCCAGAAGACGATGGCGGTGAGCCAGCCGGCCGCGGCGGCCTGAGGGCCGTCGATGAAGAATCCGGCGGCGGCCACGGCCAGCCCGGCCACGCCGATGCCAAGCGGAAGCGCGGAACCGGCCAGAGCGGGCGCAGCGGGTGTCGAGGAAATGGAGGCGGTGGAGGAGGCGCTCATGCGTGGGAACCGAAAAATGGTTGAGCAATAGCGTTTACCCACGGCCCCACGTAGGACCGGTCTACGACCGGTTCCCCTGCGCTTAAGTCGGTATGGCAAACAATACCCAAAGAGTCCGGTCGCAGACCGGACCTACTCGCAAGCGGCATGACGAAGGTTGCGGCGGCGTTCATTTCGTTGCGAGTTGGGCGCGGGCTGAGGCGGGCACATCGGCCTCGCGGCCGTTCTGGGAGCGCTGTAGGGCGCGCAGATAGGCGATCACGGCCCAGCGGTCGTCGGCCGGCAGTTTGTCGGCGTAGGGCATCATCGTGTTCTTGCCTTTGGTGATTGTCGCGAAGATCTCCCCCTCGGCCATCTGGCGCAGACGATCGTCATGGTAGGTCGGAGTCGCCGCCATCCCGTAGGCCTTGGTGATCCCCTGCCCATCGCCCAGCGCACCATGGCAGGGCGCACAGTAGATGGTGAAGCGCTGCTGGCCTCGGGCGATCAGCTCGTGGGAGACGGGCAACGCCGCCGGGAAACCGCGGGCGAAGGAGCCGTCGGCATTCTTGCCGAGGGCGCGATGGTCGTCGGACTGGAGGTCGCCCCGAGCCACTGTGTTGGGCGGCAGCGGGCGGTCGGTGCGGCCATCGGCGAAGAAGGCCGAGCGCGCTTGGGCCTTGTATTTGGGCTGCCGAACCATGTCGTCGATGAGCTCTATGGGGCTGCGTGTACTGGTGCAGCCGCGAAACCCGGCAAGGGAGAGCACGGCGACGACGAGGAAAGCGAGGGCGTAGTAGGCGTAGCGCATGGGGGCGGTGGCGGGGCGTCAGGCCTCAAGGGCGGCGATGTCCTTGCCGCCGATTTCGCGCAGGAATGCGCGGGTGCGAACGATGTCGAACTGCGGATCGTCGGCGTCGATGGCGACAAAGAAGCGGTCGTCGGTGGCGCGCGGCCAGTGCACCGACTTCATCACGGGATGGTAGTGCATCGGCAGGCGGTTGAGCAGGAACATGCCGCCCAGCGTGCCGAAGGCCGAAAACAGAATGGTCAGTTCGTAAGATACGGGGAAGGCGAACATGGGGCTGAACAGGGGCTTGCCGCCGACGATGAGGGGATAGTCGAAGCCGTTCATGAACCAGATCATGAGCATGCCCGTGGTGAAACCGGCGAGACCACCGATCAGGGTGAAACGTTGGACACGCGAGCGGCGCAGCCCCATCGCGCTGTCCATTCCATGCACGGGGAACGGGGTGTGCACATCCCAGCGCTGGAAGCCGGCATCGCGCACGAGCTCTGCGGCGCGCATGATCTCGGCCGGGGAATCGAAGGCTGCAAGGTAGCCGTGGACAGGTTCGCTCATGGCTCAGTGGTGGGCTGCTGAATTGCCGTGGTCGTGGCCGGCGTGGGGGTCGGCCTGGGGGGATACGGCCTTGATCTCGGCCATGGCCATCAGCGGCAGGAAACGCAGGAAAAGCAGGAAGAGCACACTGAATACCCCGAAGGTGCCGAAGAAGGTGAACAGCTCCACGACCGAGGGCGAGTAGTAGCCCCAGCTCGAGGGCAGGTAGTCGCGGGCCAGGGAGGTGACGATGATCACGAAACGCTCGAACCACATGCCCACGTTCACAAAGATCGAGAGCACCCATACGAGCGTGGTGTTCTTGCGGATCCAGCTGAACCAGAACAGCTGGGGCGTGATCACGTTGCAGGTGATCATGATCCAGTAGGCCCAGGCGTAGGGGCCGAAGGCGCGGTTTATGAAGGCGAAGCCCTCGTAGGGATTCGCACCGTACCACGCGATGAAGAACTCCATCGCGTAGGCGTAGCCCACGATCGACCCTGTCGCCAAGGTGATCTTGCACATGCAGTCGATGTGGTACTGCGTGATCAGATCGTCGAGGTTGTAGATCGCGCGCAGGGGCAGCATGAGCGTGAGCACCATGCCGAAGCCCGAGAAGATCGCCCCGGCCACAAAGTACGGCGGGAAGATCGTGGTGTGCCAGCCCGGCACCAAGGATACGGCAAAGTCGAACGACACGATGGTGTGTACCGAGAGCACCAGCGGAGTGGAGAGCGCGGCGAGCAGCAGGTACGCCATCTCGTAGTTCTGCCAGTGGCGGTTGGAGCCGCGCCAGCCCAGCGAGAACAGGCCGTAGAAGATCTGCTTGGCCTTCGATTTCGCGCGGTCTCGCAGCGTGGCCAGGTCGGGGATCATGCCCATGTACCAGAACAAAGTGGACACCGTGGCGTAGGTGGACACCGCGAACACGTCCCACAGCAGCGGCGAGCGGAACTGCGGCCAGATGGCGTTGGCATTGGGCAGCGGAAACAGCCACCACGCCCACCAGACGCGGCCTACATGGAAAAGAGGAAACAACCCGGCGCAGCACACCGCGAAGATCGTCATCGCCTCTGCGGCGCGGTTGATCGAGGTGCGCCATTTCTGGCGGAAGAGGCAGAGGATGGCGGAGATCAGCGTGCCGGCGTGGCCGATACCGATCCAGAACACGAAGTTCACGATGTCCCAGGCCCAGTTCACCGGATTGGCGTGGCCCCACACGCCTACGCCGGTGGCGACCAGATACACGAGCCCGACCACGGTGAAAGAGGCCAGGACGCAGGCCAGGCCGAAGGCCACCCACCACCAGGTGGGGGTCTCCGACTCCACGATGGAGCAGACCTTTTCGGTGATCCACGCGAAGCCTCGGCGATGGCCGATGAGCTCGGCGCGCGGCAGGTGCGCCGGTGCGACCTCGGCAAGTACAGCCTGCGCGTGCGGGGGAAGTTCGGTGGGAGCGTGAGCCATCAGGAAAGTCCTCCGGAAAGTAGGGCCGGTCTGCGACCGGCCTGGATCGGAAAGTCCAGTCGGAGACTGGACCTACCCGCGAGCGAGGTCGCGCCCATCTGTAGGGCAAGAGCTTGCGTGCGGACCGCCCTCAATAGTTGCGGCACGCCGGCGAGCGAAAGAATGAAGTCGACGGCCATCACTCGTGCCCTCCGTTGGCGTGCGTCGCACCGTGACCGGTTTCTAGATCACCATGCGCTGGCGTGGAATGCTCGGCTCCGTGTCCCTCGCCGTGGCCGGCGTGGGGGTTCTTCTGGTTGTATTCAAGCCGGGAAAGCGGCATGTCCTTGTAGCCGGGCATGGCCGGATTCGGGTTGCGGACCTTGGCGATGTAGGTGGTGCGGGGACGCACGTTGAGGTAGCCCAGCACCGCGTAGTTGCGGGGATCGGACTTAGCGATGGATACCGCGCTCTTTTCGTCGAGAATGTTGCCGAAAACGATGGCCTCCGTGGGGCAGGACTGCTCGCAGGCGACGCGTATCGTGCGGTCCGGCACCTCGATGGCGCCGCTGGCTCCGGCCTTCACCTTCTGATCGATCTTGGCGCGCTGGATGCGCTGCACGCAGTAGGTGCACTTTTCCATGACGCCGCGCATGCGCACGGTGACGTCCGGGTTCATCGCCATCTTGAGCAGCTCGGGCTTGCCCTGCGGACCGAGCGGCCCGAGGTAGAGCGAGTCGAGCTGGCGCTGCTGATAGTCGAAGAAGTTGAAGCGCCGCACCTTGTACGGGCAGTTGTTGGCGCAATACCGCGTGCCGATGCAGCGGTTGTAGGCCATGACGTTGAGCCCCTCGTTGTCGTGGATGGTCGCGTTCACCGGGCAGACGCTCTCGCACGGCGCGAGCTCGCACTGCTGGCAGGCCATCGGCTGCAGCGAGACCTGCGGATCCTCGGGGATGGCGGCGTTGCTTTCGAATCCGGTCGAATAATACCGGTCGAGCCGGATCCAGTGCATCTCGCGGCCGCGCAGCACCTGGTCGCGGCCCACGATGGGAATGTTGTTCTCAGCCTGGCAGGCCACGACGCAGGCGTTGCAGCCGATGCAGGTGTTGAGATCGATCGACATGCCCCACTGGTGCGTGCCGTCGAGGTCGGGAGTCTCGTAGAGCGAGTTGCCGCGCGGAGTGGTGGCCGCCTTGAAGGATGCCGACTTGTCCTTGTCGGTGCCGTAGATGGCCGGCGAATGCGCCTCCATGCCGATGGAGGCAGCCCACAGCGGGTTTTCCTGATGTTCGGAGAGATTGGCCTCGCGGATGATGTCGCGGCCCTCGATCGCCCAGTGCTCCTGCACATTGGGCAACTGGTGGGTGCGCCCCGGCAGCACTTCGATCGTCGCACCCGTGGCAAACGCCGCCCCTGCGGAGGTACGAATCGAGTACGCGTTGAAACCTACGCCGGTCCCTACCCTACCGGCCGCGGTGCGCCCGTAGCCCAGCGGCAGGACGATGGTGTAGTCGGCCAGGCCGGGCTGGATGTGCACCGGTACCTCGAGCGAGCGGCCGTCGAGAGTGATGCGCACGAGATGCGCCTGCTCCTTGCCGATGGTGAAGTTGTTGAAGTCGTGGCGCGACGGATCCAGCGCACTGGAGGCGGGCTGGTCCTTGTCGAGCCGGCGCGCATCGATGAGCCCGAGATCGGCCGCCAGGCGTGGCGAGATCTGCACCGGGTTGTCCCAAGAAATCTTTGTGATCGGGTCCGGGCATTCCTGCAGCCAGCCATTGTTGGAGTAGCGCCCGTCGTCGACCTTGAGATCGGCAACGAAACGCACCTCGAGGTTCTGGGCGGAAAGCGCCGGGGCGGATACTAAGCCCTTCAACACGGCGGCCAGATCGGAGGCCGCGATTTCAGCTTTGACCGGCGAATACGCCGAACCTTCGAGCACACCGTCGTGGAGCCATTGGCGAAGCTTCTTTTCGTCGCCGCCAACCAGCGCCGCAATCGTCCGGTGCACGAGGCTGTAGCCCTCGGTCACGCTGTCTCCGGTGACCCGGGCAAGCAGCTCGATCTCGGAGACTCCGTTGAACAGCGGCAGAATCATCGGCTGCACAGGCACTATCGTGCCGTCGGCCGCGCGGGCATCGCCCCACGACTCCAGGAAATGGGTTCCGTGAACATGCCAACCACCCTGCTCCGCCACCAACGCTGAGGTCTCATCGGCGTACAAGCCGTGCCGAACAACCTCCGACACCTGCTTCTTCAACTCGGACCAAGCAAGCTCGGCCGGGGCATTGTAGAACGGGTTGCCTCCAAGAATCACCAGGGAGCGAACCTCACCGGCCCGAACCGACTGGTTGAGGAGCTCGATCGTGGAGGCGGTGTGCTTCTCGGTGGCTACGAACTGAATCGCTTTGGTACCCAGCGCCAGGTCGATGGCCAAGGCCAGTGCGTGCACCGCGGGGGATTGCCCGGCGCCGGCACACACCAGTGCGTTTTCACCATGTGCGAAAAGGTCGGCGACACACGCGTCGAGCCAGGCATGGTCGGCCTTCAATCCGGCGGCAGCCTTCTCCAACAAAACAGTGAGCTCACCGAAGCCGCCGCTCTTGGCGAACACGCGCAGGGCGACAGCAGCGGCGAAGGCGCCCATCTGCGACGAGGCGACACGGATACGGTGGTCGGCGTTGCTGCCGGTGATTGAAAAATGGCTCTCGGCCACGTACAGCCGGCTCATCTCCTCGCCCTTGGCGACCTTGCGGCGGCCCTTGGCCCAGTCGCGGGCATAGCCGATGGCACCGGGCTCGGCCTGGAGGAAATCGCAGTCGAAGCTCAGCACTCGCTTCGCCTCGGCGAAGCGGTAGATCGGTTTGGTCGGCTTGCCAAAGAGCTGCTCGCTCACCCGCTGGGCGGCGCTGCCCTCCACCGGGTCGTACTCCGCCCAAAGCGCCTTCGGGAACTTCGCCCTCAGGTTGGCCACCTGCGCGGCTCGCGTGGGCGAGGTCGACGGCTCGGCCAGAAACGCCAGCCCGGCGCCCTGGCTCGGCGTATACGTGTCGCGGATCTTGGTGAGCAGGTCGTTGACCTGCGCGGCCGTCACGTCGTTGCCGGCCTGGGTGGAGCCCATCGCGCGGTCCGGATCGTAGAGGCCCAGCACGGCGGCCTGCGCCTGGAGGCTGCTCGCGCCACCGTAGGGCGCATACGACGGGTTGCCCTCGAGCTTGGTCGGTCGACCCTGGTGACACTCAGCCAGCAGCGGGATCGCCCCCCCGCGGGCGGGCATCGCGGTGGCGTAGTACTGCGCCAAGCCAGGGGTGAGCCCTTCCACAGATTTGCCATACGGAAGGATGTTCACCTCGGGCCTACGGCAGCCGGCCATGCCCAGCCCACCGAGGGCGAAGGAGGCGGCCATCAGCCGAAAGAAGCTCCGGCGGTCGATGCCGTTGAGGTCGGCGGCGCCCTGCGGAAACTCACGCTCCAGGTGCTCTTTGAAGCCCGGCGTGGCGGCCAACTCGTCGAGGCTGCGCCAATAGCGCGGACCGTTGAGCTCGCGGACGGACGGGGCGGGATGTTCGAACTTGTGCTTCATCCTAAATGCCGCAGACGGATTTCACAGAAGGCAACGAACGACACGAAGCGCACAGGGTACGCCCAGCCTTCGGGCCCTTGGTTACATTCGTTTCCTTCTGTCGGGTTTGTTTTGAAATTCATCGGTGGCAGCCGCTGCAGCTCTGCGGCGGTTTCACTTTCCAGTGCTGGACTAGCTTGGCGGCCTCATCGGCCTTGCCCTGCGCGGCCAGCCGCGAGCTGTTGAGATTGAATACGTCCTTGGGGTCGCGAATCCGGCTGGCCGGGTCGCGGTGGCAGTCGAGACAAAACGACATGCTCAGCGGCTGGCGCTGGGCCATGGTCTCGCCGAGCTCCGTTGTGGTGATGTTTCCATGGCATTCCACGCACGACACCCCGCGGGCGAGGTGCACGGAGTGGTTGAAGTAAACAAAGTCGGGGGCCTGGTGGATCTTCACCCACGGCACAGGATCACCCGACTCGAAGCTGGCGCGCACCGGGGCCAGGAGCGGGCTGTCCTTCTTGATCACGCTGTGGCAGTTCATGCACGTCTGGGAGGCCGGCACCGTGGAGTGCGGTCCTTTTTCGACGGCTACATGGCAGTAGCGGCAGTCGAGCCCGAGCTGGCCGGTGTGCAGCGCATGGCTGAAGGGCACCGGCTGGACCGGGGCGTAACCAACCCGCGTGTACTTGGGCGTGAAGTAGTAGGTGACACCGGCCGTCAGCAGCCCGCCCAGCACAACGATGAAGATCGCGAGCTGCAGGGGCAGGCGGTTGGACCACTTGGGGAAGACCGTCGACATGGGGCGGTGGGTAAGGTGAAGCGTGGGAGAAAGTGGATGCGCAAGTATCGTCGGCGTGGTCGCAGATCAGGCGCCGGGATGTTCGCGCGCCACTGCGCGGGGGTCCGCTTTCACCGGAAAGGGGGAAGGAGCCGCGCCGTTGGGCTCGGAGGGGGCCGGCTGTACTGTGCGCCTGAGCA
>CAJCBL010000114.1 GCA_903960515.1 uncultured Verrucomicrobiota bacterium
AAGCGCGCCGGCTCCCCGGTGCTCACGACGACCAAGCAATTCGATAAACTGAACCGTCTCTCCGGGATTTCCTCTGTGTCCTCAGTGCCCTCTGTGGTGAATTCCGCCTCTTACGGCTTCAATAGTGCGAATCAACGCACTCGCCTGACGGAAGCCGACGGAAAGTTCTGGGACTTCGGGTATGATGCTCTTGGGCAAGTGACGGCCGGCGTCAAGAAGCTCGCCGATAGCACCCCGGTGCTCGGGCATAGTTTCGGGTATAGTTTCGACACCATCGGCAATCTCAAAACAACCGCCGTCAATGGACAGTCGGCCACTTATACGCCCGACGCCGGTCTCAATCAATACTCCAGCCGCACAGTGCCCGCCGCGCTTGATATCATCGGCACCGCCGATGCTGGAGCGAAGGTGGCCGTGAATCTCGCCCCGGCCCAGCGTCAAGGTGATCTTTTCTACAAACAGCTCCCGGTTGCCAACGCCTCTGTCGCGAAATGGCAACCCATCGACGTATTGGCCGGCAAAGCCGGAGCAGGCATCGGTGGAGCCGATGCTGATATCCGTCAAAGCGGACATCTATTCCTCGCCAAGACCCCAGAGAGCTTTACCTACGATTTCGACGGGAACCTGACCGGCGACGGACAGTGGACCTATACTTGGGATGCTGAGAATAGGCTCACCACCATGGAAACCCAAGCGAGTGCGGTCACCGCCGGTGTTCCCAAACAGAAACTTGAATTTGTATATGATTTCAACGGGCGACGAATCGCCAAGCGGGTCTATTCCTGGATTCCCGCCACCTCTCTCTGGTCTCCGGTCTCCGATATCCGGTTTCTATATGATGGATGGAATTTGCTCGCGGAGTTGAACGGGCTGGCAAGCAACGCGGTCGTGCGCTCCTACGTTTGGGGATTGGACCTGAGTGGCTCGATGCAGGGCGCGGGTGGCGTCGGCGGGTTGCTAGCCATCCATCAGCCATCGTCCATCGCCCATCTACCATGTTATGATGGCAACGGAAACGTCACCGGGCTGATCGACAGCACCACCGGTGCTCGCTCCGCCACATTTACCTACGGCCCGTTTGGGGAGTCGATTGCCGCATATGGTCCCGCCGCCGCCGCGAATCCGTTCCGATTTAGTACCAAGTACACGGATAGGGAAACCGGCCAGCTCTATTATGGGTATCGTTACTATAATCCAAGCACGAAGCGTTGGCTATCCAGCGATCCCATCGGGGAAAACGGCGGGCTCAATCTGTATGGAATGGTTGACAACAATTCGGTAAATCGGTGGGATTATCTTGGATTGGCGGGACCCAGTACCAAGTGCTGCGACAAAGCAAAGAGGGATGAGGGGAAGGCCTATCTGCAGGGGAAAGCAAAAGCCTATTTTGATGCCCAGGCCAAGGCCGGGACCCCTCGAGGTATGCAGCCCACCTTGCTCAATAATTATTTCCGCGGTCAGAACAGCTGCCATTCTCTGAATTTTGCCCTACTCAATTCCATCGACCCAATGGCACCGTGTTGGTCCTGCGTTTTGGAGAACCGAGGCACCGCACGGCCGAAGTCCCTTAACACCGATCACTGGCTTGTGGTATGCACTCCGAAGGACGAATCAGGTGCCGAGGTTACTGCCGAAAAAATAACCTTCGATTACTGGAATGAAGCCGGAGATCCGAGTGGAGGTGACTACAATCAATTCACCAAAGAATACCCGAACTATAAGGGGCAGACCAATGGACCCGCACTTATGCCATCATGTCCCGGAGGGCCGCACCCGTGAAATCTAAAGTCGTATATTTGATGATCGTTGGTCTTGGTTTGGCCGGAGGTGTGATGTTCTGGCCTCGTAACTCCGCGATAACCGAAGAATCTCTCATTAAGGCGGACTTCAATACTGTTCGGTATTTGCAATCCGCAGTTGATGAGTTTCGTAAGTCGAACAAGGGGGCACTGCCTAGTCGCATTGAGAATTGCCTTTGGGAGTCTGATATGGAGAATATACGTAAGGCCCTGGTTTCCCAGGGCGGCACACTGTACTTCTTTCCATTCAGTACTGACACCGGCGGGAGTTATAATATCGTATTGAAGAGCGCCCGTGGGGTTACGCTTATCTTGCCGGACAAAAGCATTTATTACGTTAGCGCCCATCCGGCAAGTGGCGGATACGGCGTCATCAATCAATCATTGACGAAACCCATCGCTGAGCCTTCGGCACACGTCGCGCCTGTCGTCCCGAGCGGCGAATGAGCATGTCGTCTGCAACATGCCTCCGCCCTACGTTGCCTCTATGGTCCGCTCCCAGAGGCTAAGCCAACGGGGGCATGAATTTAACGCTGACAAAACCGATCACTGATCCAGCGGCACGTCTCGCGCCAGCGCCGGCGTCGCGGACTCCTTGGCGCTGCTCACGAGCCCGGGTCCCACTTCCGCTCCGGGCGTGCATCAAGCGGGATGCTGCGCGCCGGTTTCGCTGAATCGCCCAAGGGCGCGTATATTCGAGTGGACAACAGGCCGGCTCGTCACAAGCTCGGCTGCGGTGTATGGCACGACCATCAGCAATTCATGTCGGGCCAGCCAAACGGAGTCATCAATTGGCTCTTGACTGGTCTTGAGATAAAGACCCCAGAGAGGACGGTGAGCACGAGCCATGCATCTTCCCTCCGCTCCGGGCATATCGGTCGTGGGGGTTTCGTTCATCGATACTGAGGTCGGTCTCTCCCATGCGTTTCTGTTCCAAGATGGAGTAATGCATGATCTGGGCACGCTGGGCGAGATGATCAGCAGCGCTTCGGACATTAATAATGCCGGTGATATTGTTGGTAAAGTGGCTTCCTATACAACGGTGAACGAACATATCGTTTGGACCCATCGGGCCATGGTTTATCAGGGTGGCCAGATGCGGGATCTCAATTCACTCGTCACCCTCAGTGACGGGGCAAGCGCTGGGTTTGTGCGGCTGGAGTACGCCAACGGCATCAATAATCTCGGTGTGATCATCGGAGGCGGCCTTTGGACAGACGGCCAAGGCAATACTTCGGATCGTTCGTTTATTGCCACCCCGGCTGCGATTCCGGAGCCAGCATCGGTTGCCTTATATTTGAGCGGCGCGGTGTTCGGCATCTTGCTTTGGCGGCGCAGGTTTGGGCGGAAATAGGCGGTTTTCGGCGGTCAACCCCGGCGGCTCCGGGCCGATGTAGCAGGAGTTTTCGCCCCAACAGCCGCCTTCGGATGGGGGCGACCTTTCCTCATCATGAAGCTCCTGCATTTCCTCTGCCTGTGGCCGTTGGCCGCAGTCGCCGCCCTCGACCCCAAAGTAGGCTGGGATGTCGCTGCCTACGAACTCACCCTGCCCAGCGACAGCGCCTCGGTCTCCTTTTACGGAACTCAGGGCAACGGCCAGCAGTGGTCGCGCAGCTTCGCCCCTCAACCGGGGAACACGAAACTGGGCTACACCTATTTCAAGTTCGCCAACCTCAACAAATGGCAGGAGGCCGAACATCCTGGCGACAGTGGTTGGTACCGGCTGGTCGAGCAGGGCGAGACTCGCGTCTGGTATGATCGCAAACGCGACAAGCAGCGCCAGCCCGAGGAGATCGTCGCGGTGCCGTATCGCCTCTGGTTTGGCCTGCGCACGATGGTGTACCCGCTGGCCTTGGGCCAACCCGATGTGCTGGCCGACCGGGTGCGGCCCGACGGCACCTGCCCGCTGGCCCTACGCTACGCCGCGGAACAGCTTCTCAAGAACCAGCGTAACCAGCCCTTGCTGATCCCCGGTCTTGGCGACGCCGCCTGGCTTTACTCCTGCGGGGAAGGGAGCAACTCCATGCTCGAACTGGTCGTGGTGCGCGGGCCGCTGGTGGTCAAATTCGAGGGTTGGCCGTTGCTGCTCGCCCGCACCGGCCAGGAGTTCGGCGACGACCCCATCCTGCGCAACGTGCGCGGCGGTTGTATGCGCGGCGACCTGACCACCTACCAGATCCGTCCCGACAACGACGGAGGCTACCTGGACATTGCCGGTATCGGGGAGCGCATCGCGCCTGGGCTGCGCGAGGAGTTGCTCGGGATGGCGCGGGGCCTGGTGCGCGAGTGGGATCGCTACTGTGCGGTCAAGGTTGGTACGGGGCCGTATTTCAAGGGGCTCTACCTCGATGCCGGCTCCCTGCTGCCCGCCCCGGCCGTTGTGCCCGGCTCGGCGCAGACCCATTGCAACCCCAATCTGTGGATGAGCAGTCTGGGCCTGGCCAATGCCGCGTTGCCCGCCGCCGAGAGTCTCCAGCTCGAGCTGCGCACCTACCCCGCCGTCTCCAATTCCCCCACGGCGGACCAGCCGCTGCTCAACGCCGCCATCGGTTTCAACGAGGATCTGGCCGGGTACCGCAAGCAGACCGAGCTGAGGCCCGAGGCTTTGACCATCGCCGGCGCCGACGAGTGTGTCGCGTATTCGGCTACGGCCGGAAGCAGCGCACGCCCCTCCTGCCGCACCCGCCTGGTCTTCTTTCGGCGGGGCAACGTCACCGGCCGCGTTACCCACTATTGCGGGTTTTCCCAGTTTGAGGAGAAGCGGCTCCGCCCCCTCCCTGGCGATCCTGCCGTGGCGCTGGTGAAGGCGGTGCTCGCATTAATGGCTCCAAATGGCGGAGTCGCTGCCCAGGCGCCCGTGCCAGCCGGACCGGGCTTGCTCGTGGCCACTGCGGCGCCCGACCGACTTTGGTCCGACGGCGCGAGCACTGCCACTTTGCGCTTCGAGGCGACTCAGGCCGACGGCCGGCCCGCCGCTGGCATGGCGCTCAAGCTGGTGGTGGAGAATTCGTTTGTTGGCGACGTAGCCACCAATGAGCTCACTACCGACAAGGGCGGCGTGGCCACCGTGGAGTACCGCGCCGGCTTGCGGGCGGGCAGCAACAAGGTGAGCGCCGCCGGGGCCGAAGGGCTCGCCGCCTCGGTGGTGCTGGGCCACGGAGGATTGGAGACGGCGGTGCGCTCCTCGGGGCTGCAATTCCTGGCCGATGGAGCGACACCGGTCGAGGTCGTAGCGCGCTTGCTCGATCCGGAAGGCAAGGCTGTCGCCAGCGCCGTAATCGAGGCCGAGGCCGACGAGCGCGATCTGCCCGCCAGCGGAGAGCTGGAGCGCAGGCCCAAGGGCGCCGATGCCCGCGAGGGCTGGCAGACCTGGGCCTACACCCCGCCGCAGATCGACCCGGCCGACGGCTGGAAGGGCGGGCGGGTGGACCTGAAGTTTCGGGCCAAGCGCCCCGGCGGCGGGGCTGCCCTCGAGTCGCCGCTGGCGCTCACGCTGCACAGCGGTTCGGCGTTTTGGGTGGTGCTCGAGAAGCCCGGTTTCGCGCCGGGCGCGCAGACGAGTTTCCGCAGCGAGCGCACCCATGGCTCGGTGACAGGTACCGCGTTGGCCGAAGGCGAGTCGGGCCCGGCGGCCGTGGCCGGGGCGAAGGTGACGGTGTACGCGGCTGTCGCAGGCAAGGCGCAGGTGATTGGCAGCGGCGTGAGCGGGCCCGATGGCGCGTTCACCGCGCCGTTCACCCTTGAGAAGAGGGTGGCCGGGCCCGAGAGCCTTTGTCCGGTGGAGCCCGAGGCTCTGGCACTGGCGCCGGAGACCCAGCACTGGCTGGAGGTTGTGCATACGAGGGCTGCGGCGCTCCGGTCGAAGGGGTTCGCCAGCGGGACTGCGGAGAGTTTTGCAGCCAAGTTCACCGCCAGCCTGGCAGCCGCCACCGACGACCCTGGGAACCCGCGCAACGCGGCCCGCCTTTGCGTGGCGCTGCGGTTGATGGGGGAGGCGCTCGGCTATCTCGACGAACTCGACGACCAGCACACTCAGGCCGAGGGCTGGCTCAACGAGAGCCTTGAGGGCGCCGTGGAGAGTATGGCCAAGGTGATCGACCTCGGCAGCCGAGTGGAGGCCGCGCAGGATTCGGCGGTCAACTACGCCGCAGCGGCCCCCGAGCTGGGCGAGGCGCGCAGTCGGGCGCAGGCGGCGTGGTCGGGGCTGCGCAAGAGGGCCGTAGCCCGCTTCGTGACGACCGCCTACGGGGTGATGCGCGACACGTACAAGAACACCTCCGACGAGCTGGAAAACCGCGAGAAGCTCGGACTCAGCAACGACAGCGGCACGGCGGAGTGGAAGAAGTGGGCCGTGAACAAGGCCAACGACTCCTATGCCGAGTGGATGTTCTCGCCTGCCGGCGCGCTCTCCACTTGGGGCGAGAGGCGGCTCAAGGTGGAGCTTACGAAGTTCCTCAAGAAGGCCTACCGCGGGCAGTATCCGAAGTTCTTCGCCGCAGCCCTTGAACACGCCGCCGGCCGCATCGCCCGCGGCGAGTCCACCTGGGCCGCCCCGGAGAAGGCCGCCGCCGTGCTGCGCGAGGATTTCGCCCCTGTGGCGGAGGCGTACCGAGCGGCCAATGAGGCGCACCTCAATCGCGAGCTGGCGCGCCTCGACCTCAAACTGGCCGCCGACACGGTGGGCAAGGGTGTGGCGATCTACTTTGCCGCTAAGGATGTGCTCATCTCCGATCCGGCCGAGGCGAAGAAGCGGATACTGGAAAGCATCGACAACGCGGACAAGGCCTTCGCCGCGGTGGATACCGCCTGCCAGGCCTACAACGGCCGGCAGTGGTTCGGCGTCTGCCATCGCGCACGCCTGGCGATAGCGGAGGTGGCGGTGGATGCCTCGCGGTAGTGGCCCGGGGCGCCTCCCGGGCGGCGCCGCCTGGGCTGCGCGTATCCGCTGCGGGCTGCGCGCCTGCAAGGGAGTGCGCCACGCGTGGAGGTCCGTGCAGTCTACGGCGCAGACGAGGCCGTTTCACAAAATGGCCCGGCGCACCGCCGGGGCAGGTTAGCTCAGGTCCAGCCATGCCCGCCCGATCCCGGCGATGAGCCCGAAAAGGTGCGCCTCCCAAGAGGTGCTGCCGCGCACCGGCGCCACACCGGCGAGCATGCCGCCGTAGAAGAGCAGCACTCCGCCGCCCACGATGAGGTCGGGCGTGGTCTTGGTGAGCCAGGCTGCGGCGATGAGGTATCCGAGAAAACCGAAGATCACCCCGCTCATGCCCACATGCGCCGCCTTGCGTGCGCACAGCCAGACGAGGGCGCCCGTGGCCAGGGCGATGGTGCCCGCGATCTCGATGAAGTGCGATGGCCCGCGGAGCAGCACGAGATAGCCGAGGCCCGCGAAGGGCGGGAGATTGGCGGCGAGGTGGGCGGCGTTGGCGTGAATGAACGGAGCGGTGACAATGCCCACCAGCCCGGCGCCGGTGCGCGGCACCACCCCGAGCCGTTGCCCCGCCCCCGCCCAGACGGTGGCGACAAAGGTGCCCAGCACCATAGCCGCTGCCGGCCACGAGAGGAAGATCCACGGCTGCTGTGTGTAGAGTTTGGTGAGGAAGGCGAGGGCGGCGTGCATGGGTAAGGGGAGGGTGGGGCCGCGGCTACTTTGTGCCCCGGGGAGGCGGAAGCAGGTTGGCAATCCAAGCGCCCAGTTTGCCGGAGGCTGCGAGCTGCTTGCGGAGTTGCTCGGTCTGGGCGGCCCGGGCCGAGGTATCCGTATTGTCCTGCAGGGCGATCCCGCAACGCAGCGCCAGCCATTCGCCCAGCGCACGCGGCTCCAGAGGGTCGCCCATGCTGCGGGCGATCGCCTTGTGCTTGCGGCTTTTTGGCGCCGGGCCGGGTCCGGGAGTCGGGGTGGCGAACGCCTTCAATTCGTACCAGCGATCGCCGTCGCTGTCGGAAGAGACCCCGAGCTCCAAAGAGTCGCCCTCGAAGACGGTGCGAACCTGTCCCCTGAAACGCCAGTCCAGGCGCAGCCGCTTGGCGCTCCAGCGCCACTCGTGGCGGCCGTAGCCCAGGCGCACCGCGCCCCAGCAAAACAATCCGGCGAATACGCCGGGCACCGCCGCCAACAGCGGGTGTCCGCCGCCGGCTATGCCCACTGTGGAAAGGAGCAGGCCAGTGGTGATAGCGGAGAGGATGCGGGCGTAGCGGCGGCGTGTCGCAGGGGACTCCACCAGGGCGGTGCCGCCTTCGGGCAGAGCGATCTCCTCCCAGCCGGCGGGCAGGGTGGCGCTGGTCACCGCCTTGAGCCCGAGTTCGCGCGTGAGCTCTGTCTCCAGTTGGTCGAGCTCCTCCGGGGTTGCGCAGTCGGTGATCAGGATCGATCCGGCGGTGGTGGAGGCCATCAATTTGCCCACCAGGCCGCGGCCGGAAGTGCGGTAGAGGCGGCGGATGGTTTCGCGGGGGATCTGGCGGCTGCGGCTCACCGGGCCGGCCCGGCGCACCACCACCAGCGCGTCGGAGCGCACGACCAGCCGGTCTTCGGCCCAGAGCATGCGCAGGAAGCTCCACAGCGCCGCCACTCCGCCGAGGGTCCACAGTGTGAGCCAGAGCAGGAGAAGTCCCGCGACGGCCAGGGGGGCGGTGGAGTCCTCGATGGTTGGCAGGCCCGGATGGATGGGCTGCCCGGTGAGCCCCTGCCAGGCGATGCCTACGAGGAAAACAACAACGAAGACCTCGCCAGCGGCCCACCCGCACAGCCACAACCCGAGGAAGGCGGCGCCGAAATAGCGCGCAAATCCGCGCGCCCGCACGCTGGCTTGCCAGCCTTCGAAGGTGCGCTCGATGACCATGGTGTCGCCAGTTTTTGCGGCCACTGGGCGGAGTGTCAACCGGCGGCTGGCAAAATTCGCAGCGCCGCGCCCTGGCAGGGCGCGGCGCTGGGGTGGAATCGGCCGCTTGTATTCGGGGGGGGCGGCGGCGCGGGCCGGCCTAGTTGTAACCATGCTGCCGTACCGCCTTGCGCTAAGGCAGTGCACAAACTCCGGTGCCCGCCGTGGGAGCGTGGTTGCACGCGATGTGCGCTCTGAATCGCGTGCAAGCACGCTCCTGCCAATGAATGGTTACGTCTTATGGCGCGCTCGGCGGGGTGGGGCGGGCGGCTGCACCAGCCGAGGCGCACTGGAGTTTCCGCGCTCGCGCAACAAAGAGGAAGAAGACCGCCGGGCCGAAGGCGAAGAGCATCACCGCCATGCCCATGGCCAAGCCGAACATGGTGTAGACTCCGGCGCAGCAATACTCCCGGCAGCGCACAAACACATGGCAGGGCACCGCCACGAGCAGCTCTAGGATGCTGCCGCGCACCAGCCGGGCGCAGAGGTTCGAAATGAAGTCGAGGTGGGGCTGAGTGCGGCTGAGGCGGTGGAAGAGCACTCCCCACAGTGCCCAGAGTCCGATGACAACAGCTGCGATGCCCCACAGCGGCCATTGCGGGCCGTCGCGGTCGCCCACGATGATAGGATAGATGGAGAGGAGCGCTCCGCCCCCGAGCAGGGCCATCGCCCCGGCCGCGGCAGCGATGGTGGGCCAGAGCGCACCGCGGGTTACAGGTCTCCGGTTGGCGATATGCACCGGCACTGTGAGCAGGGCCAACTGACAGCCTCCCATCACCAGCAGCAGCGCCCAATAGCGCCATTCGCCGAAGGTGGAGGCGACCATATCCAAGGTGGGCCACATGCCCGTGCCCAGGGTGAGAACGGGCAACGTGAGCATAGCCAGAACAAGGGCGTAGAGCCCGGCGACAACGAAGGTCCAAGATTTCATGATGAAGGAGGAGCCGGTGGGCGGTGGATCGCGGGGTTGCTGAGCGATGGATAGGCGGCTGCCGGCCGGGGGGCGAGGGCAAAGGGAGCCCAGGGCCTCTGAGTTTGAGAGTGCTTGTACGCGATAGGGGCTCAGCATGAAGGCGCATTGAAATAGGCGGCATCCCGGAGCGCCACCGGCCAAGTGGCTTTCCGTCATCACGAGTAGCCTTGGTGCGCTGTACGGGAGCTGTTCTGCTGCGCGGCCAGCGCAGAGCTTCCCGGATGCCTAGGAAGAAGCCCCGGCCCCGCAATGCCCCCGTTAAAGAGCTTGCATCCCAGTGATCGCACTGCGAAAAGTGCTCCCTCCTTACAGCCCTCATAACTATACCCCTTATGAATCAGGAAGTTTTTACGGACGGCATTGGAAATATTCAACTCGCGGGCGGCATGGTCCGCATCGATTTCGCGAGCTTGAAGGCAACCGGCGAAGGCCAGGCTGTCGCCCCTACCCAAGTGCAGCGGATGGTGATGTCGCCGGAAGGATTTTTGCAGTCCTTCGGCCTCATGAATCAGTTCGCCGCGAAGCTCATCGAGGCGGGGGTCTTGAAGAAGACCGAGCGGACCGATAAGACCAACGCGGTCGCTGAAGTGAAGTCCTAATACCATAGCGCGCTCACGACGAGAGGCGCCGAGTTTCTGCAGGACTAGCTTGCAGGAGTTGGCGCCCTTTCGCTGAAGCGGCTTGGTAACAAGCATTCTGGCTCGTGCCCAATTTAGTCATTCGCCTGGTCAGCAAGGTTGAGGGCCCTCGCTTCGCAGCGATGGTCCAGCATGAGCCTTATCGGTCAATATTGGCCGAGCAGAAGCCCTTCAAGGGAGTGCTTATCCCCGTGGGGTTGTTCGATGACGAACGTCCCATGGCCATCCTGCTCGGGCATATTTTGCCCGGAGAGAACTACTGCCTGCTGGCCGGCCTAGGCGCAGACATTAGCTTGATGGGGAAGGGCTTAGAGAAGCGAATGGAGGCCTATCTGGCCGAAAAGTGCCTCGGGCTGAACATCAAGGAGCTGCGTTTTATCTACGACTCCGATAGCCCGGGGGCCCCTGTAATCAATGAATTGCTCGACCAGTGCGGGTATTCGCCGCCCGAGCCTGAGCTTTTGGTCTGCCGCTGCGATAAGCGTTTGGCAAATCTCGCCCTGATGGGCTATACAGAGTTGCCGGCTGGGCTGGACACTGTGAATTGGTTGCAGCTTGCGGACGAAAAGCGAGAGGCCTTCCGCACATTGCTGCCGAGCTTTCCCTGGTTTGAACCGCGGCTGTCGCCTTTTCTCAACGATGCCCATATCTGCCCTGAGCCAAGCCTTGCGATGATGAAAGGTGAGGAGATCGTCGGCTGGGCGATTTGCCACCAGACAGACTCGGACACCATCGATTACACGACGATCGAGATCTTTCCGGAATACCAGGGAGTGGGCACAGGCATCGCCCTGCAGATGCGTTCAATCCGGCGCCATCTGCTGACTGAGCTGGCTGACCGGTTTCCCTACGGTCGCTTCGTGGCCAGTTACAAAGACCATGCGCGCTTGCGGGTGCTGAAAAAGAAGTTTCTGCCCCACGCGGCCGACTGGCATGATCGGATGCTTCGCACCAGGAAGCTCTGAACTGCTTGGTCCTTCGCGCCCTTGCCCTGCCCGGCGGCGGCGAGTGGATTTGCTTTGAGTTTCCAAGTCGCGTTCGAGTTGCGGCGCATGCCGAGTCCGTGCATGAGCGCGCTTGTACGCGGTTCCCTCCGAGTAGGAGCGTGCTTGCACGCGATTTCTTCGTGCTTGCACGCGATGGAGCCGCATTTTGAAACCGATCGTGGAAAGAAACGCTGACGGTGGCGTGGGCGTGGATGTGCTGCGGCGCGCAGTCTCCACCCGGCATCATCGCGGACGCTGGCGCCCGAACGTGCGCTGGTTGGGGTGTTTTCCTGCACAATCCTGTAGGAAAATTCCTACAGACAGCGCCGCAGATTGAGCTCCACTTCTGGGCCGATCGGCCGAGTAGCCCCCTGCGCAGTGTCTCCGGTCGCAAACTCGTTGCTCCGGGCGCGGCTGCGCAAACGCACCTCCCCGTAGTTCAGACCCTCGGCCGCCCCAGTGTTACCGTTCTCGCTTCCTCTCCTCATGACTCACCGCACGCGCCTCGCCTCTCGTCTTGGGAGCGTTGTCCTGGTGGGTGCCCCGTCACATCCTTGAGCCCCGAACCTCAAGCGTTGAGTTCAGTTTAGCATCAGACAGTTCGCCCTCTTACACAAACCAGCATTTGTGGCTCCGAGCCGCACTAGAAAGATATCATGCGCCAAACAGGATCAGCGATCAGTATGCTCATCAGGCAGTACCGCGCGGTACTCAGGCATTCATTCTTGATGAATGCCATATTGACCAATCCGTTCCAGCATCGATCGCTGACAAAGGTGTGCCGCAGTGCGGCGGGGGCGGGAGTGGCTCTGGCCATGGCGGGCACTGCCGTAGGTGCCGGTCCTGCGACGACTTCTCTCGTGGTGGATGGTACTAAGACGAGCACCCACATTCCCGCCCCGGTTGGAGGGGTATATGAGGTCACGACAGGTACAGTTACCGGCAATAACGCCATCAATGCGTTCACGCGATTTGATGTGGCCGACGGCAATACAGTAAATCTGCGCCTACCCAGCGGCGCGATCAACCTCATCAATCTGGTCAACGACAGCAAAGCCTCGGAGGTTTACGGCATCGTCAATTCGCTCACGGCGGCCGGTAATATAGGAGGCAACGTCTATTTCCTGAATCCCAATGGCATGATCATTGGCGCCACGGGCGTGTTCAATGTGGGATCGCTTACCATTCAGGCCCCCACTCAGGCCGTGATGGATAGCTTCTTCTCGCCGTTCTATGATCAGGATGGCATAATCAACAATATCCTCGAAGGCAAAATTGCCATCGGCAAGGCGGGGGTGATCACGGTCCACGGCAAGATCAACGCCATGAACCTGGTCTCCTTGCAGGCCAAGGATGTAAGCCTCAGCGGAGCGGCAATCTATGCGGGCGAGGTGGCTCGCGCCGAATTCGCCAAAATCACCAACGTGGCCGGCCTCGTTCCCGCTACGGCGTTTGCCGTGACCGACGGCGCGATTCGTATTGTTGCTTTGAGCTCGGGAAATACCAGCGCCACGGTATCGATCGACGCGAGCACGATGAAGGCCGACAAGTCCATCAGCGTGCAGGCTTCTTCGACCAGCACGAATGCCTGGGCAGGAGATGAAACCGCCACGATTTCAATTACTGGGGAGTCCGAGTTGGTTAGCCATGGAGATCTCAGCCTCATTGCCACCGGTACCATCAGTAAAGATGTGGAGGCCACGACTGCGGCCGACCTTACCCCTGAGGAGCAGGCGGAGAGCGACCAGGCTAATATCGATATCTGGGGCTTTTTGGGCAACCCACTGGTAAATGTAAATATTCAGAAGGCCGTAGCTTCCATCACGGTGGACAAGGACGCAGTGCTGGAGGCCGAGGAGGAGCTTACGGTAAAGAGCTCGGCTACCTTTGATAGTAAATTCAAGGTGTATGGACTCGTTGCCGGCATCGCCTGGGGCGATGGTTCAGCGAAATCCACGATCAATATTGATGGCCACCTCGAGGGCGGGGCGATCGATGTAACCTCCATCACCAAAGGTACTTTGGAGGTTACCACATCAAATATCCTTCATCGTTTGATCACGTCGGACGCGATGTCCTTCGATGTCATGGCCGCGGTCGCCATCTCCAACTACGAGAATACGATCAATATCGGGCCCAATGCCGTCTTGAAGGCGCTGACTCCCATTCCCGACGCGGACGTTGCCGATCCGGACCACGCAGGGAGCTTCATTAAAAAGCCGGTTCCCAATCTGGTGATCAAGGCGGAGACTGAGGCGGAGGAGGCTTTGGAAGTTGAGGCCGGCGGCGAAAAGGAAGTGGCGGCCATCGCCGTAGGCGTTGCGCTGCGCACGGCCAATACCTCGGTGACTATTGATGGTACCCTCACTGGCGACTCCATAGAGGTCGGCGCTGATTTTGAAGGAGGCGACGAGATGGGCGTGGATTCCTTCCAAGGAGCGCATTTCTTGACACCTATCGCATCCGGGATGGGGCTCACCGAAAATACGGATAAGATTGATACGGTTAAGAAGTTCAACGAGGCCTTTCTCGAAAAGAAGGGCAAACCGGGCTTCTCCCTCAGCGAACTGGGCAAGGATATGCCCACCGCCTTCCAATCGACGATGAAGAGCATGCAGGAGAAGGTCGGGGCCTGCGGAGCGGTCGCTTTTCACGAGTCAACGACTTCGACCACCGTGGAGGTCAATGGTACGATCACCGCCGGCAATGAGCTGACCATAGAGGCCAAGGCGACCGAAACTGGTCTGCGCCGGAATGTGTCCGCCGATGTGGGCGAGGAGAAGGAGATCGGGCTCGGGATCGCAGTGGTCATCGACGACCGAGTAAATATTGTCGATACTCTTATCGGTGCAACGGCCGTGTTGACGGCTGAAGAAGGCATCAAGGTTTCGGCCGAGTATGTACAGCCATATAAGCAAACATGGACGGACAATTTCACCGATCTGTGGAGCGGTGACACGGACCTGACATTGAAGTTTTTCACGGAGGATCTGCCCACTCTGTTCTCGTGCGATTTCGGGCTATCTTCCGGCTTGTTCACCTCGGGCGCTCGCGTGGCTGCGGAAGGCACGGAGTTTGCCGCCGCTGCCAGTGTCAATATTGCCATGGCCAACAATCAGGCCACCGCTCGGGTGGCCGATGGCGCCCATCTCGCCACCACGAATGCCAGCGCCGGGGCCATCGATATTTCGTCGCTGGTGGATACCGAGGCGGTGAATTTCACAGGCGATTGGGGCGTCCCGCTGGCTGCTGCAAAAGATGCGAAGACGGGGAAAGCCAAATATGAATTGGACGCGGGGTTCTGGTTCCACGGGACCGAATCGGAAGGCTCCGGGGTGGGCGCGTCCTACCTGGGTATATTCAACACGAACACCGCACTTGCGTTGGTAGGCAATGCCATCATCACGACGGGGAAACTCGGCGTCGAGGCCAAGAACACGGGCTTGGCCGTAAATATAGGCGTCGCCGGTGGCAAGGCCGGCGGGTTCGGCTTCGATGGAGTGGTGGCCACGAACTTCTATCAGAACACGACCATCGCACAGATTTCCGATGGGGCGGTGGTCAACGCCAGCGGTCTTGTGGCAGTAAAATCTGAAGACGATTTTACGGTGATCGCTCCCCAAGGCGCCCTCTGTGTGGGCAGCAGTGTGGGCCTTGGCGTTACGGTCGGTTACACCCAGTTCACCCGTACTACCGCGGCAGATGTTGGCTATCTTGATGGCAACAGTCTGGCTCTGGCCAAGGATGTTCTTGTTTCGCTTGATCCTACTTGGTCCTTCGCCACCGGACCCAATGCTGCTCCCGTTGTGTGGAACGTTTCGGGTGGGCTCTCGGTCGCCGCCGAAAACAAGGGCCTATTTGTGAATGCCGCGCTGGCCGGTGCCATCATGGTCGAAGAGGAGCATAAAGCCGCACACGCTGCTGCGTCGCAGCAGGTGCTGACCTCGGGTTCCCCGCTTGGGCTTGTTGATTATGACCCCTATGAAGGCATTCCGGTGCCCAAGGCGGATTTGGGCTTTGATAATCCCAGCGACCCTCTCCCGGAACATGCCGCAGAAGCTTCCCATCATGCGGAGAGCAGCTCAGGGGCGGGTATATCCGGCGGTGCCGCCGTGTCTATATTTAGCACAACCGCCGAGGCCTTGGTGCGGGGTAACCTGCAGCTCAATGCAGCCGGTGCGGAGGTCGCCCTTTCGGCCAAGAATGACGACTTGCTGGTGACAGTCGCTGGCGCGGCCACGCTTGCAGGTGAAGTAACCGTGGCTGGTATTGCCGGCTCTTTTGTTTACGCCGACACTACCCAAAACGCGACGGCTTCATTGGAAGTATTGCGCACGACCTCCGCCAAAAATATTTCGGCTGAAGCCGAACGAAGCGGGCTGGTCGTTTCGGTTGCCGCCAGCTTGGACGCAGCCGCCCGCGATCAGTCCTTCGGTTTGGCGGCCTCGGGCGCCTATAATAACGTGGACGGCACCACTCAGGCATCCATAAAGAACGGTACCCTCGTGGCAACGGAGGAGGTTTCCGTGAATGCTGTAGACAATTCCACGATTGCCTCGGCCACAGGTGCACTCACCGGTGGCGGGCAGAAAGTGGGCGTCGGTGGCGCCTTCTCCTGGAACCAGACCGACAATCAGACTCTGGCGACTATCGAGAATATCCGCCAAATCGATGCCGCCTCCGTGAGCCTGCTGGCGAACAACAACAATGCGATTTATGCGCCCTCCGCGGCAGGTGGCGTGGCGTTGAACGAGTCGGGCGTTGGGCTGGCGGGCGCCTTCTCGGTGAATCTGGTCAATGATGAGGCCCACGCCAAGATCATCAGCACCACGGTACATTCGGTCATCAATACCGGCTCCCTCGGGGTGCAGGCTATAGACGGTGCCGATGGCACCAATGGCCACGGCAATCCCTGGGTTCAGACCAAGGAGGCCGAGGATGCCTTGGATACCGCCTTGAAGCAGGTGGATACGGACACAGACGGGGTGAGCGACGGGAAAGGCGACATCGACGTCACCTACACGACGAACCCTGACCCTTATCGAGCTGCCGGCGTAACGGATACCACCAAGTCCTACAATTTGAGCCAGGATACAGCAGCCGCGCACGACAAGATCGTGGCGGTAAATCTCGGTGTCGGTGTGGGAAGCACGGCGGGCGTTGCCGTTTCAGGAGCGTATAATCAAGTCACCGGCGGCGCCGGGACCGAAGTGGCGGGAAATGTATCGATCAATGTCAACGGCGGAGCCGCTGAGTTGAAGGCGGCCAGCACGGGCAATATCATCGCGGTAGGTGTCTCGGTTGGTGCCTCCGAAGATTTCGCGGGCGCGATGAGCGTAGGCGTCAACCTGGTGACTACATCGACCAAGGTGGAGACCAATAGTGCGGACGGCGCCGGAAATGTTGTGATCGATTTGCAGGGCGCATCGTCCAATCAGCTTATTGTGGCGTCCGAGAACAGCACCAACCTGCTGGCCATTGATGTGGCGGTGGCGGGTTCCTCCAAGGTGGCGGCCATCACCACCTTCGGCTACAACCAGTTTGAAGGGGATAGCCTGGTCACGCTTGCGGATACCACGATTGTTTCAGCGCGTGGCAGCGTGGCCAATCTGCCGCTCAATGCTGCCTTTGAGGCCTCCAATACGGGCAATATCATCGCCGTGGCCGCCGGAGGTTCCGGCTCCGGTTCCACAGCCGGCGCGGCTAGCGCCAGCGTGAACCGGCTCGGGGGCGACAGCCTGATCTCACTTATCAATACCGATTTCCGGATCGACAACGCATCAACGGACACCTTGGCCGCTACCAAGCTGGTCAAGTTCGATACCAAAGCCACCCGCAATATTCTCTCGGTATGCGTGGCGGGCAGCGTGGCGAGCGAGTTGGCCGGTGGTGCCGGAGTCAGCTATAATCAGATCGGGGGCCAAAATGGAGTCGATTTTACGTCGGTCGATATCGATGTAAACAATGCCGACAAGGGTGCCCTGAAAACCGCCATCAATGTGACGGACAAAATGTCCGGCCAGGCAATCGTGGTGGGCGGCGCGGGCTCGGGGACTGGCGCCTTGGCCGCGTCGGTGGCGATCAATACCATAGGGGACCTCGCGATGTCGCCCGATACCAGCGCGCGAGAGAAGACACTCACCGATGCGCTCACGGCAGGCAACACAGATGCGTTCAACGATCATATCGTGGGCGTGCAGGCGGAGGGCCTCACGAGCAAGGGTTCCGGGGCCGTAAATATCAGCGGGGATAGTGATTGGGTGACCGTGGCCGTCGGCGGTGCCGGGTCGGGCGAAGTGGCCATCGGCTTGGCTGGCGCGTATAACAATATCGGCGGCACTCAAAGCGCCGATTTTAGGAACAGCGACTTCGGCAGTGCGAATCAGTTCAGCCTTAGCAATACCAGTGGAGGCAATATTATCGGGGTAGGCGCTGGCGGGAGTGGCGCGGGCACCGTGGCTATCGGAACGTCGATCCTGATCAATAATATATACTCCAAGACGTTGATCGATTTGGATAAGACCACGATAATCGCCAGTGACGATCTGCCGATCGAGGCAGCGAACACCTCTGAGGCGGTCACCGTTTCCGTGGGTGGGGCAGTGGCCGGCAGCGTGGCGATCGGGGTCACGGGTATGGCAAATAAGTTCACCAATGAGGTCGCCGTCGACGTGCACAATGCTTCGGTGCTCGCGACCAATAAGGCCGCGAAATCGATTCTGCTTTCCGCCTCCCAAACCAATGACATCACCTCGGTCGCCGTAGGTGGTGGCGGCGCTGGTACAGTCGCCGTGGCGGGCGCAGTGGGCGTGAATCTGTCGAACTCGACGACCCGTGTAGCTGTCGACAATTCAACCCTCACTTCCCAGGGCAACTTGGCCCTCCGGTCAAATATCGACGAGGATATCCTGAGCATCGGCGTCGGTGCCAGTGGTGCCGGCGTGGCTTCTGTGGCGGGAACCGTGAACCCCAATGTTTTGGGGCTGCATAACACGATCTCCGTGACGGACGGCTCTACCCTCGTGGCGCAGGGCAGCCCTGCTTCCTACAAATCGTCCGACGGGCTCAACGGCATTCTGATCGAGGCTATTACGAATGAGAAGCTCAAGGTCATCACCATCAATGCCGGCGGTGCAGGAGTGGCTGCGGTTCAGGCTGCCGTAGGCGTGAACCAAATATCCTCCGATACCGAAGTTACCATCGATCACAGTTCACTCACTACGAATTCCCTGGGGGGCGACATTCTTGTTTCTGCAAAGGACTCGACCACGGGGAGCATTTACGCCGTCTCGGTAGGCGTGGCCGCAGACCTTGGAGTGGGGGCTGGGGTGGGAATAAATACATTTTCGCAAACCGTAAAGACCTCGGTCGTGAACGCGACCCTCAATGCGGCGCGAGACATTATCATCAATGCGATGCGCCAGCAGTCCGGCACTGCGGTGATGGTTGGCGTCGGCGGTGGTATCGCCGGTGTCGGCGGCTCCGTGGGCTATGCCGAGTATTCTGGCTTAAGCAGCGCGAATGTTCAGGGCGGACGCCTCACCGCGGGCCGTGACATCAACTTGGAGTCCAAGGCGGACATCATTGTGGACGGGGATATTGGCAGCGGAGCCGGCGGAGTTGTCGGCTTGGCCGCAGGTGTACAGGTCATTTCGGTGACCGGACACACGGAGGCTGTGCTTACCCAACACGCGAATCTCAATGCAGAGCAAGATATCAATGTAGACGCGGCCAGTGCCGTGAAGCTCGATACGGTGGTTATCAGCGCCGGCGCCGGTTATGTGGGTGTGGATGGGGCCATCAATATCCTTGGCTTCTCCGACACGGCCTACATACATGGCGATTCGGAGGTTTCGCTGGATGCGACACGCAACCTGGCACTTGAGGCCTCAGACAAGCTCACGGTTGATAGTATTGTCGGCGGCCTAGCCGGTGGAGTAGTGGGGATCGGCGCTTCACTCGATCTGATCACCGCCCAATCCAGTGCCCTGGTTGAATTCCTGGGCACAGCTAATGCCGGGCAATCCGCCAGCTTTAGCAGTCAACTCACCCGTGACGTTGACAGCACACTGGTGTCCGGCACGGTCGGTGGCGTTGCAGCGGGAGGGGCCGTCATCGTTGCCAAGTTCGGCCCAAATCAGAGCGTAACGGGTGCCGCTAAGGTCACGGGTTATGACAAGTCGGGTGCTTTGCTGACCCAGCCTGTTGCCGATATGAACATGGTCATCTCCGACCTTAAGGACAATCAACTGGGAGGACTATATAAGGATAAAGTCCTCACGCAATCTGAGGCAAAAACGGTCACCAGTCAGCTCAACGGTTCTTGGGCCACCCTTCAAAGCAAACCCAGCAGTTCCTCCGTTTCCGTCAACGGCCGGGTGACGGCCGGGACCGCCATTTCGGTGTCGGCAGACGACAATACAACGTTCAAGTTGCTGCCGGTGATGGCCAGTGCGGGAGGAGTCAGTATCGGCGCCTCCGTGGCCTATGCAAAGAACACCGACATCACGTCGGTTTCGGTAGGCGGCACATGCACCGCTCCCAGTATCAGCATTGAAGCGAATGATAGTGCTAAGGAGGCCTTTGTTCTTGGCGCCGGTGCCGGCGGCATTGTGAGCGTGGCCGCGGCCTATGGTCAGATTGTGGATAACGCCGAAATCGACGCCACGGTTCTCCAAGGCAGCGTCATGAAGGCGTCTGCGGGCCTTTTCAGCCTGAAGGCCAACTCGGTGCAGGCGGTGAGCGACCAGGGTGACCTGGCGATGCTCAGCGGTATTGGTGGATCCGGTGCCGGTGTCTATGTGGACAGCAAGCGCATCGCCCAGGTCAATATTGAGAACCAGGCAAAAATCGATGCCGACATAATCGATGTCGATGCAGGCACCAGTTTCAAGCAGAACGATGCAAGCAGCGACGACTTCCCGAATGTATTATTGCCGGGAATTTCGCTGGGTGGCGTTACGGTGTCCATCAATAAGACAACGCTTTCAAACCGGTCGGCCATCATGCTCGGGAATAGCGTGAACCTGGCGGCCGGTTCCGCTCTCGCCCTCAACACGCTCAACGAAATCGAAACCTACGATTTTCTCGATGTTGTTGCGGGCGGCCTGCTCACAGTGGTGGAAGCGCAAAATACGCTCGTTCTCAATCTGGGCGGCGATATCGCTGTGGGGCAATTATCCACACTGTCGTCCAATGGCAGCCTTGACTTGGGGGCCAATACAACGGGCTCCGCTTCCCTCAAAACCACCGGAAATTGCGGCACCATTGCCGGCAATGCCGATGCCCATGCCACGATCCAGGGCTCTATTCATAATTCGGTGGCAGTGGATGGTGGCGCAATCCTGTCGTCGGTAGGTAACATGAGTGTGCTCTCGGGCTGCGACATCGACCAACTCGACGATGCCCTGAGCCTCTCGACCACCTCTCGGAGTTATGCCTACGGGGTGATCGCCATTCCCACAACCACCGCAAAGACGACCATCTCGCAAACCAATAAGATCACGGTGGGCGACGGTTCACAACTCCAGGCACAGGGTGACATCAGTCTTCTGGCGGGTAAACATGGCCCCACGCTTACGGCCTACTATTCCGCCAAGTGGAATGGCATCGGCTCGGACTATCAGGGGGCCACGCTTGATGATAGTGGTGGGCAATCCGGCGTAACACTGGACTCTACTCTTACTGTCGATGGAGCGGTAGCCAGCGGTCTGCATGATCAGGTGTGCATGTCTATCGATGCATCCGAAAATGTCTCCTTCCTGGACCCCGACCAGCCCGGCGCCGGATCGCTGGCGTGGATGGCCCCCACCTATACTCTCAAAAAGAATGTATCCATGGCCCTAGCCATGGACGCCCGGATCACCCAACTCAACGCCGATATTGCGCGCTTCTCGGCCAATGGCGAAAATGTCGACAAATACAGGGCGGATCTGGCCTCCGCCATCGCGCTGCAGGCTTCGTACGGAACCAAGACAGCCGATCTCTTCACGATCAACCCCATCACCCTGCGCCTGCATAATGTGAGTCTCGGGGCCGCCACTCTGCTGGGCTCAGGAAACGTCAGCGCCTCCGCAGGGAACAAGGTCAAGATCGTTAACGCGTCCGCCGCCAATCTCATCATCGGGCGCAGTGCCGCAGATGGTGCAGGTGTCGTGGTCGACGACACCAAGGGCTATGTCTATTTCAATTCCGTCCCGGTGACCAAGCTCGCCGGTTTCACTGGCAGCCTGGCGAGTATCCAGGCGGGTAATGTTCCTTCCGTTGTACTTAAAAATACCAACCACGACAACCGTCCCTTGCTTCAGATCTCAGGGGATATCATCAACAACCATGGCACCATCTCCCTGATCTCCACCGGCACGGCCTACATCGATGGCGCAAGCCTTAGGGCCAAGACCGTGACGGTTTCCGCCGGTGGTGACTATATCCAGTCCTACACTGCCGGCTTTACCAATATCGGAGGCGAGCCGGCCGCAGGCTATACGATAGAAGGTACCCCCGTCTCTCCCGCGCCGGTAGTGGGCTCCAGAATTGTGGCCGGGAGTATTTATATCTCGGCCGAAAAGCTGAATATCAACGGCCTCCTGCGCAGCGGCCTGGATAGTCTGACGGTGACGATTACCGATGACGATGTCACCGCGGCTGGCGGAAAGACTGGCACTGCCGACGTCAAGATTCGCGACCTAAACGACGCCAACGGGGGCTATGTCGCGGAGTTGCTCTATAACCCCAATCTGAAGTCATTTAGTATTTCAGATGTTACGCTGGGAGGTGGGTATATTGAGCTCTTTGGTAATATCTTCAGCACCGGCAATGGCGCCATTCAGGTCTTCGACGGTTCGGGAACCATCTCGATCAACAACCCCACCGCCGTCGATCTCCGCCTCTCGGAGTTGGACAATGGCTACAATAAGGGAATCGTCCGCATCACCGACACCTCTAAGCCCTACGGCAATCAGTATGTGACCACGGAATTCACCCGCGAAAACGGGGCGGTTTCCCAAGTGAGTTATGTGATGGACGGTGCCAATCGCCTGACCAATCCGCTGAACAGCACAACAGCCAATCCGGCAGAATACCAGCCCACCAAGAATCGCGAGCTTCGCTGGATCAATGAAAAAGTGACCGACGAGGTGGTGCTGCATCAGCAGGGGAAATTGATCAAGAAGCCTTATACGGAAACCGACCTGCCCGACGAAACGACCGTAGTGGGCACCCCAGTCACGGCCAAGGGCGGCTATTGGCTGGAGGAGGGCTCGGCCGACAGTGCGACAACCAAGGAGGTGAAGCGCGTCATGACTGCGGACAATGTTGATTACTCCTCACGGAAGGTGGACGGGAAGAACCAACAACGTTGGAAGACTTACTACACTGTCACGAGGGACACCACCGTAATCAAGCCCGCGTCGGTGCCGATCAAGGTTTCATTTTTCGGTTCGGCAGCCGGCGCAATTTCGGTGAATTCTACCAATAGCGCGCTCACCATCGGGGACAATGTGAATGCACATGGTGGCACCGTGGATCTGGCGGCCACCTGGATTCATCAGACCGGCAGTGGCACGATTAGCGGGTCCACGATCAGCCTGACCTCCTCCTCCGGGTCTATCGGGCAAAGTGGAACGCCTCTCATGGTAGACGCCAGCAAGGCGATCAACGCCTCCTCGGCTGGAAATATCAGCCTGACCTCTCCCGTCGGGGACTTGCGGATTGATCGGCTTCATGCGATGGGTAGGGTGAGTCTCGATTCTGCTGGTTCAATCATCGGCGTGGCCGGCCACGAAGTCGGTTACGACACGAAACTGCCGGCCAGCAGTGGTTCTTCCCAACAGATCAAGATGCACGTCGATCAGACTCCACATATAGTCGCCAAGGAGATCACCCTTAAGGCCAATGACTCCATCGGCGGCGAGGCGGGCACGGCGCTTGTTGTCGCCAATTTGGACAATGCCTCGGAACTCTCCTTGAGGCTTACTGCTCAGGCAGGCACGGGCGACATCAACTTGTCGGCGCCAACGGTATTGTCTGTCAACGGTTCGGCGCCGGTGCTAGTCCCCCTGAATCTCTCGGTCAACACCATCACAGCCGAGAATGGAAACGTGACTCTGACGGCCCCGGGAGCCAATATTCTCGATGGCAACAATGTGCTTACACTTGATCCTCTCACCGACGAGGAATTGAAGACGATGTGGGGCGACAACGGCCTTACCGGGGTAAATGGCACCAATAAGGTCGCAATAGACGAGCAACAGCGCATTCAACAGGCATTGCAAAATGGACTCACACTGGAGTACCACCAGACGTGGGCCTCGGTTGATTACAAGCGCGCAAATTACAACCCGACTTATGCCTTCAGCTTTACTGCTGCAGAGCATACCTCCCTTAGTGGTCAAGGAGTCAGTGACGCCTCGATCAGCGCCGAAGAGGCCAGGAGAACCCAGTTCTATCACGCCACACTCAAGCCTGAAACCGCCGTCTATAATTCAACCTACAAGTATGTGCTTTCGGATGCACAGAAAGCCGACATCGCCACCGCGAAATGGAATGCCAACAACATGCTCGATTCAGCGCCGGTGAGCGCAGCCTCCACTCTCGGCCTCTCCCCAGGACATGGTGTGGGTGTGGAGGAAGTCGCCAATATCGTGGGCAAGGTGCTCACTATCTCGGGCCTGACTGTGGGGTCCACGACCGGCACTATCAGTTTTCCCGCCAGCACCGCATGGCAAAACATGACGCCCGAGCAACAGTTCGCGGTGCGCATGGCCTCCACTAGCGATGTCTCCCATAAAATGGTCAACGGCGTGGACCAGGTGTCGATTCACACCGGCGATGATCTCGATATCCTCGCCTCGAAGAGCCTTTCATTGACGTCGATCGGGTTGGCCCGCGTTTATAGCGACGAGGACCTGCTGTGCAGCCACGTCGACCTGCGGGGCGGGGCGATCATCACGAGTTACAAAAACTTGGATATCGCGGGCGGCTCCATCGATGGAGACATCTCACTCTACGCCTGGGATACGCTTTCCTTCTATGCCGGGGTGGAGATCCCGCTGGGCAATGGGAATGTGCATGTCGAAGCGGCAAATGGAATCAACATCTACACCACGCCGGAAAATGGCAGGGACGGCTTGCTTGGCGCGGGACTTGGCCCCAAGGCGGGGCAAATCGCCTCCAAATTCCTCGAGGGCTGGAGCCTCAAGAAGATCCGGTATATGTTGCAGAATTTCGCCGCCCTCGCAGGTTTGGACTATCATATGCAGGCACACCCGACCTCGAATGCACTGATCCCTGCCAGCCTGGAAAAAGAAGAGCCGGAGCCTGTCATCGTCGTGCGCCACTTGAGTTTCTAAGTCTTAAACACTATCATGGAGTCACAATTGAAAGCTAATATCGCTCGTATTCTTCCCGTCTTGGCCTTCCTCCCGGCTGCTGCCTACGCACAGGTGCCGGGCGATCTTGGCTCCGACCAACGCCATCGCGAGGACCTGCGTGAGGCCTATCGCATCGAAGAGCGCATTGAGAACGCCCGCAAATCCTACGGTGGAGTCGAGATCGAGAGCCCCCAGACTCCGCTTCCCGCCACCGACAAGCTGTCTGATGAAAAGGTGATGCAGTTGCAGCAGATCGTATTTTCGCCGGCCCCCCAGGCGGTGCCCGAGGATAAAATGCGCGAGGCCACCAAGACCTATATCGGGCAGAAGGTGAGCATGCGTGACCTTTATCGATTGCTCGGTGAGATCGATGGCGTCTATGATGCGGCCGGCGTGCTGGGTCGCGCGGTGCTCCCGGTGCAGGATATCAAGAACGGTATCGTGACCGTTCAGATTATCGAGGCCCATATCGGTAAGGTCACATCAAAGGGGGGCCACCAGTTTCGCGACTGGTATGTACACAAGACGGTTCCCCTGAAATCGGGCGCTCCCATTGTGATCAAGCCGATGGAAGGCGCTTTGATTCGCTACAACGCGGCCAATGAATCCCAGCTCCAGGCCGAGCTCGTGTCCGGCACCAACTTCGGAGAGACGGATGTGCTGCTCTCCGTAAAGGAGCCGGCCCGCTTTTCCGCCACCGCCTTTGCCGACAACGCCGGCAGAGTGGCCACCGGCAGATTCCGTGGGGGCGTGTATGGAGGCGTAAAGAGCATTCTTGGCCTTGATGAGGCTCTCACCTTTTCAGCGGACCACTCTGACGGCACCGACGGTTTTGGTATCCACTATCGCCAGCCCATCAGCCCTTGGGGGACCTTTGCCTCTGTTGGCTATGATTCGAGCAAATACAAGATCATCAATGGCACCGTCGAAAGCCTTAAAGTGGATGGTGACGACCAGACGATTAGTCTGGGCCTAAGTCAGCTCCTGTGGGCCCGGGCCACCTGGACGTTGAGCGCCAACGCCGGCTATGTGATCAGCAAGAGCGAGACTCGCTTCGAGGGAAAGAAATTGGTTGGTGAAGACCTCGGCATCTACTCCCTTGGCTTGTCGCTATCCAGGCGCGATACCAAGGGCATCTGGGAGGTAAATCAAAACGCAGCCCAAGTGCAGGAACATGATGATCGCACGGGCAGTTTTCGCTACTATACCGGCAGTCTAATGCGTGTTCAGTGGCTTACCCCGAAGTGGACTTTGATCGGCCGCGCATCCTACCAATATGTTGAACAAGAGATTGTGTCGAGTCGCCAGTTTCAGATCGGCGGCGTAGCAACAGTACGCGGTTTTGAGGAGGGCCTGCTCTTTGGTGAGGACGGCTATGCCGCCACACTTGAGCTGCGCCATCCGCTCCTGGACCGCAAATTCTGCAAGCTGGAGGGCCTTGCCTTCATCGACCACGGCGCTGTATATAGTGAGGACAGCCCCACGCAACGTTGCCGCAAACTTACCAGCGCCGGGATCGGGACCAATATCGCACTCGGCAAATATATCGGTGCTCGCGTGGCCTATGCCTGGCCCATCAAATCCTACTCGGATCTTGAGAAGACAGATACGCCGGCTTCCGGCCGTTTTCATTTCAGCGTCCAAGCTTCCTTCTAGTCACAGCGTCATGGTGGTTCATCTAGCTTATGGCCGGATCGTTTTCGATATGATGCACCATCGCATGCAAGCCGTCTCCTCCACGCCCTCGGTATTCGTCCGCTCTATTTCATTGTCCAAGATCTGTGGCTGCACGCCGCAGTAGAAAGATTTTATGCGCCAAACAGGATCAGCGATCAGTATGCTCATCAGGCAGTACCGCGCGGTACTCAGGCATTCATTCTTGATGAGTGCGGTTCGGACCAATCCCTTCCGACATCGATCGCTTACTAGGCTGTGCCGCAGTGCGGCAGGGGCGGGGGCTGCCTTGGCCATGGCGGGCGGTGCCGTAGCTGCAGGGCCAGCAACTACGGCCCTCGTGCTCGATGGCACGAAGACAAATACCACCATCATCTCCGCCGGGGGGACCTATGATGTCACGACTGGGACCATTACTGGCAACAACGCCATCAATGCGTTCACCCAATTTGATGTCGCCACCGCCAACACGGTGAACCTGCACCTGCCTAGCGGTACCACCAACCTGATCAATCTCGTCAACGACACCAAGGCGTCGCAGATCTACGGCATCGTCAACTCGCTCACCGCAGCCGGCAAGATCGGCGGCAATGTTTATTTTCTCAACCCCAACGGCATGATCATCGGTGCCACGGGGGTGTTTAATGTGGGCTCCCTCACGATTCAGGCGCCTGTGCAGTCCGTGTTGGACGGCTTTTTTGGCGCCAGCCAAGCGGATAACGTCACCGCCGTCCTGGAAGGCAAAGTTCCCATCGGTAAGACGGGCGTGATCACGGTCAACGGCAAGATAAATGCCATGAATTTGGTCTCCTTGCAGGCCAATACAGTCACCCTTGGCGGGGCGTCCATCTTTGCCGGCGAAGTGGCCCGCGCCGAATTCGCCAAAATCGCCAATGTGGCCTCTCTCGTCCCGGGTACGGCGTTCGCGGTTACCGACGGCGCCATCAGCATCGTTGCCATAAACTCAGGAAGCGGCACGGCTGCGGTTTCAATAGATGCCAGCACCCTTCATGCGGACAAGGCGATCAGCGTTCAGGCCTCCTCTACGAGCACCAATATCTACGCCGGGAATGAGACCGCCACCATTGCAGTCACCGGGCACTCCCAATTGATCAGTGGGGGAGCGCTCAGTCTCAGCGCCACCAGCGCCGTGAGTGCCACCGTGGAGGGCTCCACAGCCGCAGACCTCAGCCCGGACGAGCAGGCGGCCTCCGACGACGCCAATAGTGACGTGTGGAGCATCCTCGGCAGTCCGCTCGGCAGTCCCATCGTTGAAGTGAACCTGCAGAGCACGAACGCCTCCGTATCCGTAGAGGCCGGCAGCGTGCTTCAGGCTGTGGGCGATCTGGCCGTGGCGAGTTCGGCAAGTTTCGATATATCGTTCAAGCTTCAAAATCTTGTTGCCGGTGTAGCGTGGGGCGATGGCTCGGCAACCTCGGCTATTTCCATCGACGGAAATCTCCAGGGCGGCTCGATCGAGGTGACGTCTTCGACCACCGGCACTGTCGATGTGAGCACAGCCAATATCAAAAATGGGCTGATCACGTCGGCCGACATGTCCTTCGATGTGATGGCAGGCGTGGCCCTTACCAACTACCAAAATAGCATCAATATTGGGCCCAACGCGGTGCTTACCGCACTCACGCCCATAGCGGATGACCCAACAACAGGGGCGGTAGCAAATCTCACCATCAAAGCGGTGACCGACGCGGATGAGTCCTTGGATGTCTCGGCCGCAGGTGAGAAGGAAGTGGCAGGTATCGCGGTTGGCGTCGCCCTGCGCACTGCGAACACCTCGGTAAATATAGCCGGAACCTTGTCCGGCGACACGGTGGAAGTGGGCTCCGAATTCACCGGCTCCGACGAGATCGGAGTCGATTCCGCCCAAGGTGCCCAGTTCTATGACCCGATTATCAATCCAATTCTGCATCAAAATACGGACAAGATTGGTACCGCAGCAAGCTTTACTGAGAATGCCGGGGATTCGGCTACAAAGGAAATCGGAGAGCATAGCAACGACACCCCCAATGCATTCTCTGAGGCCATGGCGAGCCTGAAGGAGAAGGCGGCGGCCTGCGGTGCGATCGCCTATCACCAGTCCGATACGTCAACGACTGTCTCCGTCAGTGGCCATATCACGGCGGGTCGTGAATTGGCGGTTACCGCCGCTGCGACTGAAACCGGCTTGCGCCGCAATGTGAGCGCCGATGTAGGCGAGGACAAGAGTGTCGGGCTCGGGGTCGCGGTAGTCATCGACAATCGCGACAATATTGTGGATGTTGTTATCGAGTCTGCGGGTGTGCTCACGGCAGGTGATGCGATCACCGTGTCCGCCGACTATGAGCAACCCTATCAGCAGACGTGGACAGACAATTTTACCGATTTGTGGACTTCCGGCAATTCGGTGAGCAAGACGCTGCTGACTGAGACTCTGCCCAATCTGCTCTCCTGCGATTTCGGACTTTCCGATGGCCTGTTTACTTCCGGCGCCCGCACTGCCGCCGAGGGTGAGAGCTTTGCCGCGGCTGCCAGTGTAAATGTGGCCCTGGCCAACAATCAAGCCACCGCACGAGTGGCCGACGGTGCTCATCTAACGACTACCGCGGGCGTCGACAGCTCCATCACTATTTCCTCAAAAGTGGACGCCGAAGCGGTCAACTTTAGCGGCGATTGGGGTGTTCCCTTGGCCACGATCAATCCGAAAACATTCGATGCCGGTTTCTGGTTCCATGGTACGGAGTCCGGTGACGCAGGCGTTGGTGCAAGCTACCTCGGGATTTTCAACACCAACACCGCTCTGGCCTTGGTTGGCAATGCCACCATCAGCACCGGAAGCCTTGGTGTCACGGCTACCAACACCGGCTTGGCGGTTGATATTGGCGTGGCCGGCGGCAAGGCTGGCGGCTTTGGTTTCGATGGCATCGTGGCCACGAATTTCTATAACAACACGACAATCGCCCAAATATCCGATGCAGCCGTGATTAGCGTCAGTGGCCCCGTTGCGCTCAGTGCCACCGACAGTTTCACTCTCGTCGCCCCGCAAGGTGGTATCTGTGTGGGCAACAGCATTGGCCTGGGCATCTCGGTTGGATATACGCAGTTTACGCGCACCACCGCAGCCGATATTGGCTATCTCGACGGAGTGTCGTTGGCCAGCGCGCAGGCTGTCCTTGCCACTCTCGATCCGTCATGGAACCTGGCCACAGCACCTGCAGCTTCGCCCATGTCCTGGCAGCTTCCCGGAGGGCTTAGCCTGAGCGCGGTGAATAGCGGGACCTTTATAAATGCCGCCCTCGCCGGTGCGGTGATAAACAATCCGGCCCCGGAAAAGCCGGGAGCGTCCACCGATTCTGTGGCGGCTGCGGGACCGGTCGGAAGTGGCGTACCGAGGACCATGCTGGTCGACTACGACCCGTACTCAGATATCCCCGAGCCCAAGGCCGATCTGGGCCTGGATAACACCGACGACAAGCTGCCCAGTGAGGCTGCCGACGCTTCCAAAGAAGCCGAAAGCAAACTTGGCGTGGGCATTTCCGGCGGCGCTGCGGTGTGTATATTCAACACCACTGCCGAAGCCCTGGTACGCGGCAATCTCAACCTCAATGCCTCCGGTGCCGATATTTCCCTTGCAGCCAAGAACGACGATCTGCTGATCACCGTTGGTGGCGGGATGACGATTGCCACCAAGGAAACCGTGGCCGGAATCGCCGGCTCGTTTGTCTATGCACAGAGCAGTCAGAATGCAAAAGCATCACTGGAGGTATTGGGGCAGACGCATGCCGACAACCTCTCGGTTAACGCCGAGCGCAGCGGACTCGTGGTATCGGTCGCCGCCAGTTTGGATGTGGCCGCAGGCACTCAGACTGTAGGCGCCGCCGCCTCCGGCGCCTATAATGACGACAGCGGAACCACTCAGGCTTCTATCAAAAACGGTACGCTCGCTATAACGAGTGCCGTGGACGTGACCGCAGTCGACAACGCCACCATCGCCTCAGCCACCGGTGCCCTCACCGCCGGCGAGAATACAGTAGGCGTGGGAGGTGCCTTCTCGTGGAACCAGACGAACAATCAAACGCTCGCCTTGATCGAGCAGGTCACCCAGCTCACCTCGGGTTCACTGAACCTTCTGGCGAATAATAATAGCGTGCTATATGCACCATCGGCCGCCGGAGCGGTGGCCATGAACGACTCCGGAGTCGGCCTTGCTGGCGCCTTTTCGGTGAATCTGGTCAACGATGAGGCCCACGCGCGTATCATCAGCGACTCAGGCTCTTCGATCATCAATACAGGCAGCCTTGCTATTCAGGCTATCGATGGGGCCGACGGCACCAATAGCACGGGCAATCCATGGACCCAGACTGCTGACGTCACCGCCGCGACCAACGCCGCCTACAGCCAGGTGAGCAAGGATTCCGCTGGCGTGAGCGATGGGCAGGGCAATACCCAGGTTACCTATACGACCAATCCGGACCGCAAAGCGGGGGCCGCCGCGACCACTCAGGAGTACTCCTTTGCCAACGTGGCACCCACGGCGAATGACAAGATCGTGGCGGTGAACCTTGGCTTCGGCATCGGCAGCGATGCCGGCTTCAGCCTTGCGGGTGCGTATAACCAGGTCACGGGTTCCACCACGGCGGAGCTCACCAATAATGTGCAGCTCAATGTTACCGGCGGACTGGCCGGCATCGAGGCCACCAGCTTTGGCAATATCATCGCCATCGGAGCCTCCGCAAGCGCAGCAGGCAAGGCGGCTGGAGCGGCCAGCGTGGGTGTCAACTTGGTGAGCACCTCCACCGAGGTCGCGCTTACCAATGGCGTTGTGGTCAATTTGGCTGGAGCCCATTCCAATCAGTTGATCGTCTCATCGGAAAATAGCACCAACCTGCTCGCAATCGATGTAGCCGGAGCAGGATCAGGCAAAGGGGCTGGCATCGCCACTTTTGCCTATAATCAATTCGAAGGGGACAGCCTTATCACGCTTACGAACGCGAGGATCGCGTCGTCGGTCGGTGTTGCCGATCAACCCTTGAATGTCTCGTCTTCAGCAGTCAATTCCGGCGCTATCACTGCGGTTGTGGCAGGTGGTTCAGGTTCCGGATCGGGGGCTGCAGCTGCGAGTGCAAGCGTAAATCGCATCGCGGCGGACACGCTTATATCGCTGACAAATACAAACCTCCCGGCCAACAATCTGTCGCAGGACACGAAAGCCGGGGTAAAGACAAACCTCTTCAGCACCGAATCCTCCCGCGACATTCTCTCGGTGGCTGTGGCAGGCAGCATCTCCGGCACCGGCTCTGCTGCGGCAGCGGTGAGCTATAATCAGCTCGGCGGACAGAATGGTGTTGTCCTCAACACTGTCGATCTCGATCTCAATTTTAGGGGCAATGATGCTCTCCACAGCACCGTCTCGGTCACTGATAACAATTCAGGCCAGGCGATCGTAGTCGGCGGGTCCGGTGGCGGCGATGGCGCCGGGGCCGCATCGGTGGCGATCAACACTGTGGGCAATATTGCGATGTCTCCCGACACCTCCGCCTGCGAGCAGCAACTGGGTGATTCACTCGGTGCGGGGATCACGGCTTCGTTCAACGATCATATTGTAGGAGTCCAAGCCACTCAACTCACGAGCCCAGCCTCGCTTGCGGTAAACGTCGTGGGCACCAATGACTGGGTAAGCGTTGCCGTGGGCGGAGCCGGGGCAGGGGATATCGCCGGAGGTCTGGCGGGTTCCTATAATAATATCGGAGGCACTCAGGAGGTTGCATTCACCAATAGTGCTCTCAATAACGCCAACCGCTTCAGCGTTGGCAACAGCAGCGCGGGGGATGTCATCGCCGTGGGTGCGGGAATCAGTGGCTCAGGTTCCGTGGCCATCGGCGCCTCTGTCCTGATCAATAACTTTTACACGATCACCAAGGATACCTTCAACAATACCCAGATCGATGTAGTGCAAGACACTCCGATCGAGGCATCCAACTCCTGTCAGGTTGTGAGTGTATCGGTTGGCGGCGCGGTCTCGGGTTCGGTGTCTGTGGGCGTTACCGGCATGGCCAATAAGTTGACCAACCAGGTCGGGGTCGATCTGACAAACGGATCGTCTATCACTTCCAATGGCTCGGTCCTTCTTTCGGCCGAACAAACCAATGCCATCACTGCGGTGGCGGTCGGGGGCAGCGGCGCGGGGGCGGTGGCTGTCGCCGGTGCTGTGGGCGTAAATCTTTCAAACTCGACAACCGAGATCACGGTCGACAATTCCTCCATCGTTGCGCAGGGGAATGTAGCGCTCAATTCCTCGATCTCCGAGGATATATTGAGCATCGCCGTGGGGGCCAGCGGCGCGGGGTCCGTTTCCGTGGGCGGCACGGTGACCTCCAATGTGCTCGGGCTCACCAACTCGATCACTGTCTCGAACAATTCGGATCTTCAGGCCGGGGGCTCGAACGCCTCCTATGCCACTGCCGATGGCCGCAACGGGGTGCTCTTGCAGGCAACCACGGACGAGACGCTTGAGGTCATTACCATCAATGCGGGGGCCTCGGGCTCGGTCGCTATCCAGGGGGCGGTGGGCGTCAATCAGATTTCCTCGGATACCGATATCGTCGTCACCTCGTCCACCCTCGGCACGAATCGCCCTGGTGGCGATGTGGTCTTGCGAGCGCTGGATATAAGTTCGGCCGATATCTATGCGGTGTCCGCTGCTGCGGCCCTCGACGCCGGTGCGGGCGCGGGGGTTGGGGTGAACACTTTTGCCCAAACCGTGGCGGCCACTCTTACCAACGCCAATATCAACTCGCGCCACGACTTGCTTATTGACGCACAGCGTCAACAGACGGCAAATTCCACGATTGTGGGTGCCGGTGCCGGTATCGCCGGCGTTGGCGGGTCTGTAGGCTACGGCTATTTTGGTGGCTCCAGCCTGGTCGATATTACCGGCGGCCAGCTCAATTCGCAGGCGGACATGGCGATCACTGGCGAGGCCGTGATCACTATCAATGGGACCGTGGGCGGTGGGGCCGGCGGGGTAGCAGGCCTGGCCGCCGGCGTTCAGGTGGTCTCGGTCGTTGGCGACACCGAGGTGAAGGTCACGGGCAATGCCCGTCTCTCCGCCCAACAGAATCTTACCCTCGCCGCGAGCAGCGTAGTGAAAGAGACGGCGCTGGTCATCAGTGCCGGTGCCGGCTATATAGGCGCCTCAGGCGCGATCAATATCATCGGCCTCACCGATTCTGTTACGGTGCTTTCGGATACCAACGCCCAATTGACCACGGGCGGTAATCTCGCCCTTTCGGCGACCGGCGCCTTGACTGTGAACGATACGGTGGGTGGCGGGGCGGCTGGGGTTGGGGCCATCGGCGCTTCCCTTGACTTGATCACTGTCCAGACCAGCACCCAGGTTGATCAATATGGCCAGAGCGAGAGCAATCAGGCCGCGAGCTACACCAGTACAAATACCCGAAATATAGATTCCACGGTGGTTTCAGGGAACGTGGGTGCCGTTACCATTGGCGGGGCTGTTATTGTGGCTTCCTTTGGCCCCAACCAGTCCCCAACCGCCGCACCATCTATTGCCAATTATGACAAGTCCGCCAGTCTGCTCACCTCGCAGACAGCCAATGTAAACCAGGTCTTGGGGAACCTGCAAACTCAGCAACTCGCCAAGCTGTCTGCCGACGGGGAGCTCACGGCGGCCGAGGCCGCGCAGGTTTCCGCCCACCTGAATACCAACTGGGCTACCAATGAAAGCGCCGCCCAGAGTTCCTCCGTTTCGCTTCTGGGCAACATAAGTGCCCAGTCAGCGGTCACGGTGAACGCCTCCACCGTTACGGCCTATACGCTCTTGCCGGTGATGGCCGGTGCCGGTGGCGCAAGCGTGGGGGCCTCGGTGGCCTACGCCACCGATTCCGATTCCACAGCGGTTTCCCTTGGCGGGCATATCAACGCCTCGGGGATCATAGTAAATGCCTTGGACGATGCCAATGAAGCTTTCGTGCTTGGCGCCGGTACGGCCGGCGGGGTGAGCGTGTCGGCGGCTTATGGTCAGATCACCGATGATGCTACAGTCACCGTCACGGTCGATAAAGCGGCCAAGCTCAACGCCCAGGACGGGCAGCTCAGTCTCACAGCCAATTCCAATCAGGCGATATCCGACCAGGCGGTTCTTGCGGTGATCGGCGCTATAGGAGGGGAGGGCACAGGCATTGAAATCGACAGCAACCGGGTCGCCGAGGTCAATATCATGGACACGGCCAAGCTCAATGCCAACGGCCTTTCGGTGCTCGCGAGCACGAACTATTTCCAGAACGACCCGAGCTGCCTAACCAACGCGAATGTGCTGCTCCCAGGTATATCGCTGGGCGGCGCCACAGTCTCGCTAAGCAATGCAAAGCTATCGAATCAGGCCGTGGTCACCGTGGGGCAGTCGGTCTCGCTCTTCGGGAACCAGGCGCTGACGCTCCAGGCGCTCAATACTTTCCAGGCTTATGATTCACTCAGCCTCATTGGCGGCGGACTGATCACGGCGGTCGACGCTGCCAACACTCTCACTCTGGCACTTTTGCAGCAGGTGACTGTTGGCAACTCCAGTATCCTGCAGTCGAATGGGGATATTGCACTCGCCGCCAATGCGCTCGGCACCGCCTATACCAAGGCGGTGGGCAATTGCGGCTCTCTGGGCGGTGCCGCCGTCTCGGCGGCCACCATTGAAGGCAGCATTAGCAATGTGGTGACGATTGCCCAAGGGGCCGCGCTTACTGCGCAGGGCGATATCAATGTGGTCGCCGGTTGCGACCAAAATCAAGTGGACGATGCGGTGTCGCTCTCCACCGAGTCCAGAAGTTTCGCCTATGGAGTCGCGGTGGTTCCTGCCACAACCGCTAGCACCACCATTTCACAGGAAAATACCATCGTGGTGAGCGCGGGGGCGAGCCTTCAGTCGGTGGGCGATATTAGCCTGCTGGCAGGGCTGCTCGGCCCCTCGATGTCTGCCTATTATTCCGCCAAATGGAATGGAATCGGCAGCAATCAACAGGCCACGACCCTCGACGACAACGGCGGCAGGGAGGGCGTTACTCTCTCTTCATCGCTCGTCGTCAATGGGCAGGTGGCCAGTGGTATTCAGGACCAGCGACTGCTCCACATCGACTCGACGGGGGCGGTCACTTACACCGATGGCAGCGCCAATGCAGTGTCCCAGCCCTGGGCTGCGCCACAATATACCTATCAAGCCAATGTGTCGATGGCTCTGGTCATGGATGCCCGCATCGCCCAACTGCAGGCCGATATCCAGACCTATGCAGGGCAGGCGGCAGTGGTCGCCAGTTACCAGGCCGACCTCAACGCGGCCAATGCACTGAAGGCTCAGTACGCTGGCACCACAACAAATCTCTATACGCTATCGCCTCTCACACTGGGGCTGCATGACGTGCACCTCGGAGCTGCCAGCCTCGCGGGTACAGGCAGCATCAGCGCCTCGGGTGGCGCCAAGGTGAGCGTCCTCAACGAGTCCACCGCCCAGCTTTGCATCGGCAACGGTGCTGTGGGCGCCCCCGGTATCCTCATCGACGACTCCAAGGGTTTTGTCTATTTCAACTCGATTCCGGTCACCAGCCTCAAGGGGTTTACCGGCACCCTGGCGAGTGTGAAAGCGGGGGGCGCTCCTTCGGTGGTTCTCACCAACAACAACTCCACCCGGCCCCTGCTTCAGGTGTCAGGCGATATCACCAACGCCTATGGACCCATCTCCCTGACCTCTACGGGAACGGTGTACGTTCAGGGCTCCAATCTGCGCGGCCAATCGGTGGTCATCTCTGCCGGAGGCGACTTTATCCAAAGCTACAAGTCGGGCTTCGATAATATCGGCGGTGAACCGGTTACCGGCGGGATCGGAGGCTCAGTCATCAGCGCCGGGAGTATCTTTATTGCAGCCGAAAAGCTCAATATAAATGGCACCCTGCGCAGCGGCACCGACAACGTGGCGGTGGCCATCACCAGTGCCGATGCGGCCGCAGCGAGCAAGCTGTCGGGCAATTCCGATCAGGAGATCCGGCAGATCACAGCGGATGGAAATTATGTAGCGGACCTCAAATTCAATCCGGCGCTGAATTCCTTCAGCATTACCAATATCTTGCTCGGGGGCGGCTATGTGGAGCTCTTTGGCGATATCTTCAGCACGGGCTCGGGAAATATCCAGGTCTTCGATGGCTCCGGTACCATCAGTATTACCAATCCCAACAACTACGACCTTCGCCTGTCGGGTTTGGACACCGGAAATGTAAAGGGCATCGTTCGTATCACCGACACCTCGAAGCCGCAGGGGGCCCAGTATGTGACCACCGAGTTCACTCGCACCAACGGCGTGGTCACCCAGACCAGTTATGTGATGAACGGGGCTGCCCGTAGCGTGCTTGGCACCTCGAATGTTTCCCTGTACCAACCGACCCAGAACCGGCAGTTGCACTGGGTAAACGCAACGGTCAATCAAGTCACCACACTTACCCAACAGGCATCGAAGGGCGGCGAGACTTGGGGCCCGTCGGTTGTGCCCCCCGCCAAGGAGATCTCCTATCAACAGCTCGCCAATGGCGGCTATTGGCTCGATGAGAACGCCTCGGCGAACTCCACTTATGCAGTGCTGGGGCCACAATCCAACGTGGTCAATGGGCCGGTTCAGTCCCAGAAGGTGAACGGAAAGACCCAGCAACAATGGAATACCACCTACCTTCAGACCACCTATCAGCATACCACTCAGAAAGCGGATATGCCGATCACGATTTCATTCTTCGGCAATTCGAGTGGTGCGGTAGCCGTTACCGCCAACGCGAACATACTTCTCGGGGGCGATATCAATGCCCATGGTGGCTCGGTCGTGTTGAATGGTCAGACCATAGTGCAGCCAGGCCAGGGTTCGATCACCGCCGGCACTGTAAATCTCACCGGCCGGTCTGTGGGGCAACATTCCAACCCGATCCTGGTCAACGCCAGCCAGGGGATTTCGTCCAGTGCAGTTAACGGTGTCTATTTGAACTCCTCCATAGGGGATATGCCGATCAATACGATCGCCAGCCAAGGCACGGTGGAACTCACATCCGCCGGATCGATCATCGGAGTAGGTGGGCATAGCGCCGCCTACACCACGTCCCTCCCCGCGACGCCTGGTTCCTCGCAGCTCCTATCCGTGCAGTTCGCCCAGACTCCCAATATCTCAGGCCAGGTGATTACGTTGGCGGCGAACGGCTCGATAACGGGTGACGCAAACGGGGCGCTCTGCCTGCAGAATTTAGGCAGCGCTTCAGGCGGCACTATCTTGCTTACCGCCTCAGCCGGGACAGGGGATATCAACCTGTCGGTGCCCCTGGGCAAGAATGTAGGCACCACCGCTGGGGCCATCACCCCGCTTACGCTTTCCGTCAACACGATTACCGCGGCGAACGGGGATGTCACCGTCTTCGCGCCTGGAGCCAACCTCATAGATGGCAATAATGACATCACGGTGGATCCGCTTTCCCAAGATGAACTCACCGCCATGTGGGGTGGGGCGGGCCTCACCCAGGTAACTCCGCAGGTTCAAGCTGACCGCCAGCAGGCCTTGGTTAATTGCCTCACGCGCGAGTATTTTCAGACGTGGGCCTTGGTGAACAACAACCGCGCTGGCTATAACCCGAACTATACGTTCACCTTCTCCGCCGCGCTGGTGACAACCCTCACCAATATGGGATTCACCCAGGCGGCCATCGCAGCCGAGCAGACGCGCAAGACGAGTCTGTATAATTCGCTTCTGAATCCGCAGGCACCGGCCTACAATCCGAACTACGTCTACGTCCTCACCGCGGCCCAGATCAAGGCGATCGCCACCCCCAACTGGAATACGAGTGGGCTGATAAATAGTGCACCCATGAGTCTTGCCTCGGCGCTTGGTATCGCCGCCGGCCACGGAGTAGGCGTGCAGGAAGGCGCGAACATTACGGGCAGTGTGGTTTCGATCACCGGAGCGAGCATCGGTTCCACCTTGGGACAGATCAGCCTCCCTGCCTCTATGCAGTGGTCTGCCATGAGCGCTGACCAGCAGATGAAGGTGCGTATGGCCTCCTCGGGTGATATCACCAGCAATGGAGCGGGTGGCGTTTACATCACCTATGGAAATGATTTTAACGTTCTTGCCTCCGACTACCTCACGCTCACCGCTACAGGGCCGGTGCGGCTTGCCAGCGTGGAATCGCTGCTGTGCAGCAATGTGAGTCTGCTGGGGGGCGCGATCATTACCAGTCACAAGGATTTGGATCTAGCTAGTGGGGAAATTGATGGCGATATATCCCTCTATGCGTGGAATACGCTCTCGATCTATAAGGGGATTAGCATTCCCTTTGGAAACGGCTGGGTGAATGCTGCGGGAGTCGACGGGTTTACAATCTACACCACCCCTGAGGGAAATTCGCCCATGTCACGCCTACTCTTTGGTAAGTTGGCAACCGGAGCGAAAGCAGCGCCCCCGCATGCTGGGACTCTAAGCGCTGGCCTTAACAGCAAGGTTGCTGAATTGATCGAAAAGCTCGGGCACGGCATGAGTATGTCGCAGTTGCGTTATATGATCACCAACCTGGAAGCCCTAGCGGGGCTGGATTTCCGTATGAAAGCCAAGGCGACGGAGAAGGAGGCGATCCCGAGCCTGTTGGAGAACACAGTTGACGAGCCGTTGATAATCGGGCGTCGCTATAGTTTCTAGGATATCATGCAAGCACCGGCACCGCGCGCACCACAGTTTCATGGAGGTTTGCCACCGTCGGGCAGAAATATTAACCGCGAAGAACGGACTCTCCGCTTCGTCCTATACACTGGGTTCGCTACCGGCTACTCGCTACTAGCGAATCCGAGGCAGGTCCAGTCTTTGACTGGATCACTCGCTTTCTAACCGCAAGGAACGCAGAGAGCATAAAGAGCGGAATCCCCGCCGTACTCGCCACTTTCCGCCTCGGAGCGCCACTTACCACGTGGCATTCCTGCTGTAGCGCAGCCCTTCAGTTCGCTGTGCCCCCCAGGTGCCGTCTGTGGTGAATAGGTAGTTCGACGCGAGCATAGGGGGAGGATCGCCCCCATCCGCTCTCTGCGTTCTTTGCGGTTAACAATGTCCTCCTCCAGCCAAAATAGAACACTTCACAGAAGCAAACGAAGAGAACAACGAGTGGAAGATGATTGAGATATACCAGTCACACGCCGGAGCGGACGCTTGAACGGTGACCACCCAGAAGGTGAAACGCCGAGCCCACTACCTCATTCTTCGTGACCTTCGTTAACTACTGTAAATCGAACCGGTGCGTTTCGGTGCGCGCCGATGAATCCATCAACCACAACAGTGTAAATCTGTTCGACCGAATTCGGCGCTTTGCGCTCGAAAGAACCCGGCAAGAACGCGTGCCGCGAGGCCACACCGGAATGCACGACGGGCTCCTGAACCAGTCAGCCCCCTAAGACGTTGGACCCAACGCACGAGGTCCGAAAGAATGCTTCAACCGACGAGCCGAGCGGCTGCGGTAACAGTGAAGGCTGTAGGGACCGCTACGGGACCGCCGGAGAAAAACGTCGGTCCCCGCGCGGCCAAGGGCGATCAAGGCGTCGGCGGAGCCAGCGGGGGCGGCGGGTTGGGGCGGACAAGGGGGGGAATTGGGCGAATCTGCCTCCGGGGGGCCCTCGCTGGGGAGCGGCCGCCACTGCCGGTGTGAGTCGGACTATTTCGGGCAAGGCTGCGCAAACACGAAATGAAAGTGGGAGACCTCAATAGTGTCGCGGCCCGGCACAAAACCGCTTGCACGGTTTGCGGAGGGGGCGAGCGGTTCCATCCCGGTTGGCTCCACTCTACTGAGCAGGGAACTGGGGGCGGTATTGGCCGGTGATCGCCCAGGCGAAGAGCACATCCTCCTCCTGCGCGCCGCGGCCGATGTTATGGATCACTAGCGGCGTACCCGATTTCGCCTTGCGGTCGGCTACGACCCCGGTGTGCACCAACCCGTGGCCAAGATCCCAGGTTACGATGTCGCCGGGTTGGAAGTCAGCGGCGGCCCGCCCGGGAGTGAGAGACCAGCCCTTGCGACGAAAGAACGTCTGCAGGTTGGGAACGCGGCGGTGGTCGATGTTGGCGTCGGGTTTCTTCAACCCCCAGTTCTTCGGGTAGGCCGGGAAGGCGGCGCCCATGTCCTCGTGCACAGCCTTCTGCAGATCGAAGCGGTGGGCGATGCGTAGCGCCCGGATGACCACATCGCAGCACACCCCGGTATCCGCCGGTACATCGCCGCCGGGGTAGGCGAGTTTGCGGTAGGCGGGGTCGTAGGAGGTTGTCACGCCTACTTGGGCACGCGCGGCTTCGGCCATGGGCGAGCCCGGCAGCGCGGGGACGAGGGCCAGCAGGAGCGGAAGGACGGACAGGCGGAGGCGGAGCATCGGGGCGGGAGTTTCGGCGACGCTCGGGGCGGGATCAATCGGGGACTGGGGAGGCGGTCGGGCCGCAGGGGGAAGTTTGTTGTTGCCGGGATGGGGGCCGGACGATCGGTTGACAGTATGTCAGCCAAAGTTCTTGTTCTTCACGGCCACCCCGACGAGAGCAGTTTTTGCTCCGCGTTGTCGCGCGCCTATGCCGCGGGGGCGCGGGGAGCGGCGGCGGAGGTGCGCGAGTTGCACCTCGGCGCACTGGAGTTCGATCCGGTGTTGCGCGCCGGCTACGCCAAGGCCCCCGCCCTGGAGCCCGATTTGTTGGCGGCGCAGGAGGCGATGCGCTGGGCGGACCATCTGGTGTGGTCCTATCCGATCTGGTGGGGGCTGCCGCCGGCGCTGGTGAAGGGCTTTGTTGAACGCGTGTTTGCTCCCGATTTCGCCTTCCGCCGCCGGGAGGGCTCGCTGCTTCCCGAGGCCTTGCTCAAGGGCCGTTCGGCGCGCCTGCTCGTGACGATGGATGCTCCACCGTGGTACTACAGGTGGATTACCGGGGCGCCGGCGCACCGGGCGATGAGCCGGGCGACGCTCGGGTATTGCGGAGTGAGCCCGGTGCGGATTTCCGAGTTCGGTTCGGTGCGAGGATCCTCGGAGGCCAAGCGCGCCGCGTGGTTGAAAGTTGCTGGCGAACTGGGCCGGCTCCGGGCGTAAGATACGGAGCGGGGCGTTGGCGGGGTAACGGATCCCGGGCGCCCAACGCGGTTCCCCACTTTGGAGCCTGCGCCGGATGCCGCCGTGCGCCGAGGCGGGCGCCTCGCCCCGTGGCGGGGATCTCAAGGGCGAGAGTAAGCTCCGGGGCCCGGGCCGACTCCACCGGTGGAGGGATACGGAGTTGCTAAGCCGCAACCATTCGGTCGAGAGCCCAGAGCAGAGCGCCGAGGGCCTAGTCACCGAGCAAGCATGTGGAAGCACGCCTGCTTCTGAGCCGATCACATGTGGTTGGGCTCTCGGCACTCGGCTCTGGGCTGCATCGTCACAGCTTAGCCGTAACCATGCAGTCGTACCGGTTTGCGCGCGGACAGCGCCCGAATTCCTGTAGCTCGCCGTAGGAGCGTGGTTGCAGGCGATTCAGTGCGCAGATCGCGTGCAAGCACGCTCCTACGACTGACTGGGGCTCGGGTAGGGTTGGGTCGCGTCGGGCCTGCGCAGATCGCGTGCAAGCACGCTCCTACGACTGACTGGCCACGACTTAGAGCGCTTTGATCGCTCCGGCCATCACTTCGCAGGCACGGTCGAGGTCGGCGCCGGCGTGGGCGGTGCTTAGAAAACCGGCTTCGTAGGCGCTGGGGGCGAGGTAGACACCCTGCTCCAGACAGGTGTGGAAGAAGCGGCGGAAAAGCGCAGCGTCGCCGGTGAGGGCGCTGGTGTAGTCGCGTACAGGTGTCTCCGTAAAGAAGATGCTGAACATCGAGCCGCGCTGGGGCACCTGCACGGGCAGCCCCTTGGCGGTGGCGGCGGAGAGCACGGCTTCGCGCAACTGGCGGCCGAGTGCGTCGAGGCGCTGATACGGGTTCTGCTCTTCCAGGAGGCGCAGGGCGGCGATGCCGGCGGCCATGGCCAAGGGGTTGCCGCTAAGTGTACCGGCCTGATACACCGGGCCGAGGGGGGCGAGCAGGTCCATGACATCGGCACGGCCGCCGAAGGCGCCCACGGGCAGCCCGCCTCCGATGATCTTGCCCAGGCAGGTGAGGTCGGGAACGACTGAATGCGATGGTTGAAGGCCTGTGGTTGAAGGCTCAAGTGCCGCAGCGGCAGCCTCGTCGGCCAGGAGGCCCTGGACGCCGGCTTTGTGGAGGCGGAAACCGGTCATCACCTCGTCGAAGATGAGCAGCGCGCCGTGCTGCGCGGTGACGGTGCGCAGGTGCGCCAGGTAGCCGGCCTCGGGCATGATGAAGCCCACGTTGCCGCAGTAGGGCTCCACAATTACGCCGGCGATCTGGCCGGGGTTGGCGGCGAAGGCGGCGTCGAGGGCGAGGCAGTCGTTGTAGGGCAGGACGATGGTTTCCCGGGCGAAGGAGGCGGGGATGCCCGCGCTGTCGGGGTGGCCGTGGGTGAGCGCGCCGGAGCCGGCCTTGATCAGGAGCGAGTCGGAGTGGCCGTGGTAGCAGCCGGCAAACTTGATGATCTTGTCCCGCCCGGTGAAGCCGCGGGCCAGGCGGATGGCGGACATGGTGGCCTCGGTGCCGCTGTTGCACATCCTGACTTTCTGGATGGAGGGAACGAAGCGCACGATGAGCTCGGCCATCTCCACCTCGTAGGGATTGGGGGTGCCGAAGGAGGTGCCGTTGTCGAGTGCGGCGGCAATGGCGGCGCGGATGCGCGGATGGTTGTGGCCGTGGATGGCCGGGCCCCAGGTGCAGACGAAGTCGATGAGCGTGCGGCCCTCGGCAGTGATCAGGTGCGCGCCCTCGGCGCGGCGCACGAAAAAGGGCGATCCGCCCACGGAGCGGAAGGCGCGGACGGGGGAGTTGACGCCGCCGGGGATGAGTTGCTTGGCGCGGGCGAAAAGGGATTCGGAGCTGGTCATGGGGAGCAAGGACAGCGTGGGGAGCCGAGGTGCCCAAGCCAATCCCTGAGCGAGGTGTTTTCGCGTTTGGCGGGCCGGTGGCGGATGGGGGCGGTGCGCTGTGTTGGTAGCGGCCAGATGGCGGCGAATGGAGGCAGCCGCATTGGGCTGGCGGCGAGGCGCCACTGCCTGACCGACCAAGGGGCCACCAGGGGTTGGCCTGGGGAAATGTAGTGAGATTTCGCCTTCCTTGTGCCGGGGCTGTACCGGGCGTGCGAGATGCCGGCGGTTCGCACCGGCGAACTCAAAACCTCGATGCGCCGGCTCGCTCCCGAGCCGCAACCATGCAGTCCGATGGCATTATCACTCTGTTCTCCAGCGGTGGAGTAGGGGCGTTGCGGCGCTTCGCTAACGCAGAGCGATGATGAACGCGGAACTTGAAAAGAAGTAGCGAGTAGTGGGTAGCGCGTAGTGGGTATCCCGCCGGTCTCCGACTTACGGTCGCCGTACTCTGCCTTCTGCACTCACCGGTCTTTCGTTAGGCCCGCCGCTCCGCACTCCGCACCGTCTGTGATCGCACCGGTACGGTCACAAGGTCCGAGCCTGCAATCGGACTGCATCGTCACGGTTGAGCTGTGACCGTTCGGTCGAGAGCCCTGAGCAGAGCGCCGAGGGCCTGCTCACCGAGCGAGCCCGTGGAAGCACGCCTGCTTCGGAGCCGATCACTGGTGGTTCGGCTCTCGCCATTCTACTCGCGGCGCGCGACCCCGGTCTGCATCGTCACGGCTAAGCCGTGACCGTTCAGTAGGAGGAGCGTGCTTGCACGCGATTCAGAGTGCAGATCGCGTACAAGCACGCTCCTGCTACGGCGAGCACCGGAATCCGGGCGCTGTCCGAGCCCAAAGCGGTGCGCTTGCAGGGCCACGGACTAGCCGGGCGGAGGGCTGGGCTCTATTGCCGATCGCTTTTCAGGATGAGGACCTGGCGAGAGCACGCATGCTCCCGCGCGGGCCCGGCATCTGTCTCCTCTTGAACGCGACCTGGCTTCAGACCTCTATCTGGCGGATACGACGGACGTGGCGCGGGTCGTTGCTGAAAGGCGTCTCCAGCCAGAGCTGTACGATCTTCAACGCCATCTCGAGGGAGATCATACGCTCGCCCAAAGCGAGCACGTTGCCATCGTTGTGGTCGCGGTTGGCCACGGCGGTCTCCTCGCTCCAGCACAGGCCGCAGCGCACCCCCTTGACCTTGTTGGCGACGATGGCCTCCCCGTTGCCCGAACCGCCCAGCACGATGCCGCGGTCGAACTCGCCGCTGGCTACCGCCTCGGCCGTGGGGCGGATGAAGGCCGGGTAGTCGCACGATTCGGTGGAGTAGGTGCCGAAGTCGCGCACGGTGTACCCCTGGGAGAGGAGCAGTTTCTTGATCTCTTCCTTGTAGCGGAAGCCGGCGTGGTCGGAGCCGATGGCGACTGAGAGCTTGGGCATGGTGGGAAAAGAGGCGCACCTTGGAGGCGCCCACGCCGCTTTGCAATGGCGGGTTGCGTGGAAACCAGCGCCATGTTTGGGTGTCGCAGTTCGCCCAATCCATTCCCCCCGATGACGTCTCAACGATTTGCTCTCGCGGTGCTTGCCTGCGCGCTGGCCTTGGCCGGTTGCTCGACCCCCGATTCGCGCATCCAGAAAAACACCAGCGCGTTTGCCGGCTACCCGCCGGCTGTGCAGGCGAAGATCCGTGCCGGTGAGATCGAGGTGGGCTACACGCCCGCGATGGTCGCACTGGCCTTGGGCAGAGCGGACAGGGTCTACCGCCGCCAGACTGCCGCGGGCGAAACCGAGGTGTGGGCCTACGCCGACAAGACGCCGAGCATCGGCTTTGGCATCGGCATCGGGGGCGGTGGGCACCACTCCAGTGGAGGAGTGGCGCTGGGTACTTCGACCGGTGGCGACCGCCTGCATGTTGTATTCAACCAGGGCAAGGTGACGGCGATCGACCGATTTGAGCGGTAGGAGCGGACCCCCGCTGGTCGGCGGGGCAATGCGCCGGGCAAAGGCAATCCGGAGTGGCGAACCAACCCGGCACTACATCGTCTCGGCACTACATCGTCTGTTCGCGAGGGAAACTCGCGGGAGCCGAGGGCCCGCAGGTGGCGTGATACCACTGCGAAGTGGGCCGTGAACTTGGGCATGCTCAGGGGCCGGGCGCGTAGCCGCTCCGATGCCGCTGACACGCATGGCGCGCTTCACTATCCGCGGTGCTGATCTGGCAGGGCCGTAACCATTCCTTTGAGCGTGCTGGCACGCGCTTCAGGGCGCAGATCGCGTGCAAGCACGCTCCTGCGGCTGGCACCGGAGTTCGTGCACTGCCTGAGCGCAATGCGGTACGACTGCACGGTTCGACGAGGGGGGCGACCGGTTCTCTCCCGGCCGCTCTGCTCTGCTCGGACGCGGGGCGGGCCGTATGTCCTGTAGGAGTGGACCACGGATGGGACGAGGGTTTCGCTACGGCGGGGAGGTCTCGCAAACGAAGCGGCCCGGCGGTGAGGCCGGGCCGTGGGGGAGGACGGGGGAGTTCTGGTTCCGATCAATGTGCACTCCGAAATCCGCACTCCGAAATTGGGAATCAGCGTCAGCCCACCACCAGATTCAGGATGCGCCCGGGCACGAAGATCACTTTGCGGATGGTCTTGTCGGTGGTGAATTCCTGGACCTTGGGGAGGGCGAGGGCGGCGTCGCGGGCTACGGCTTCGGTGGCGGTCTTCGCAAGGAGGAGCTCGCCGCGCAGTTTGCCGTTCACCTGTACCACCACCTTCATCGTGTCGGTAACAAGCTTGGACTCGTCGTAGGCCGGCCACGGGGCGGTGCCGAGCTGCTGTGTCTCGCCGAGGCGCTCCCACAGCTCGTGGGCCATGTGCGGGGCGAAGGGCTGCAGGATCTGCACGAAGGCCTTGATGGTGGCGCGCGACACCTTCTCCGACTTCTGGATCTGGCTGCGCAGTATCATCATCTGCGGGATGGCGGTGTTGTAGCGCAGGCCCTCGATGTCCTCGCCTACCTTCTTGATCGTGGCGTGCAGGAGCTTCTCGGTCTCGGCGTCGGGCTCGGCGCCGTCTACGATCTTGGCGCGCACCTGGCCGTCCTCGCCGATGATTTCGCGCCAGAGGTTGCGCAGGAAACGGTGTACACCCTCGATGTTGTTCGGGCTCCAGGGTTTCATCGCCTCGAGCGGCCCGAGGAACATGAGGTAGAGGCGCAGCGTATCGCTGCCGTAGTCGGCGATGATGGCGTCGGGGTTGGCTACGTTACCACGGCTCTTGGACATCTTTTCGCCGTCCTCACCCAGGATGATGCCCTGGTGGAAGAGCTTGGTGAAGGGCTCGCTGGTGGGAACGGCGCCGATATCGAAGAGCACCTTGTGCCAGAAACGCGCGTACAGGAGGTGGAGCACGGCGTGCTCGGCGCCGCCTACGTAGAGGTCGGGCACGCCCCAATACTTGAGCGCCTCGGGCGAGGCCAGGGCGGTGGAGTTCTGGGTGTCGGTGTAGCGCAGGTAGTACCAGCAGGAGCCGGCCCACTGCGGCATCGTGTTGGATTCGCGGCGACCCAGGATCCAGAGCGCGCCGGCGGGGCGCGGCTCGGAGGCGGGTACGGACTCGCCCGTGGCGGGCTGGTACCAGATGTCGATCCACTCGGGCATCGAGGCCAGCGGACTCTCGCCGGTGCCGGTGGGCTGGTAGCTCTTCACGCTCGGGAGCTGGAGGGGCAACGCGCTCTCGGGCAGCGGCAGGGCGTAGCGCGTCTCACCGTTGAACACACAGGTGACGGGCTCGGCCGGGAGCTGCGGAAGCGCGGCTCCGCTGGCGACGGTGGCGCGGTAGTCGGGCTCGCTCACCCAGACGATGGGGAAGGGCTCGCCCCAGTAACGCTGGCGCGAGAAGAGCCAGTCGCGCAGCTTGAATTGCACGGTGGCCTTGCCGCGTTTTTCGGCGACGAAGCGGGAGTCGAGCTTGTCCTTGGCCTGGGTGGGGGTGAGGCCGGTGCACTCGCCGGAGTTGATGAGCTTCACCTCGCCGCCCTTGTCGCAGAACGGCAACTCCACGGCAGAGCCGTCGGCCGGGGCGATGACCTGCGGGATGGGAAGGTCGAATTTCTTGGCGAACTCGTAGTCCCGCTCGTCGTGGGCGGGCACTGCCATGATCGCGCCTGTGCCGTAGCTCGCGAGCACGTAGTCGGCGATCCATACGGGGACCGGCGCGCCGGTGGCGGGATTGGTGGCGTAGGAGCCGGTGAACACGCCCGACTTGTCCTTGGCCAGCTCGGTGCGCTCGAGGTCGCTCTTGGAGGCGGTGGCCTTCACATAGGCGTCCACCGCGGCCTTCTGGGCCGGTGTGGTCAGCCGGCCGGCGAGGGCGTGCTCGGGGGCGATCACCATGTAGGTGGCGCCGAAGATGGTGTCCACCCGCGTGGTGAAAATGCGGAGCCGCTCGCCGGGGAGCCCGGGGAGGTCGAACTCGACCTCGCTGCCCTCGCTGCGGCCGATCCAGGCCTCCTGCATCCGTTTGGTGGAGTCGGGCCAGTCGAGGTCCTTGAGGTCGGCCAGGAGGCGGTCGGCGTAGGCGGTGATGCGCAGCACCCACTGGCGCAGCGGGCGGCGCTCGACCGGGTGTTTGCCCACCTCGGACAGGCCGTCGATGACCTCCTCGTTGGCGAGCACAGTGCCGAGGGCCGGGCACCACCACACGGGCTTCTCCTCCACGTAGGCCAGGCCGCGGTTGAAGAGCTGGAGCCAGATCCACTGCGTCCAGCGGAAGTATTTGGGGTCGGTGGTGTTGATCTCGCGGTCGAAATCGTAGGACACGCCGAAGGCCTTGAGCTGGCGCGCGAAGGTGGCGATGTTCTCCGCGGTCACCTCGGCGGGGTGGCGGCCGGTTTTGACGGCGTAGTTTTCGGTGGGCAGGCCGAAGGCGTCCCAACCGATGGGGTACAGGACGTTGAAACCCTTGGCGCGCTTGTAGCGGGCCATGATGTCGGTGATCGCGTAGTTTTCGCAGTGGCCGAGGTGCAGGCCGGCGCCCGACGGATACGGGAACATGTCCAGGACGTAGTACTTCGGGCGCGAGCCGCCGGTGAGGGCGCGCTGGGGCTTGAGCTCGTCCCACACGCGCTGCCAGCGCGGTTCGAGCTCGTTGAAGTTGTAGTCGGCGGAGGGAGGAGTCGGCGTCTGCATCGGGAAAAAGGGGAGAGGTTGGAGGGCGCTGGGGCGCGGTGCAAGACTGAGGACGGTCAGTGAACGGTGGACCGTGGTTGGTAGCGCAGCGAGTTTGCCCGCCCCTACCGGCCCCCAAAGCCGGTCCCGTTGGCTCGCCTTCGGCAGGCCGGGGCAGATGCCGAGCGGACGGACTGCTGTAGTCCCGGCGCTCCGCGCTGCGCAAACTCAGATCGCAGAATATAGATCGTGGAATTCAAGCTTCAGCCCAGGGGCTTCCCGTCCGCCTTCTGCCTTCTCCCTTCTCCCTTCTGCCTTAGGTTCGCCGCTGCCTACTCGCTGACACTACTGATCGATCAGAAAGGTAGGTCCAGTCTTCGACTGGATCATACGCTATTTAACCGCAAGGAACGCAGCGGTCGGGTATGTTCGATGATCCGTCTATTCTCGCTACTCGCTACCCGCTTCTCGCTTCTTTCAGCAGAGGTTTACCGCAAGGAACGCAGAGAGCTCAAAGAACGGATTCTCCGCCCCGCCTACTCACTACTCGCTACCGGCTCCTCGCTACTTTTCGTCACAGAGCGCAGGTGCAGAGGTTGAAGTTGAAGGTTGAGGTGCGGAGGCCGGAAGGAGCGCCGGAGGAGAGGTTTAGGTTGAGGTGGTAGGCGGAGAACATGGAGCGCCACTTATCAAGTGGCCTTCCTGATGTATTGCAGCAATTCAGCTTTCCGCCTTCCGCCTTCAGTCCTTTCCTCCTCGTAGCTGAATGGCGTAGCCGTTCAGCTCTTCCTCCGATTTCCGCCCTTCAGCCTTCAGCCCTTTCCCGCGCTCCGTGTCCTCCTCCCCCTCAGTGATCTCTGTGGCCAAATCCGATTCCGGGTTCCGTCTTTGTCTTCCTTGCGCTCTTTGCGTTCTTTGCGGTTAACACTATCCGGTTTCAGCCTTCAGCCTTTTCCTCCCTCCGTGCTCTCTGTGACCTCTGTGGTTCAATACGAGTTTCGGGTCCGCTCTCTGCGCTCTTTGCGTTCTTTGCGGATAGCATTTCCGCTTTCAGCATTCAGGTTTCCGCCTTCAGCCTTCTGGTTCAGCCTTCCGCCTTCAGCCTTTTCTTCCTGCAGGGTCGAACCTTGCGTCCGTGCCTCCGAGGCGTGTCTGTCGACCGGGATATAGCGATTCGGACTCCCGTAAGCCCGGGGCTTGTTCAATCAGAGTCGTGTGCCGGCATCGCGTCAACTTTCGGAGTTAGGCTCCGGTTTTCTAGCGTAGTGAGCGCCTGATATTCTGGAGTCGTCATACTGGGAACCCGGTGTCGACGGTCACTAATCTGCCGTCCAAGCGAAGGGCCACGCCATCCACTTCGATGCGTCCAAGGTATCCCATATCCGATACCCAGGCCAGATCACCGCTTTCGGTGATCCCGATCGCGCCACCTGGACAACGCCCCACATAGCTCACTCGCGATCCCTTGACCTTGTGGAGCGTCAGCAGTCCCCCCAGCGCTTCGGGCGCAACTCGGGCACTATCTGAAAACCGCGGGACTCCGGTTCCAGGTCGCTCGTTTAGCTCACCGCAGCGAGTACAGATGAACGTCTCCTGACCCATGGTACCGCCGCAGTTTCGACACTGGATGGAAATGCTCATTTTTCGCCGAATGATATAATGTCAGAGACGCCGGGCTTCGGACTCGGTCGAGGGAAATGATGCTCTGCCCAACTTTCTCTGTAGCGCCTGGTTAGCCCGTTTTTTTGAATTGATCGAGAATAGCCTTGAGATTTGAGGAAAGTCCTTCGATGTCGCAAGCCAAGCACTGAGCGTGGCCATCAATGCCACGGTGCATGATTGCTCGCATCGTATTATGATCACCGGGAGCGGTCGCATCAATGCAAGCCTGCACTCCTTCAGCGGCCGCAGCAGGAGTGTAGTGCAAGGTATCTTCAAAAACGCTCAGAGCGATTGCGTGTGCCTGCTCCCGAGCAAGTGAATGCTTAGTGCACTCGGCCTGAATCATGCCAAACACAAACGTGCTTACTAGCGCTTGCTGGAACGGGGAGGCTTGGTCGAACTCAATGCCTGAAGCTCGCAGCGCAGCCACAGCGAGCCGATTACACGCTTCGCGATGAGGGAGAAGTGGTAAGGGCGGAGGTAAAGGAGGAGGTAACGGAGGCGGCTGTGAGGTTCTGGTGGCTCCGCAGGAAAGGCATTTGTCGTGGGAGCTAGGATTACGGTTGCTGCAACTCGCACAGGTCCACGGCTGAACCGCGAGGATGATTTCCTTGCGCGTGCAAGTGAGAACATCATCCGGTAGTTCTCGGTTGCAGCTGCGACAACGCACGTATTCGCCAAGCGTACTGGTAGGGAAAAGAGGAATGAAATAGAGGGTGAAATAGCGTGAGACCCTCATGTGGGAATATGTCGATTCGGTCATGCAATTCGGGCAGAAAAATGCACCGGTGCCGATTTGGAATTCTTTGGCCTTTGAGCCCCAGATAATCATAGTTGGGATTCGGTTTGATTGGAGTTGGTGAAATTACTTGGTTCCTAGTACGCTGTGTGAATTGAGACGGCTAACGCTTAGGGAAGGGGAACGACGGGCGGCTGACTCGGCTTGGAAGGCGTGGACTTTTCCGGCGTTCCCTCTAGATCCTTGTCCGCCTTTAGTTTCTGTGCTTCAATGGCTTCGGATAGCTTCTCTGGGAAATAGAACCTGATCCGTCGCATCGCGCCGTCTTCTTCCTGCTCAAACTTCGATTGTGGGATATCGTCCAAAAGCAAAGCGCACAGATCTGCGGCACTGAAGCCTTTCCAATCTTCGCGAGCGCACGCGACAATCTCTGGAAATCTGATCGGACTGCTGATGAGTACCCCACCAGACGGCTTATATCTTACCCCCACCTGGGGTCTGTTTGTGATCTGCCCCAATATTACCAGACAGACATCCCCCACAAGAACCCGGTACGGAAGTCCAAGGCTCGCCTCAATGTATTTGTACGGAGGACGTCCGCGAAGAGGCCTATTGTTATAGTCGTTGCAGATTTGCGCCCAGCTAATGTGGTTCTCTTCCTTGATCTCCAGCTTTGTCGGCCGGGCATCATCGAGATGACGCAATATCTCTGGAATAGCAGCGGCGCCCCTGACGACGAGTTCTCGCATCGGCGCAAAGACAACGGGCCGCTGCGATCCGATGATTCCTCCTCCAAATTGAGGCTCCGTTTCTTGGGCGAGGAACTGGCTCACCCACGCTGTCGGATGAAGACCGGCAGTAGGACTCTCAAGGTTTTGCAAATCGTCGATCAATTGCGCACATGTCTTCGAGCGCAGATCGCTTTCCGCTCGCAATGAAGGGAGAAGAAAGAGCACGGAAAGAAGAAGGATTCTCATGGCGAACGTATCAGCTCAGCAGCGCCGAACTGAGGATATTTGTTTGGAGAGCGGACATTATAGATGCGTTGGCTGTAGCGCATGGTTGGGCGGTCTTCATCTTTTTATGAGCATGCCGCTAGGAAAGATACACGCGTCCTCCTGCGTAATGATTGAGGCCGCCCGCAAATCAGGTGTGACAGCAACGACGATCTTCGGTCGCTGACTTCGAAAATAGGCGACCTTCCAACGCTCGCGCTTTCCTTCTTTAAAATCGGCGAAGACGCCACACGTCATCTCAGCGTATACTTCCGGCGGCAATGCCAAGCCAGCACAACCTATGACGGCCGCAACTTCCATTTCCTCTTCTTTCGTGAGACGACCGATACCGTCGTCGGCTAGAAGACGTTCAGGGCAACCGATGATCGCACCATGCGGCGAGTGCGATCCGTCATAACAGATCAAAATTGTGGGTTCGCTTGCTCCGACCTGCACATACTCCTGCGAGGACTCGCAAATTGCCGTGACGCGCCCAGTGGCAACACCGCCATCCCACCAAACGTGGTCTCCAATTGCGAGCAGAGTGCCATCGGGATATTTCATATTGCGGCCAACGCATCAGGTCAGCCACGACGAATCGAAGATGTTTGATTGGAAGGCGATCATTATAGAGGCGTTGGCTGTGGTGTCTGGTTCGGCTCTTCTTTGATGTTGATCTCTGCAGCGCACGCGCCGCAAATCGCATCTAAGTATCGGACCACCCGATAGCGGGCGGACAATGGATCTTTTTTCTTGAGCTCGCGAATGGTCTCTTTCCATCGCGCATCCGCCCGTGCAACGGAGGCACGGTCAAGAGGGGCACCGCAACTGGGACACATAAGTGTGCAAACAAGTCGGAGCTTCCTTCTTTTCTGCAAGGCCGCGCTGCCGGCGCCGAAAAGCATCAAGAACGGAAGGAAAAGGAAGAATGCGCAGGTCGCCAAAGTAACGAATGTCTTCGTTCGGATTATGCGGACAACAGAATTGGGTAGTCGAATGTCCATCTCTTCTTTTGCCGAACGATATAAGCTCAGAGACGCCGGGGAGCGGACTCGGCCGAAGGAGAGGATGATCTTCCCGGCGTTCTCTGTAGCGCCTGGTTCGGCGCCGGGTTTTTTGAAACTGTCGAGGGAACGGCGGGTGTGGGGCAGGGCAGGGATGTACTCTTAAAACTTCTCCTTCCGAGGCTGGCGGGCATGCGG
>CAJCBL010000115.1 GCA_903960515.1 uncultured Verrucomicrobiota bacterium
GCAGCCAGCTTCAGCGCAGACAACTCCAGCCCTGCCTAAGTCGCGAATCAGTCCTCCAAGACCGCACCGACCATTTGCGCCGCCAACTCGACAATTTTCATCGCGATTGCGACGCCTCGCGTTGATCCGCTCCCGCCCCCCAACCCGGCCGAGCCTCGGCGCCCCGATCCCGACTGTGCCCGCACAGGCCGCCCTCGCCCACCAGGCACCCGGACCGATCCCTGCCCTCGCCTCCTTGATTGGGGGGGCGCCCCCTTCCCGCCCCCACTGCTCTAGACCAACCCCAACTGGGCATTGCTGATGGGCCCCGAGCTGGGCGACACGCGCTATGTCGAATACATGTTGCAACCCGCCGCCGCGGCCCAATTCCCTCGCTAAACAGCCATGCACCTCGATTTTCTCCGCCGCTCCGCCGGTCTCCCCCGCCGCTACTCATGGCTGAACGGCACCCGCTGTCGGCGCACCGGCCAAGGGCACCGCATCGCCTTCCACAACGCCCGCCTGTTTGACACCTCCATCGAAATCTCCGGCCGCGATTGCGAGCTCGTCATCAGCCCCGGCGCCCGCCTTTGGGGCTGCACTCTCAAGGTCGCAGGCAACGGTGCCCGGCTCCACATCGGTGCCGACTGCCGACTACGCCACACCACCATCATCGTCGAGGACGACGCCTCCCGCCTGCTGATCGGTGATCAGACAACCATGATCGGCCCCACGCTCCTTTCCCAGGAAGGCAGGCTGATCCAAGTCGGCTACGATTGTCTGATCGCCAAGGATACCGAGCTGCGCAACAGCGACAGTCACACCATCTTGGATTCCGCCTCGGGCCACCGCCTCAACCCGCCAGCCGATGTCATTATCGGAGACCATGTCTGGCTCGGCTTGGGTTGCTACATCTTGAAGGGCACCCGCATCGGCGCCGGCACGATCGTCGCCGCCCGCTCCCTGGTCACCGGCGAACTGCCCGCCGGTTGCCTGGCGCTCGGCTCCCCCACCAAGCCCGTGCGCGGCGGCATCCACTGGAAACACACCCGCGCCTCAATACGGGCTGTGCAACTGGCACTCCCCCGATGACCCATTCCGCCCCCTTCTTTGTGCTGCGCGGGGCCGATGAACAGACCGATCCCGCCGCCATAGGCGAGGCCGCTCTGCGCGCCCGCCTCGACGGGGGCCGCTGCGCCTGGACCTTCCAAACCTGGCTCCGGCTGCGCCACGCCGGCTTTGCCGCAACCCTCGCCGGCGAGCTGCCCCGCGCCGGCCTCGCCATCCTGCACGCCGACGACTTCAACGCCATCGACCGTCACCGTTTCCCCCTTCCCCTCTGGACGGTGGTGTGCCGCGCCGATCGCGCCCCGGTGTGGCGCGCCGATTTCGAGATCGTGCAGAATCCATTACAGGCCGACGGCCGGCGATGCTTCTACGTCCACCACTGGCCTCAGCCCGGCCTGCTTCCGCGGGATACATCGCGCTGCGGTGCCCTACGCTCGGTCGGATACTTCGGGATGTTCAAACAGCTCCCCGAGGAGCTGCGACATGCCTCTTGGAGGGCGCAACTGCGCGACCTCGGCTGCGACTGGCTCACCCCCGGAGGATCCACGATCACCTCCCCACTGGACCAAAGCCGCATCCACGACTATTCCTTGGTCGACGTTGTTGTGGCCCTACGAGATCCGCTGCGCGGCGACGCCAGCCACAAGCCGCCCACCAAATTGCTCAACGCGTGGCTGGCCGGCGTTCCAGCCATCGTCAGTCCGGATCCGGCCTATCTCGCCCTGCGCACCCACGAACTGGACTTCATCGAGGCCGCCGATGCGCCTGCCGCCCTCGCTGCA
>CAJCBL010000116.1 GCA_903960515.1 uncultured Verrucomicrobiota bacterium
CCGACCAGGCGCGACCGGCGGTGAAACGCCCGCCCGCAATGCGGCGGTGGGCTGGGTATCCTCGGGTTAGGCGGCCGGAGCAGGAGGGGCGACGGGCCGTGGGCGCCGACCGTTTGCCCTCACGACCGTGAGGGCAAACGGTTTGATGCGGAGCGGTGAATCGGGAGATCAAGGACGCAGGCGGGGGGCTTCAGACAATCGGAGGAAGCGGCCCTGTAGAAGCCCAGGCAACTACACCGACCGGGCGCGGCCGGAGGGAAACGCCCGCCCGCAATGCGGCGGTGGGCGGGTTGCCCTCGGGTTAGGTGGCCGGAGCTGGAGCGGCGACGGGCCGTGGGCTCCGACCGTTTGCCTTCACGGTCGTGAGGGCAAACGGTTTGAGGCGGATCGATGAATCGGGCGATCAAGGGCGCAGGCGGGGAGCTGGTTGTTCTAGGATTTGTCGGCTGCAACAGGAGCGGAGCCGGAGCGAAGGCGAACTACCTGTTCTATCAACACGGTGAGCGGAGGTATTCGAAGTTCTGGTGGCTTCGAAGGGTTCGTTATCTTCGGGGGAGAGTGTCCATTACGCAGGTGGAGTTCTCCGCAGCGGAGACAAATTGGGTACCCATTCGCCCTCTCGTCGAGGGGATAGCGGGGCAGGACCTGGAATCGCGTGTATGCTCGCAGCGGGGCGAACAGGCTGCCCAAAGAAAAGGCGCCGCGCGGAAAGCGCGGCGCCTTGAGATTCGAGGGGCGGAACGGGGCTCCGGCCCGCCCGTTGTGGCGATTCTGTATCAGCCGTTCTGTGCCGGTGCGGCAGGGGCGGGCAGGCTGGCTGTAGCAGCGGGAGCAGCGGCCGCAGGCTGGCCGGCGGCCGGGGCTGCGGGGCGCTTCTCGGGGAGCGCCTTGGTCGCGATCTCCTGGATCACTCGGGCCACGAAGTCGTCCTGCTTGAGCACGCCTTCGTCGCCCTTGGCCCGGCTGCGCACCGACACGCTGAGGGCATCGGCCTCCTTCTGGCCGATCACCAGCGCGTAGGGCACCTTCTCCATCTCGGCGCGGCGGATCTTCGCGCCGAGCTTGTCGTTGGAGGTGTCGAGCGACACGCGGACGCGGGCGTCCTTGAACTTCCGATAGAGTGCGTCGCAGGCATCCATGACCTTCTCGGAGATGGGCAGGATGCGCACCTGCTCGGGGGAGAGCCACACGGGGAAGTCGCCGGCGAAGTGCTCGATGAGCACGCCGCAGAAACGCTCCATCGAGCCGAAGGGCGCGCGGTGGATCATCACCGGGCGGTGCTGCTTGTTGTCGGCGCCCACGTAGGAGAGGTCGAAGCGGATGGGCAGGTTGTAGTCGACCTGCACTGTGCCCAGTTGCCACTCACGGCCGATCACGTCCTTGATGACAAAGTCGATCTTCGGGCCGTAGAAGGCGGCCTCGCCGGGCTCCTCGGTGAAGGGCACCCCGAGGGTCTTCGCGGCGGAGCGGCAGGACTCCTCGGCCTTGGCCCAGTTCTCGTCGGTTCCGGTGTACTTGGAGGAATCCGGAGTCCGGAGCCCCACGCGCACGCGGTAGTCCTTCATCCCGAGGGTGGAGAGGACGGTCTTTACAAGCTCCAAGCAGCCGATGATCTCGGCGGATACCTGCTCCTCGGTGCAGAAAAGGTGGGCGTCGTCCTGGGTGAAGCCGCGGACGCGCGTCATGCCGTTGAGCTCGCCGGACTGCTCCCAGCGGTAGACGGTGCCGAACTCGGCCAGGCGCACGGGCAGGTCGCGGTAGCTGTGCGGCTGCGACGCGAAGATCTTGATGTGGTGCGGGCAGTTCATTGGCTTCAGCATGAAACCGTCGAGGATCTTGTCGTCGGCCATCACGCGCTCGGCGCCGATGGTTTCCTTGCCGGTGCGCTCGTTCACTTGGGCGGCGAGGGCGGCCGGCACGCCTTCGAGGCGGTTCATCAACTCGGCGCAGGAGCAGCCGCAGGCGAGGGCGTCGTCGAGGGCTACGCGGTCGGCGATGGGCGGGAACTGGGAGTCCTTGTAGTAGGGGAAGTGGCCCGACGTCTTGTAGAGGGAGAGCTTGCCGATGTGTGGGGTGAATACCTGCGAATAGCCCTGCTTGCGCAGCTCCTCGCCGATGAAGTTCTGCAACTCCTGGCGGATAATCGAGCCGTTGGGCGTCCAGAGGATGAGGCCCTGGCCCACGTCCTCGTCGATGTGGAAGAGCTTGAGGTCGCGGCCGAGCTTGCGGTGGTCGCGGGCCTTGGCCTGCTCCTGCTGGGTGAGGTAGGCCGCGAGCTCGTCCTTGGACGGGAAGGCGGTGCCGTAGATGCGCTGGAGCTGCTTGTTCTTCTCGTCGCCGCGGTGGTAGGAGCCGGCGATGCTGAGCAGCTTGAAGGCCTTGATCTGCTTGGTATAGCGCACGTGGGTACCGGCGCAGAGGTCGATGAACTCGCCGTTTTCGTAGAACGAAATCTTCTCGTCGGCGGGGATGTCGGCCAAGCGACCCAGCTTGTAGCGCTCTTGGCCGATACGGGTGATGATCTCGACGGCCTCCTCGCGGCTGACCTCCTTGCGGCGGAAGGATTGGTTCTCGTCGATGACCTCCTTCATCTTCGCCTCGATGGCGGCGAGGTCGTCGGTGGTGAGCTTCTTGTCGAGGTCGATGTCGTAGTAGAAACCCGATTCCGTGGGCGGGCCGATGTCGAGCTTGGCCTCGGGGAAGAGGCGAAGGATTGCGGTGGCCAGCACGTGGGAGGACGAGTGCCGGATTTCTTCGAGGGGAGTCATGGACATTGTGTGTAGTGGTTGTGGCCCTGCGTACGATTGCAGCGCCGGAAGGGGGCAAGGCTGAAGGCGGAAAGCCGAGGGCGGAAGGCGGAAATTCCGGATTCGGTGCAGGCGGGGCACCCCAGGGGGGGGGAGGCAGAAGGCAGAATGCCCGAGGAGGAGGGAAGAAGGCGGCCCGCGCAAATCGCAGCGCGGTCCCTCGTATTCGAAAGGCGGCCCCCGCAGCCAAGGCCATGCAGGGCGCGCGGAGCACTTGATCAGTTGATCGGGTACCGAGCGGCCGGGGGGCGCGGCAGCGATGGCTTCTTTGTCGGGATGCGGACAGCTTTCTTCGAGGCAACTGGCTTTGCTGCGGTGAGTTTCGAGGGGGCCAGGGTCGCGTGCACTGGCTTCGATGTGAAGGGTTTCGCATCCCGAAGTGTTGCGCGGGCGGATTTTGTGCTGGCCGGTTTCGGAGCCGCCGGTTTCGCGACAGGAGCTTTCGATTGGGATGGTTTCGCGGCGGCCGGTTTGGCGCCGGTGGTCTTGGCGGCAGTGGAGGGTTTGGCCGCTGCGGCCGGCTTTCGCGCTTTCAGAGCCGGAGTACGACCCGCAGTCGCCGTTGTCGCCGCAACTGGCGACGCTGCCGCAGGTGATTGCGGCCCTGAGCCGGCCTGCTCGATCTCGATGCCGAAAAGCGCGGATACGTCGGCGTCGGCCAGTTCGCCCTCTCCCGGGGCGGCGGCTGCTTCGGAGAACTGAGTGGCTGCGGCGGCATGGGCGATCAACGCGGTGTGGTCCACGGAGCGCAGCGTGAAGAGCAGTTCGGGCTTCTCGTCGAGCCGGGCGCCCACTCCGTAGAGGACGGCGGCCACATGCTTGCACATGTCGGCCCAGTCGGGGCAGGAGCAGCCGAGGGTGATCTCGGCGGGGGAGGGGAAGAGGCCGGTCTCGCGCTGTGTCATGACCTCCATGACCCGTCTGGATAGCTTGCCCTGGAGGAGGTCTATCATCGAGCCGATCTCGCCGGCGCAGCGCTCGCAGAGGGCCAGCCATTTGGCGGGCGGGCAGGGCTTGATGGTGATGGCGATCTTGTAGATCGAGGAGCCGCTCACCAGCGCCTCGATGCGGCCCGGCTGGATCGAAAGATGGATGACAGAGCCGTTGCGCAGGTAGGTGCGGCCTCGGGGGAGGCGGTTGGCAAAGTCGCTGTAGGATTCCAGGTTGGTGCACCATGCCGCGCCCCAGAACGACTTGGCGATGGCGCGGCCCTGGGCGCCGACGGGCTCCAGCACCGTACCCTTTTTCTGGAGCTTGGATGCCTCCTTCTCGGCGTTCCTGCGGCGCTGAGCGACCGGGACGTAGGGGCTGAAGCCGGAGTCGAAGCGGGACATGGTGGGGTTATGCGGACGTGGCGCGGGGCAGGTCAAGGGCGACGAAGCGCATGAGTTCCTCGTTGTTCATCTCGGAAAGGATCCTCTCGCCGCCGCCCTCCAGCAGTTCGCCGCTCAACGCCTTCTTCTCCTCGATGAGCCGGTCGATGCGCTCCTCCACGGTGCCCCGACACACGAATTTGTGTACGAGCACGTTGCTCTTTTGGCCGATACGGAAGGCCCGGTCGGTGGCCTGGTTCTCGACGGCGGGGTTCCACCAGCGGTCGAAATGCAGGACGTGGGCGGCCTGGGTGAGGTTGAGCCCGGCCCCGCCCGCCTTGACGGTGAGCACGAAGAATGGGGGGCCGTCGTCCTGCTGGAATGCCTCCACCATTTCCCGGCGCTTGGGCAGTGTTGTGCCGCCGTGGAGCACCAGCCCGGGGCGCCGGAAGATGCCGGCGAGGAAATTCGCCAGCGGTGCGGCGATCTCCCGGAACTGGGTGAACACGAGCGCCTTCTCCTGGCGCTCGTCGATCTCCTCGGCGAGCTCGCGCAGGCGGGAGAACTTGCCGCTGGCGGCTGGCGCGTAGGCGTCGTCCTTGAGCCACTGGGAGGGGTGGTTGCAGATCTGCTTGAAGCGCATCAGAAACGATAGCACCAGCCCCTTGCGCTGGATACCCTCGGCGTTCTCGATGGCGACGGCCAGCTCGGCCACGGACTGCTCGTAGAGGGCGGCCTGCGCTGCGGAGAGCCCGCACCAGGCAGAGAGCTCGGTCTTTTCCGGCAGATCGGCGATCACCCGCTTGTCGGTCTTCATGCGGCGCAGCATGTAGGGCCGGGTGAGCTGGCGGATCGCAGAGTAGTCGGGCGGCGAGGCGGCTTCGCGCTGGCGTATGTACTGGCCGAAGTCGCGGGCGGACCCCAGCAGCCCGGGATTGATGAAATCGAAGAGCGACCAGAGGTCGGCGGCGCGGTTCTCCACGGGCGTGCCGGTGAGGGCGAAGCGCACCCCCGCCTTGAGCTCCTTCACTGCGCGCGTCTGGCGGGTATCGGCGTTCTTGATCGCCTGGGCCTCGTCGAGGATGACCAGATCCCACTGACGCTGGCGCAGGTCCTCGCGGCGGGCGACCATCCCGTAGGTGGTGAGCACGAAGTCCAGCTCGCCGGCGGCGGCCGGCGGGGCGCCGGGGCTTAGCGAGGGCGGCTCCGGTTCGGAGGGATGGATGGTGGCGCTGCGCAGCGAGGGGGCGAAGCGGGCGATCTCCGCGCGCCAGTTGGCCAGCAGCGAGGCAGGGGCCACCAGCAGCGAGGGCGGGCGCGGCTGGCCGGCGGGCCACTCGCCCTTGCGCCAAAGCAGCGCGGCGAGCACCTGCAAGGTCTTGCCCAGCCCCATGTCGTCGGCCAGGCAGCCGCCCAGGCCAAGCTGGGCGAGGAAGCGCAGCCATTGAACGCCGACTTGTTGATACGGGCGTAACTGCGCCTGCAGCCCCGGGATCGCCTCGGCCGACTCCAGGCGAGCGGGGGAGCGCAGGGTATCCAGCACGCCGGTGAGCCATTCACCCGCCTGCAGCCCGGTCCATTCCGGTGCCGCAGCCTCCTGCGCGGCGGAGCCGCCCGGTAACCGAGCGGCGGGGCCATTGAAGCCGGAGAGCAGGCGCATGCCCTCGAAGAAGGTCAGGCCGCCCTGGGCCGCCTGCGTCTCTACGTCGCGCCAGTGGGCGAGGGCGGCCTGGAGTTGCCCAGCATCCACTTCCACCCAACGGCCGCGCACGAAGGCCAGCCCCTCGGAGGAGGAGAGGAGTTGCTGTAGTTCCTCGGGGGAGAGCGCCTCGCCCTCGAGGGTCACGGAGGCCGAGAAATCCAGGAGCGCCGCCGCGCCTACGCCGCCGGTTTTCCGGTTGCCCACCGTGACGCCCACCTTGGGCTGGGGCGGGCGGGCGCCCTTCCACCAGTCGGGCAGTCGCACGACTACACCGGCCGCTTCGAAGACGGGGATGTCGGCAAGGAACCGGTACGCCTCGGCCGGGCGCCAGGGCAGCGGCCGGAAGATCCGGCCCGACTCGACGAGTTGGCGGACGAGTTCGCTGCCCTCGGCGGCCTTCTGCACGGGGGCGAGCAGGTTAAGCAGGCCGGCCTGGTTCTGCGCCCCGGCGAACTCCTGCAGGGCTCGGCCCAGCGGCAGGTGCTGGACGCGCGACTGGTTGGAGAGGCGCGAGGCGTAGCTCGCCATGAACGCGAAGGGATTCGCGTGGTCGTTCTTGTTCTCCGCCAAGTGGAAGGTCACCCGGCCCACCAGACGCCAGAGGGGATTGGTCTCATGTAACCAAGCAGCGGAACCGCCTTCATGGGCGGAGATGCGGGAGTGAACCAGGGTTTCGAGCTCGGCCCACAGCCGTGCCAGGAGCGCGGTATCGAGGTATTCGCTGCCGCGCATCGGCGGCGCGGAGTCAACCAGTGCGGCGAGTTCGCCCTCGGGCGGTGCGGCAATGCCGGGCGGCGCCGGCGCCTGGTCCAGGTTGGGCGTGTGGCAGAGGCGGGTGAGGTAGAGGCGGGCGAAGTTGCGCCACCATGCCGCAGCCGGAGGCAGGAGGGCGTCGAGTTCGCGCGTGGCGAGGTGGAGCAGTCCGGCTGCCGGGGCCTCGGCCAGCGAGGCATGTAGGCGCTGGGCAACTGCGGCGTCGAGCCAAGCCCCGGCGTCGTAGGCCAGGGGCTCAAGCGTGAGCATCCCATGCGGCGTGATACCGAGGTCGGACCAATGTTGGGTGGCGTGCTCCACTCGCCCGACGCAAACACCCCGCCCGGTTCGCGCAAGCTCGCAACGGCACAGGCTCCGGGGCGCTCAACCAGTGCCGGAGCCCTCGGCCAACCGGCGCAGGGCGGAGCGGTCTGTCTTGCCTTGGGCGGTGCGCGGCCAGTCTGCCACAGGCATCCAGCGGCGGGGCAACTTGTGGGCGCTCAGGTGCGCTCGCAGTTGGCGTTCCACCACGGCGAGGTCGGGCCGGTCGGCGCATGGGAAGTACGCCGCGACGCATTCGCCCCAGCGGGCGTCGGCCACTCCGAGTACCACCACCTCGGTGAACGCCCCGGTGGCGCGCAGCGCGGCCTCGACCTCGGCGGGGTGGACCTTTTCGCCACCGGTGTTGATGGCGGCATCGGCCCGGCCGAGGAGGTGCAGGCCGCCGTCGGGGGAGAGAGTGCCGAGGTCGTCGGTGAGCCAGGCGCCGGGGGGGCGCAGCCCGGGCCAGTAACCGAGGAATAGCGACGAAGCCGCCAGCTCCACACGGCCGAGCGCGCCGGGGGCGACGGGCTGCAGGGTCTCCGAATCAAGGATGCGAACCGTGGCGTGGGGCAGTGGCAGGAGAGCGGTTACGCCGGCAAGGAAGTCGGCGGGCGATTGCAGCGCGAAGACGGCGGCCGTCTCTGTGGCGCCGTAGGCGGTGGCGACAGGCAGGCGGGCCGCGCGGGCCTGCTCCAGCAGCGAGGGGGCGGCGGGGGCGCCGCCCAGCAGGATTGTGGTGAAACGCCGGAGCCAGGCGCAGGCCGCCGGGCAGCCGATGAGGCGCTGGAGCTGGGTGGGCACCAGCGAGAGCGTCCAGTTGCCAGTCTCCGGAATCTCGGGGCGGTGGCCGGCCGCCAGCCCGGCCCAGTCGCCCAGCCACAGCTCGCCGTCGGTGGCCAGGGCGCGCACGAGCTGCTGGAAGCCGCTTACATGGTGCAGAGGCAGCAGGCAGAGGCTGTTGATCGGGCCGCCCCCCAGCCGGGCGCAAAGGGCGTGGGCGGCGGCGGTGAGCGTGTCCGCAGTGTGGATGGCGAAACGCAGCGCTCCGCCGCTGCCGCCGGTGGCGATCATCACCCGGCCGGGTGAGGGCGGAGCCGGCGGCGCGGCGGCGCGAAGCAGCGTATCCGCAGCTGCGGTCTCCGCCGGGGTCCAATGCGGGTTGCCCAAAAAGACATCCCGACCGGCGGCGAGGGCAGCCACAGCGCGGTTGGCATACTCTAGCGGGTCGGGGTCGAGCAGAAGGAGCGGACCGGTGTCAGGAAACAGGTGGGTCGGGCTGCGAGCCGAAAGCTCCCTAGGGACAGGTTGTTTGCAGTCTGCGGAGCAAGCCGCCCGGCGCAGGGCGGGACGGTCTAGGCGGCGCGCGGCTCGTTCGACAAATGTTGCCATAGGGAGCCCGGCGCCTGGCGCGCGAGCCACTTGGTGGAAAGCGTGTGGCCGGGATCGGGCAGGTTCAAGCGCTCGTCGGCGAAGCAGCCGATGGTGCCAAAGCCCACGGCGCGGCCGTTGTCGGGGGCGCGGGCGACCACTTGCAGGGCGGCGCGCAGGCCCACGCTGGTTTCGAAGGCGGAGGAGAAGACGGCCTCGGCCTCGTAACAGTCGAGCAACTGCAGGAGCTTGCGTGGCGAACCGGCCAGCGAGGGTTTGATCACATAGATGCCCGGCCAGCCGAACTCGAGCCAGCGCAGGAGATTGGAGTGGACCGCCACCGACTCATCCAAGGCGATACGGGTGGGAAACTCGTTGGCCAGGCTCAGTACCGGCTCCTCCTGGCCCACGGGGAAGGGCTGCTCGATAAACTCGATGGGGCGATCGGCGCAGGATTCCAGCCACAGGCGGGCGGTGGGCAGATCCCAGGCGCCGTTGGCATCCAGGCGCAACTGGCCTCCGGCGGGAAGATGCTCGAGCACCCGCGGGAGCAGGGCGAGCTCCGCGGCTGGCGCGCCGACGCCAACTTTCCACTTCATCGTGGTGAACCCCTGGGCGGCGGCCCGCTCGGCGGCGATGATGGCCCCGGGACCGGCGGGCAGCAGAGCGGACATCGGCAGGGTGCGCACGGGCGAGGGGTGGTCGGGGCGGTGCAGGGCCTCCCAGGCTGTTTCGAGGGCGAATTGGCAGCAGGGCAGCTGTGCTGGCACGGTGCGTACGGTCTGCTCGTCGAGCTGTTGGGGCAGGGCGGCGCAGAAGGCCTGGGCGGCGGCGAGAGTCTCGGTGCCCCAGGCGGGCAGCGGGGAAATCTCCCCGAGGCTTTCGCGGCCGGTGTCGCCGACCAGTCGCACAAGGATTCCCTCGCGCTCGGACCAGGCGCCGTGGGCCGTAAGCAGGGGCTGACGGAAGCTGGCGCGGTACGGGAGGTATTCGAAGTGTACGGGCATGGCTGCAGTGCGTGGGGCGGCGGCCGGGGAGGGGAGGGCGCGGTTGGGGTACCGGGCGCTAGTGCGGAGATGTTGGATTCGGTGGGCCCGATGCGGCGCCGGTGCACCGAGACAATGAATCTATCGGCTCCTCTTCGGGGGACTTCAACCGCGAAGACGAGCGACCAATGGCGGGGCCCTGCAACGAATGAGGGAAGAACCCCAGCGAAGCGCTACAGCCCGGAGGACTGCCCGCGATTGCGGGTGAAGATCGCGTGCAAGCATCGCCCTGGTGCGGCCCCTAGCGGGTGATCGCGCGCAAGCTCGCTCCTGCGTCGGACCCTTTGGCGGCGGGGATCGCGTGCAAGCACGCTCCTACGGCGGACACAGGGGCGGCGGGATCGCGTGCAAGCACGCTCCCACGGCGGACACCGCGGGAGCGGGTGCAATCACTCTCTGGCGACAGCGCAATGGACCGCCGCTCAGATGTCGTAGTGATAGCCGGCGAGGGGCAGCTCGACCTCGAGGGCCTCGTGCTTGCGGCGGTGGCGCACCGAGAGGTTCGCGCCCTCGTAGGTGACTAGGCTGTGCGTGGGCACCGAGCTCATCAGCCAGACGTTGGAGCCGATGATCGAGTGGGCACCGACAAGTGTATCGCCGCCCAGGATGGTGGCACCGGCATAGATGGTTACATGGTCGCCAACATCCGGATGCCGCTTGACGCCCTTCACCGGGTTGCCCTGCGCATCGAGGGCGAAGGACTTCGCCCCGAGGGTGACCCCCTGGTAGAGCTTCACATGGTCGCCGATGGTGGCGGTCTCTCCGATGACCACGCCGGTGCAATGGTCGACAAAGAAGTGGGTGCCGATCTGGGCGCCGGGATGGATGTCGGCCCCGGTACGCTCGTGGGCGTACTCGGTGAGCATGCGCGGCAGCAGCGGCACGCCGCGCAGGTAGAGGATGTGCGCGATGCGCTGCAGTGAAATAACCAGGACGCAGGGATAGGCGAGGATGATCTCGTCGTGGCTGCGGGCGGCGGGGTCGCCGGTATAGGCGGCCTCGACGTCGGTCTGGATGAGTTTGCGCAGCGCGGGGAGCTGCCCGAGGAGGTGGAGGCTTTCCACGCCCGCTGCGGATTGAGCGTCGGAGCGGCCGGCATAGGCGAGGGCCTTGGCGATCTCGGCGCGCAGGCTGCGTTCGATCTCGGCGAGTTGGCCGCCCACCAAGGAGGCGACGTCGCTGCGGGTGGGGGCCTGGCGCTCGAAGAAGCCGGGGAAGAGCAGGTGCATGAACCCGCGCGCGAGCGCGTCGACGGCGGCCTCGGAGGGCAGGTTGGCGCCGTCGAGGTGGTTGATGCCGCCGTCCTGCTCGTAGGAGAGAAGCAGTGCGGCTTTGATGGATTCGAGCGACATGGGGGAGGGCCGGAAGATTCGCTACTGAAGGAAACGAAGGTTGCGAAGGAGCGAGTGCAGCACTGCGGTGGCGAGGCGGGCGAGGGAGTAGTGGAACGAAGGGGGCCGGTTGCTACCAACCATCCACTACTCGCGGCCCACTGCCCGCTACTTGATGATCATGTCCCGCACCGTCTTGCCGGCGGGAATCATGGGCAACACGTGTTCGGTGTACGGCACTACGACGTCGAGCACATAGGGGCCGTCGTGGTCGAGCATCTCCTGGATGGCCGCACGCAGTTCGGACTTTTTTACGACACGCCGGCCGGCCACCCCGAAGCCCTCGGCGACCTTCACGAAGTCGGGATAGAGGCCCCCGAGGTTGTCGGGGCCGCCGATGTTGGTCTTGTCGCCCAGGATGGTATTGCCTCGCACGCTGTTGTAGAAGCGGTCTTCCCACTGCACGACCATGCCCAGGTGCTGGTTGTTGAGGATCATGGCCTTGGCGCCGATCTTCTCGATCGCCGCGGTAGCCAGTTCCTGGACGTTCATGAGGAAGGACCCGTCGCCGTCGATGTCGACCACCTGCTGGTGGGGGCGGGCGACCTTGGCGCCGAGGGCCGCGGGGTAGCCGAAGCCCATCGCGCCCAGTCCGAGCGAGCTGATGAAGTGGCGGGGCTTGTCGAAGGCGTAGTACTGCGCGGCCCACATCTGGTGCTGGCCCACGCCGGTTACGATGATGGCCTCGCCCTTGGTCAACTCGTAGAGGGTGCGGATGGCCTCCTGCGGGAGGATGTGCGCGCTCGGCGCGTAGCTGAAGGGGAACTCGTTCTTCCAGGCGTCGCACTGTGCGATCCACTCTATGGTGGCACCGGCCGGGGCGGCGATCTTGCGCTCGGACTGGAGGGCGTTGAGGCGGGTGAGCGCGTGCTTGAGGTCGCTGACGATGGGCAGGTGGACGCGCTTGTTCTTGTTGTGCTCGGAGGCGTCGATGTCGAGGTGGACGATCTTGGCCCGGTGTGCGAATGCCTTGGTGTCGCCGGTTACTCGGTCGTCGAAACGTGCGCCAAAGCACAGCAGCAGGTCGCACTGGTCGGCGGCGTAGTTGCCGGCCACAGTGCCGTGCATGCCGAACCAGCGCAGCGAGAGGGGGTGGGTCTCCGGGAAGGCGCCCACGCCCATGAGGGTGGTGGTCACCGGGATCTGGTTGCGCTCGGCGAAGCTGCGCAGGTCGGCGCTGGCCTCGGCGGAGATCGCCCCGCCGCCCACATAGAGGAGGGGTTTCTTGGATTCGGCGACGAGCTGGAGGACCTGGAGAAGCTGGGCGTCGTCGGCGTGCTTTTCTGGATGGTAGGCGTGGAGCTTCATCGCCGCGGGCCACACCGGGGTGAACTTGGCCTGCTGCACGTCCTTGGGGATGTCGATGACGACCGGGCCGGGGCGGCCGGTGGTGGCGATGTGGAAGGCCTCGCGGAAGATGCGGGGCAGGTCGTTCACATCCATCACCAGGAAGCTGTGCTTCACGACCGGCAGGGTCATGCCGTAGAAATCGGTCTCCTGGAAGGCGCTTTTGCCGATGTATTTGGAGAACACCTGGCCGGTGATCGCCACCAACGGGATACTGTCCATGTAGGCGTCGGCGATGGCGCTCACGAGGTTGGTGGCACCGGGGCCGCTGGTGGCCATGCAGACACCGGCCTTGCCGGTGACGCGGGCGTAGGCGTTGGCGGCAAACCCTCCGCCCTGCTCGTGGCGGGGGAGGATGACGCGGATCTTGTCGGTGTGGGCGAGAGCCTGATGCAGCTCCAGGGAGGCGCCGCCCGGGTAGGCGAAGAGAATATCGACCCCCTCACGGATGAGACATTCGGCGACACATTCGGCGCCTTTCATCTCGCGGCTGGCGTGGGTGTGGGCGTGGGCGTGGGCGGTCTGAGCGGTCATGGTAGCGTTGAGGGGAGGGCAGGGTTGGGGGCCGGCGGGCCCTCGGCAAGGGCGGAGTGAGCGGGGAGGAAGGCAGAAGGAAGAATGCTGAAGGCCGAAGGAGGAGAGCGGGGGCGGCCTAATCGGGCGGATCGGTGGGATCCGATCGATCGGGCAGAGGAAAGAGAAAGAGTACCCCGCAACCCACTACCCGCTACTACGCAGCGCCTCCGCCATGCGGCTTGCACTCTGGCGGGCGCGGGCACGGAATGGCCGCATGATCTCGATCTTGTTCATTGGCGACATCGTGGGGCGGCCCGGGCGCGAAATCGTGACCAAGCAACTGGCCGCACTGCGAGCCCAGTGGTCGCTGGATTTTGTCATCGCCAATGCCGAGAACTCCGCGGCGGGCTCGGGTATCACTGGCGGCATCGCGCGCGAACTGCTGGGCGCCGGCGTAGATGTCATCACCCTGGGCGATCATGTGTGGGACCAGAAGAGCTTCGAGGCGGAGATTCGCACCTTCGGCCGGGTGTGCCGGCCCGCCAACCTGCCCGCCGCCTGCCCCGGCTTGGAGCGCGTGGTGGTGGCCAAGGACGGTTTCCGCCTCGGCGTGTTCACCGTTTTGGGACGCAATTTCATCGCGATGAAGAGCGATTGCCCGTTCGCCGCAGCCGACCGGCTGCTCAAGGACTCCGAGGCCGACTGCGATGCGGTGTTTGTGGAGGTGCACATGGAGGCCACCTCCGAAAAGATCGCCATGGGCTGGTATCTGGACGGGCGGGCGCTGGCCGTGGTGGGCACTCACACCCATGTGCCCACGGCCGACGCCGCCGTGCTGCCCAAGGGCACCGCGTATCTGACCGATGCTGGCATGACCGGCCCGTATGAATCGGTGCTGGGACGCGACATCCAGGCGGTGCTGGGGCGCTTCATCGACGGCATGCCTCGGCGCTTCGAGGTGGCCACCGGCGACGTGCGCATCTCCGGGGCAGTGCTGCGCTACGATCCCGTGGCCAGGCGTGCGGTATCCATCGAGTTGGTCACCGTGCGGGGGTGACGGTGGGCGGTGGGCGGTGGGCTGTGAGCGGTGAACGGTAGACCGCAGACTGTTCACTGCTGCTGGCGGTGACGGCGGACGGTCCGGCGGCGATGGCAGGCATTGCCTCCTGCGGTAGTGGGCAGGCCGCAACGTGGATCCGGACCGCGCACACGAACGCTTCCTGCGCCAAAGTCGTTTGCCTTGGCCGGCCCTACTGCTCCAACCAGAGCTGCTTGAGCGGGCGGCGGTCGATGGGGTTGCCGGACCAGCCGCGCACGCTGGGATGTACCAGGTAGAAGTTCGTGTAGTGGTAGAGTGGGATAATCGGGGCTTCGGCCAGAAGCAGTGTCTCGGCCTGGCTGAGCTTCGCCAGTCGGGCGGGCTCGGAGATCGCGGCGCCGGCCTCGGCCAGCAGGGCGTCGTAGGGAGCGCTGTGCCAGCGGGTGTGGTTGTTGCCGCCGGAGGAGGTGAATACATCGAGGAAGGTCAGCGGGTCGCGGTAGTCGGCCGTCCAGGAAGAGCGGAGCAGATCGTAGTCTCCCGAGCGGCGCGCCTGCCTGACAATCTTGTCCTCCTGGTTGGCGAGCTGAACGGTAACGCCGAGCTCGCGGTGCCACATCTCCTGGATCGCCTCGAAAACGATCCGGTGCTGATCTGAGCTGTTGTAGAGAATCTGCAATGGCCGCAGGCCGGCGCCTCCGGGGAAACCGGCCTCGGCGAGCAGGCGGCGGGCCTCGGCAAACGCGGTGGGCAGACCGGTTGGCGGGGGGTATCCGGGGAAGCCTGGCGGCACCAGCGCCGGCGCGGGCCGCTTGGTGCCTAGCAGCACGCGCCCGGCGAGTTGCTCGCGGTCGATGGCCAGAGCGAGGGCGCGGCGAAGGCGCGGGTCGCCCAGCGGGGGACGGGAGACGTTCACGCGCAGAAAGTCGGTGCCGAAGTACGGCACGGTACGCAGGGCCGGCGACTGGTTGTGTTGCCATTCCTCCACCCGGCCGGTGGACAGTGCGCTCACCACGTGAAGCTGGCCGGCGCGGAACATGCGCTCCTCCGTCTCCAGATTCTCGGTTAGGAGGAAACGCACGGCGTGCAGGCGCACGGCGGCGGCGTCGCGATAGCCGGGGTCGCGTTCGGCATCCACAAACTGGGCGTGGCGCCATTGGCGCAGGCGGAAGGGGCCGTTGCCAACGAAGGTGGGCGGGCGAGTCCACGGGTTGCCGCGGCGCTCGGCAGGTCCGCATTTCTCGATCACGTGCAGAGGGACGGGAAACAGTGGTGGCAGGGCGAGCAGGGCGGGCAGGTGCGGGGTGGGCTGGCGGAGCCGCACGACGAGAGTGCGAGGATCCGGGGCGCAGAGGCCTACCTGAGCGAAGTCGGCAAGGCGGCCGCGGTTGAAATCCTCCGCCCCGACCACGCAATAGAGCAGGCTTGCGTAGTCGGCCGCGAGAGCGGGCGAGAGGAGGCGCCGCCACGAGGCAACGAAATCGCCGGCGGTGATTGCCCGGGCGTCGCTCCAGCGTGCGGATGCGCTGAGGTGGAAGGTCCAGGTGCGGGCGTCGGGCGAGGTTTCCCAGCGCTCGGCGATGGCGGGCACGGGGTCGAGAGTGGCGGGGTCGAGATCGGTGAGGCCCTCGAAGAGGGCGAGCATGACGTTGAACTCACCCACGCTGGTGGCCAGCTGGGGATCGAGGTCGGAAAGGCCGGCGCCGCCGGCCACCAGCAACACCTGATCGCGGATACCGCGGGCGACGGGAGTCTCGCGTTTGCCGCAGCCGGAGAGGGCAAGCGCAAGGGCGCAGGCGAGGGGCAGAAGCCTGCCAAAGGCAGCGGCGGTGATTCTCGTTCTATTACTCATTCTCGTTGTCGTGCGGAGGTTGAGGCACACAGGGCACGGGGAGCACGGAGGAAAGAGAGAGCAGGGGGATTGGCCGCAGGGAGCGCAAAGATCGCAGGGAGTAGGAGGGCGGGAGCAGTGGTGGGTATCGCAACTTGTCGTTCCTTGCGGTCGGGCAACGGCGGCTGTTGAGCGCGGGCACTAGAACGAGTTGGCGCACGAGAACGATTACGGACCGGCGCGCGCGGGTGGCCGCAGGAGGTCAGGTACGCTGGATCAGGGCGACGGCGTGGGCGGCGATGGCCAGGCCGCGGCCGATGTCGTCGATGGTCTCGTTGGTGGTGGCCTTCACACCGATCTGATCGGGGGTGAGCCCGGTGGAAGCGGCGAGGGCGGCCTTCATCGCGGCGAGGTGAGGGGCGATCTTCGGCTGTTCGGCGATGAGCGAAGAATCGATGTTGGCGATCTGCCAGCCCCGCTGTGCCAGTTCGCCCACGACACGGCGCAGGAGCACTTGGGAGTCGATGTTCTTGAAGGCCGCATCGGTGTTGGGGAAGAAGTGGCCGATGTCGGCGAGGCCGGCGGCGCCCAGCAGCGCGTCGCAGATGGCGTGGGTGAGGCAGTCGGCGTCGGAGTGGCCGTCGAGGCCGAAGTCGCAGGGGATGCGCACGCCGCCCAGCACCAGGGGGCGGCCGGCGATAGTGCGGTGGATGTCGTAGCCGTGGCCGATGCGAAGCATGGGTGTTGAGGATCTGGATAAGAAGGCTGATGGAGGACCGGCGGAAGGCTGAAGGCGGAAGGCTGAAGGCGGAAGGATGAAAGGCTGAAGAGCTGAATCGCTTCGCGCTTCAGCTACGAGGAACGGCCAAGAGGAAGGGCTGAATCGCTTCGCGCTTCAGCTACGTGCAGGAAGGACTGAATCGCTTCGCGCTTCAGCTACGAGGAACGGCCAATCGGAGGGACTGAATCGCTTCGCGCTTCAGCTACGAG
>CAJCBL010000117.1 GCA_903960515.1 uncultured Verrucomicrobiota bacterium
ATCCAGTCGAAGACTGGACCTACCTCTGTGCGGAAGTAGCGAGTAGCGGGAATAGACGGATCATCGACCATACCCGATCTCTACGCTCTTTGCGTTCTATGTGATTAATATCTTCCGCTTTCCGCCTTCAGCCTTTTCGTTCCGCCTTCAGCTTTCAGCCTTCAGCCTTTCCTCTCCTCCGTGTTCTCTGTGGTGAAAATCGGATTGGTCTTTGCGACCTCTGCGTTCCTTGCGGATAAATAGCGAAATGAACGGCTGCTATATTGGCAGGAAGGCCACTTGATAAGTGGCTCTCCTGCGCTCGGTACCCGCTCAGAGCTTCATGCCGATCTTCGCACGCAATGTGGCTTTGTCGGCAAGACCTACATAGGTGTCGACCACTTGGCCTCCCTTGAAAAGTATCATAGTGGGAATGGCGCGCACGCCGTATTGGGCGGCGATTTCGCCGGCATCATCGATATTGACCTTGGCGATGGTGAGCTTGCCGGCGAGCTCCTTGGCGAGGTCCTCAAGCAGGGGCGCGATGGCCTTGCAGGGCCCGCACCACGGGGCCCAGAAGTCCACCAGGATAGGAGTGGGCGACTTGGCGATGGCATCGGCAAAAGTGGCGGTGGTGAGTTGGGCGATGTTCTCGGACATGGTAGTGCGTGGTTCTAGCGTGGTTGGCGTAGGTGTAGGGGCGGCAGGTTGCCGGGCGCGTGGGGCTGAGTCAAGGGGGGCCTCGGCCTTGGCCGTAGCCCTGCATTTTCGGGGCAGATTGCCGCTCTTGCCCTGGTTAGGGCTTGTGCGTGGTAGATGGTGCGTGCTCGCACGCGAGCAGCGGGCTGAATCGCGTGCAAGCACGCTCCCACGACAGAATGGTCACGCCTCAGGCCGGACCGGGCAGAACCTGCTCGATGATGACATCGAGTTTCTGCGACGGATGGCAGTCGGCGCGCAGGGCCACGAAGCCGTTGCGGTGCTGGTCCCAGATCGGCCACAGCGCCTGGCGGTCGGTCTCGGGCAGGGGAAGGCGCTCGATGGCGGTGCGTGAGTAGAAGCCAAAGCGGCCCTCGTCGATGGTGGGCGGCAGCGCCCCGATCGCCACCTGGCAGCGGAAGAGGAACATCAGCCAGTGGCTCTGCCCCTCGTAGGCTTTTTCCGCGATCATGGCGAAGAGGTGTAGGTCGCGTTCGGCTACGATCTTGAGGCCGATCTCCTCTTCGACTTCGCGGGCGGCGCACTCGAACGGCGACTCGCCGGTGGGCATCTCCAGTTTGCCGCCGATGGGGCTCCAGCGGCCGGCGTTGGGGGCCTTCGTGCGCTCGATGAGCAGGAGCTCGCCGGCTGGGTTTTCAACGAAGACGAGAACGCTGATCTTGTAGGGAAGCATGGAGTCGGTGGGTGGCGGCGGGGCGCAGGCTGGCGGGAGCGCTGCTGCGAGGGAAGCCAGAAGAACGGTGCCTTGCTTGAAGCACCGCGGAGGAGCGGGCGCCAGCGCTGCCTTTTGGCGGGGCCGGCGCTACTTTTGGGGGCGGGGCAGGGAAACATTGTTGGGCCCGCTGGGGTGCGGCCCCCTTGGGCCGGGCCCATCGCGGATTGCGGCGGCGCAAATTTGTTTCCACGTTCCGCACGTGGACCCCAGCGAGCTCTATCAGGAGATCATCCTCGAACATTCCCGCCATCCGCGTCACCACGGCGCCTGCACGGGAGCGACCCACCATGCCCGGGCCGAGAATCCCACCTGTGGTGACGAAGTGGAGGTGCACCTGCGCCTCTCTCCGGATGGGCGGGTGGAGGAGGCGACCTTCACCGGCCAGGGCTGCGCGCTCAGCCAAGCCTCGGCCTCGCTGCTCACGGTGAAGGTGCGAGGCAAGCAGCGCCCGGAGGCTCAGGCGCTCGCGGCCCAGGTGCAGCGACTGCTGCTGGGGGAGGCGTTGACGCCGGAGGAGGGCGAGGCGCTGGGCGATTTGCTGGCGCTGCAGGGTGCGGCCCGCTACCCGCAGCGGGTCAAGTGTGTGACTCTGGCCTGGCACGCGCTCGGCCAGGCGATGGCCGGGCCGGCGGGCCCCGGGGGCGCTTGACGTTGCCGCCCAACGCCGCCTGATCTTGCACCGTGCCTTTCGCCTCCCAACCGCCTGCCTCCGACCGCGACTCCGCCTCCGAGCCTGCGGCCATGCAGGGGGAGAAGGTAATGGGTTTCCTGGAGCACTTGGAGGAGCTGCGTTGGACTCTGGTGAAATGCGCCATCGTGCTGGTGCTCTTCTCGATTTTGACGGGCGTGTTCATGACGGACGTGCGTCTGTTCCTGGAGTGGCCGTGGCGGCGCGCGTTGGCCTCCTCCGGGGTGGAGTTGGCGTTGCGCACCGACACGCCGATGGAAGTCTACGGCGTGATGGTGCAGATCTGCGTGACGCCGGCGCTGGTGGCGGCAGTGCCGTTCATGCTGTATTTCCTGGGGCAGTTCGTGGCCCCGGCGCTTTCGGCGAAGGAGAAGCGGGTGATCGTACCCACGGTGGGAGCGGCGGTGTCGCTGTTCCTGCTCGGGGCGAGTTCCAGCTTCCTGCTGCTGGTGGAGGCCTCGATCAAGGTGGCCATCGAAGCCAACCAATGGATGGGCTACGCGATGATCTGGACGGTGGGTTCCTACTACAGCCTGATGACGTGGCTGGTGGTGGGCATGGGGGCGGTATTCGAGTTTCCGCTGGTGGTGCTGGCGCTGTCCTATCTGGGCATTGTAGATGTGGCTACGTTCCGCAAGTCCCGCCGGCTGGTGATCGTGATCTGCTTCATCGTGGCGGCGGTGGTCACCCCAACGCCCGATCCGTTCACTCAGGTTTTTGTGGCGGTGCCGTTGATTGCGCTGTTCGAGGTCTCGCTGTTGGCGGCGGCCTATCTGGAGCGGCGCAAGGCGAAGGCCGAGGTGGCCGAACAATCCACCGAGCCGCACAACTGGCGCGATACCTACGGCGGCTAAGCAGTAACGATGCAGACCTGAGTCGTAGCCATGCAGTCGTACTGCTTTGCGCTCTGGCAAGCGGTGGCAGTGCACGAATTCCGGTGCCCGCGCTAGGAGCGTGCTTGCACGCGATTCAGAGCGCAGATCGCGTGCAAGCACGCTCCTACGAATGAATGGTTACGGCTAAGGGGGGAGGTGTAGGCCCCCGTTGAGGGCGGAAAATTGCCGGAACTCTCGGCGCGCCGAGCCCCGCCACACTCTCCGCCTCGCCCCTGAGTGCAGGTGCTCCGCCCGGAAGCCCCGCAGCTCAGCGGTCCGCTTTGGTCGCTTCGCGCTGGTGACGGTAGACCGCCTTGAGCATCTGCCAGGCGAGCCAGAACACCCCGGACATGCAGGCCGCACAATAGGCCGACCAGATCCGCACCTGTATCGGGTCTTCTGAGGGCACGTGGGTCGAAGCCAGCCAGAAGAACAGGCAGAAGGCGGCGAGGACGAGCACGCTGTCGACTACGATGCTCTTCGGGGAGACTTTCCGGTCGGCAAAATCGGGCATGGGCGCAGTGATGGAGTCAGCACAGGAGTTTGGCAAACCGGAGTGCAGCGCCAGTGCGGTTAGTAGTGGCCGGAGGCGGTGCGAGAGGTAGTCATAAACCGGTCTATTCCGCCAGCGCAGGCTGCTCGGTCTCTTCTATGAGCGGGGCGCAGGGGGCCGCTGTTGTTCTGGCGGTGAACCACTCGCGGGCGAGCAGCCAGGTGGCCGCCCCGAGGAAGGCCAGGTCGCGCAGCAGGTAGCCGCGCAACGCCGGACCGCTCACCGTCGCCGGACGGCCGAAACAGCCGCAGACGATGTCGAGCCCACGCCACCACGCCTGGCCGATGGCGATCATGAACATCACGGAGAGTGCGAAGACCAGCCAGAGGGCGGCCCGGCGGTGGCGGGGCCAGAGCAGGGCGGCGGCGGTGCACAGCTCCATCCACGGTAGCCATACGGCGACAGGCGCCACCAGCCACTCGGGCATCATCCTGTAGGTTTGGATCGCGGACTCAAATTCGCCGGGGTCGGCAATCTTGGTGACGGCGGCGCCGGCGAATACGGCGATCAGCGCGAGGCGCAGGATCCAGTCGAGAGTCTTCATTTTCCCTCCGCTTTCTGCCAGGTGGACCAGCCGCCATGGAGCAGCCAGACGTCGTCGAACTGGAAGTCGCGGCGCAGGCGCTGGGCCACCTGCCGGCTGGAGCCGCAGGCGGAGTCGTCGCAGTAGACGATCACCCGCATGCCGGGCTGCCAGCGGGCGATCACCTCCACGATCTGGTTATCCCAGTTGTCGAGGTCGAGGGGGAGAGCCTGGGGAATGTGCTCGGCGGCGTAGGCGGCGCCGTGGCGGGCGTCGACCCAGAGCAGGGAGCCGGGATGGAGGCGCGCGTCGGTGAGGGTGATCTCGTCGGGGGCGAGAGTGTTGGCGAAGAGGGCCTGGGCTCGGGGGTCGAGGGCGAAGGCGGCGGCGGCGAGCAGTGTGGCTACCGCCAGGATACCGAGCCAAGAGCGCCAGAGTGCAGTCATCGGCTCAGTGGTGGGCATTCGGTTGCAGCAGAGTGCAGGCAGGCGATTGGGAGCGCAGATCGCGTGCGAGCACGCTCCTACGGCGGATACCGGAGCGCAGGTCGAGTGCAGGCACGCTCCTACGGCGGACACCGGAGCTGGGGCGCTGGCTGGGCGCAAAGCGGTGCGACTGCATGGTCACGGCTCAGAAGGTGCGGGCCACGACGGTGAAGTTGCGCTCGGTCTTCTCGGTGCCGAGGAGAGTGCGCACGGTGATCGCCGTGTAGGTGTTCACGTCGGCTGGGGGCGTGACGGTGATCTCGTACTCGCGGCCGGTGTCGCCGATCGGTCGGAAGGTGGCGGTGAACTGCGGGCTGCTACATTGCACACTGGAGAGCAGGGCGGTGAGGTCCTTGGCGACGGTCATGCGCATGAACTTGGGGGTGCGCGGCTCTGTGCCCTTCCAGGAAACGAAATGGGTGTCGAAGTGGAGGACGGTCTCGATCTGGGCGATCAGGATGAGGGTGGTGGGGTCGGCGGAGTCGTCGGTGCTCACGGTGATGGGCATGCTCACGGTGCCCTCGCGGCTGCCGGGATGGAAGGCGGCCTTGAGCTCCCCGCGTTCGCCCGGGGCGTAGGTGTTTTTCGCCAGGCTGGGCACTGTGCAGCCGCAGCCGGGGTGTACCTCGGTGATGGTTACGGCCTTGTCGCCGGCATTGGTGAACACGTAGCACACGTTGGCTACGGTGTCGGTGGGGCGCAGGGTCACGGCCTGCTCGCGGCTCTCCCATTTGAGTTCGGCGCGAGAGGCGGGGACGGCTGCCAGTGAGAGCACCGCCGCGATGAGCGCGAGGGTCGGGCACACTCGTGCGCGATGTTTGGGTGCGCCGGTATTGCAGACGCGGATTGCTGCGCCGCGGCCAAGCTTCGGTGGGGTCGAAGTCATGGGGGCCATCTCAATGCCCCAGGCGGGAGTAGTCGAGCACGGTGTGGCTTATTGCGCCGCTGGAGAGGGCGGCGTTGTCGGAGAGCGGCTCGGGTGGGGAAATGTCCTCGCCGGGATGGTAGGCGAAGCGGTGCAGGCCGGCGGAGTCGGGGGCTCCGAAGAGGCGCGGCAGCAGGCGGCGGGCCGGCACGGTGCGAAGCACGGGGGCGAGGGCCCGGCAGGGGAAGGGGTAGTTGAAATTGTGGACCGTGAAGCCGAGTGGAGCGGTTTGCGCGAGCAGGGAAGGGATGTAGGTGGCGGCGTGGCGGGCGCTGATGCGCAGCGTGGCCAGCAGCTGCTCCGGAGGGCGGCCCTGCTGGGCTCGGAGCATTTCAAAATCGGCGGGGGCGATCTCCTGGGAGATGGCCGCTGCGGGCAGGCCGTGCAGGGCTCCTTCCCAAGCGCCGCCGATGGTGCCGCTGGCCGGGATGAAGGCCAGGGAGGTGTTGCGGCCGATGTTGATACCGCTGACGACGCCCTCGATGGAAGGGCCATCGGAGGGCAGGAGGTGGGCGAGGGCGATGTTCACACAATCGCTGGGCGTGCCGTCCACCGACCAGGTGGGGCAACCGAAGCCGCAATCGGCGCGGGCGGAGTGCACGGGGCGATGGCGCGATTTGGCGGCGCCGATCCAGCTCTGCTCGCCCAGCGGGGCGACGACCGCCAAGGTGTGGCCGGCGGTGAGGAGGGCGTGGACGAGTTCGTGGAGGAAGACGGAGTCGAGTCCGTCGTCGTTGGTGACGAGAAGGCGCATGGGGGGAAGGCACATGCATGGTGGGGGCGCGCGGCGCTTGCAGCGCAAAAATGGGCCTGGGATAGACGGCGTGAGTGCGATGAGGAGGGCCGGTGCGGCGGGCGGGCTGGTGGGTGGCTTCGAGGGCTGCCGGTGGGCTTCGGTGGGCGGGTATTCGAGATAGTGGGGCCAGCCGTCACCGAAGGGCCGCCGGGATATGCCGGCGTATCCTGCGGGTGATGGTGCGTGCTCCGCGGAGCGTTGCGGCAAAATCCGACGACGGGCTTGAATCGGCCGCCAGGTGGGGCGTTGATGGACACAGCAAAGTCTCGTCCTGATTGCTTCAACAGCGTCCGCTCCATCCCTTCATGAAAGTCTCCCTCTTTGGCCTCGGCATCATAGGCGATATCTGGTCGCGCAACTACGCGGCCGACGGCCTGCTCGCGGCCACCTGGAACCGCTCGCCCAAGCCGGGCGCTCCCGGCTGGCAGTCCGACATCGTAGCCGCCGCCCGGGCTGGCGAAGTGTTACAGATAGTGGTGGCCGATCCTCCTGCAGTTGCCGGGGTGATCGAGGCGCTGCTGCCAGCGCTCGGGCCGGGCAAGATCGTGGTGCAATCGAGCACCATCGATCCGGCGAGCAGCGAGAGCTTTCGGGCTCAGGTGGTGGCACGCGGTGCAGGATACGTGGAGGCGCCGTTTACCGGCAGCAAGCCGGCGGCAGAGGCGCGCAAGACCGTGTTCTATCTCGGGGGCACAGCAGCCGACTTGGCCGCAGTCGAACCGGTCCTGGCTCATCTCTCGGAGTTTCGGTTCCGCATCGGCACCGGCGGGCAGGCGGCGGCACTCAAGCTGGCGATGAATTTGCAGATCGCCGGCCTGATGGAGGCGCTCGCTGAGGGAGTGACTTTCGCACGACGGGCGGGCATTTCCGACGACACGTTTTTCCAGGTGATCGGCTGCAACGTGGCCAATTCCGGCTTGGTGAAGTTGAAGGAACCCAAGGTGCGCGCCGCCGATTTCGCTCCCCAGTTTTCGGTGAAACACATGCACAAGGACCTGCGCCTGGCGATCGCCACTGCGGGGGCGGAGTGCTTGCCCCAGACCGATCTTGTGCGTGAGCGCCTGCGGCTCGCCGAGGAGCGGGGCTGGGCCGACGAGGATTTTTCCGCCCTGCTCAAGTTGCTCTGAGTTGTAACCACTCAGTGCCCACCGCAAAACGCATTGCCCCGCCCGGGAAGAAGCAGCGGCTGTTTCCAGGGGGGCGATCGCAGGGGCGGACCTTGGGTCCGGACCGCCGGGGGAAGGCGGAAAGCGGAAGGCGGAAAGGGGAAGGCTGAAGGCTGAACCCTGAAGGCTGAAAACTGGGGGCTGAAGGCTGAAGGCGGATACACGGGCACTGAAGGCTGAAAACGGAAGGGTGAAGCCAGGCGGCTGATACCCGGGGGCTGAGACATGAAGGCTGAGGACTGGAGGCTGAAGTGCCGAGGGCCGTGGGCCTCGACGGGCCCGCTCCGGTCACCGCTTTCCGGGTTCAGCCTTCCGCCTTGCTGGAAGCGGCCCTACGCCACCGGCGGTGGCGACTATGTTGGAACAACCCGGGGGGGGCGGAGGCTTGCCCATCGGGCTCAAGCGGATACCTCGCCTCCCCTTTCCTCAGCGAGGGCTGCCGGGCTACTGTGGCGCCCACACGCAACGGAAACCCACGGTGGCAGAGCGGTCCTTGGAGGGGGCCATCAGAAGGTACTTGCTGTGCTGATCCAGGCGGTAGGCCTGGGGGAAGAACCAGAGGGCGTCCTGGGGCTGGTAGGCGCTGCCGCCGCGCAGGATGGCGGCCCGGGTGTGGGTGTCGGTGAACTCGTCGGTCCATTGCCAGACGTTGCCCACCAGATCCATGACACCGTAGGGGCTGGCGCCGGCGGGATGGGCGTCGACGTTGGCCGGCGCAGGCAGATCCCGGCCCTTGCTGGGGGCTGGGACGGCGGCTGGATCCCATTGGCTGCCCCAGGGATAGGTGCGGCCATCGCGGCCCTGGGCGGCGCACTGCCACTCCCATTCGTGGGGCAGGCGCTTGCCGGCCCACTGGGCGTAGGCCCGCGCATCCTCCAGGCCCACCCAGGTGACCGGCTTCTGCTCCCAGCCGGGCGGCGGCGAGCCGTTCACCCAGTGCTTGAGGAAGTTGTGCGTATCCTCGGGCTGGTAGCGCGTGGACTTGAGGAACTCCTGGAAGTCCGCGTTGGTGACCGGGAAGCGGTCGATCCAGAAGCCCTCCAGGTTCATTGTTTGGCGGTGGAAGCGCCGGGGCGAGGGTTCCCACGGGTATTGAACATCCAAGCCCTCCCAGTCCATGCCCTCGATCTCCAAACCCTGGACTCGGAACTCGAAGGGCCCACCGGGGATCTGGACCATGTTGGGAGGTGGCGCCATGAGCGGTTTGCAGGCGGGCATCTCCACGATCTGCTGGGGCAGGGGTTTCCACTCGGCCGAAAGGCTCTTCAGGGTCACGGCCGCCCATTGTTTCATCTGCGCCAGGCAGGTATCCGGAACGTCCCCGCCCTCGTCCACCGCCAGCACCGCACCGAAGCCCTTGCCCTCGATGGGGAAATCCAGGGTGTCCTGGCCAGCCCGGGTGGAGGGCTTGAGCTCCACGCCGTGCCAGAGATCGAAGTAGCGCCGGCCCGGGGTGTGGTGGGGCAGGGCGAGTTGCGAGCCCTGCAGGTCGTATTCGTTGCGGTTGACCAGGGTCCAGAGTGTCTGGGCTTGCCCTGGGAACTTGGTGGCGAAGACGCCCCATTGGAGCGTGGGAGCGTAGGGTTCCCACTCGGGGCTCACGAGCAGGTCGGCGAAGCGGCGCTCCAGAAAGGACACCCGGCGAAGGGCCTCGGCATCGCGGGGCGTGAGCTGGTTCCAGATACCCCAGATGTTCTCCCAGGCCACGTAGCCTACGCCGTTGAAGAAGGCGAACTGGAGATTGTCGATGCGGTTGCGCGCCCAGCGGTCGCAGAGGTGGATGAGGTGTCGGCTTTCCAACCACTTGAGCTTGCTGGCGGTGGGCATGAACTCGTAGCCCCAGTACGCCCAGCTCTGGCTGTTGTACATCAGGCCTTCGTCGGAGGCCGGAGCCAGCTCGGGCTCGAAGGCCACAGGGTGGCCGGTGGCGTCGGAGGCGCTGCGGTAGGCCTGGGGCAGGCCCTCGAAGGTGTCGCCATTTACACCGTCGGCGCCGATTTCCGCCATGAGTTCGGCGGTGGCCTGCCACTCCGGTTTTCCGATATCGCGGGTGCTCGCATCCCAGGGCACGGTGGGGAAGAAGACCTTCACGCCGCGGCGGTGGAAATCCGCCACCACTTGGCGCAGGGCGGGTATGCCGCCGGGCATGTCACGGTGGAGATCCCATTGGTTGCGGTTGTCGATGCCAGCATTGGGATACAGCGGCCAGATGAGCACGCTGTCGATACCGCCAAAGCGGTTCTGCAGATCATCCACGTAGCGGTCCACCGTGTAGGTGTGGGTGGATGGATCGAAGAAGTAGCGGTCCTCCACCATCATCTGGGTGTGGATGAGGTTGCGCTGGGTCCACTGGAGCTCGGGGCGGCGGTAGAGGGCGTCGCTGTAGCCCATGCGCTTGAGGCGCTCCACCCTCCAGGCCTTCAGGCTTTTGAGCCAGGCTTCGCGATCGGAGCCGGGGTCGGATTTCCATTGGTTGAGGTTCACCTGCCAGTCCGGCATCCCGGCGTAGATGCCGGGGCCGGGGATCTGGGAACCCTGCGGCTTGTGGGGAGTTTCCTGAGCCACCAGGGCGGTGGTCAGCGCTGCAGCGGCGCAAACGAGGCGGTGGATGGGGCGCATGGAGGGATTGCGGAAAAGAACCACGGGGCTGGCGAGCCGGGAATGGGTTCCCCGTGTAGTGGAGGATCGAAGCCGGGCTCGATGCCGGGCGGCCGCCACGCCGGCCTGGCCGCCGGAGTCCCGCAGGACATACCACCGGGAAAATGGGTGAGGCGGCCCGGCAGGGCGGGGCGCGATTGGGGCGGAGGGTTATTGCGCAGGCGGGGGCTCCAGGGGCATCCGGGGAGCATCGCCCAGGTACACCTCGGGCTTGGGCGGCGGGGCGGTGGGCGTCATGGTGATCGGCTGGGGCGGGGACTGCGGCTGGGCAGGCGCCGGTGCCGGCTCGGCCGTTTTGGGTCGCGAACAGGCGCTGAGGGCCGAGTAAGGGACAGGTCGAATCTGGCTCCCGGGCCGAGTAAGGGACAGGTCGAATCGGGCTTCCGGCTCAGCGACTGGATAGAGGATGCTGCCAGGCGTGCTCAGCGCGAGCTCGGTGCGACTGGCGCGCGGCCTCGCGATGAGGCGGCCGCACGCTCCGCTCCGAAACTCTACCTCCCACTGATTCGGCTCTTACCCCGTGCAAGCACGCCTCTATCACGGCCTCGGCATTCGTCTCATCCCGAGCGCGACTTGGAATTGGCGGAAGCTACGAACGTAGAAAGTTCGGAAACAGGGAAAGCCACTGCGGCGGCGAAAGATGGAGACATCGAGCGTCTTGAGCTACGGGCTTATCGCCAGTCGAGCACCGTCAGGCCGGGCACTCGGGCGAAGTGCGCATCCCGGGTGGCGGCCGGCCAACCGTGTTCGGCGGCAAGCGCAGCGATCCAGAGATCATTCTCTGGGATTGGCGTCCCGGCTCGCTGCAGTGCCCCGCGCAGGCGTGCATAATCCCGCGCCGTCGCAGCAGTGAGTGCCAGCAAGCTCACGGCGGGCAAAAACGAGTCCAGTGCGGCGCGTTGGACGGCGGGTTTGCTCGCCAACTCCACCCCGAGTTCGAGCTCACCTAGCGCGATCAACGGAAGCCAGAGCCGATCGGCTTTATCTAAACGCACCTCGATGCCCGGCACACCCCGCAACGCCGCAATCACCACAGACGTATCCAGGACCAAGTCACCATTCACGAGGATCGATCCTTTCGCAGGTCTCCTCCACGATCCGCTCCAGTTCCGCGCCGTCGGCTTCGCTCAAGATCGAAGCACTGCGCCGTAGGACGGCCAACCGATCGGCCCGCGAAGTCTCCCTCAGTCGATGGATCAAAACGGCAGCCTCCTCCAACTTGGGGGGCGGCAGGGTTTTGAGTTCTTCAACGATCATCTCCAGCGTGCTCATGGTGCCACCCTATCTGGCCATCGGTCGCCGACAAGGAGCGAAGCAGGGCTCGTGCTCAGCGCCAAGGAGTGGGCTACTCGGCGAGGCGAACCTAGGATTCCGACCAATCCCGGAAGCTTCGCTCGAACCGAGCAACTGAACGGCTTTCGCACAGTGCGGAAATCTTCAGCGAAGTAGAACAGCCGTCTCGGCTCTATACCGCCCGCTTCCCGCCCGTGGATGATACGACATTCACGGCTCGGGCGGAACCTCGCCATCCTGCGGCGCATCGCCCTCAAGCGGAACTTCGCTCTGTGCCGCAATCACTCAGTCGCTGACGTGTGAGTATGGTCGGTTTGCTCTTCGGGCATCCGGGGCGCATCGCCCAAGTACACCGCTGGCTTGGGCGGCGGGGCGGTGGGCGTCATGGTGATCGGCTGGGGCGGGGACTGCGGCTGGGCAGGCGCCGGTGCCGGCTCGGCCGTTTTGGGTCGCGAGCAGGCGCAGAGGGCGAGGAGGGCGGCGGCAACTGCCAACCCGGAGAGGAGGCGGTGGTGCTTCATGGGGTAACTCCCACTACATGGCGGAAGAACATGCGGGAGCGCCCGGTGGTATTCACGTTGAATGTGTGCGTGGTGCCGCTGCCGGTATCCGGGATGGTGGTCCAGTTGACCAGGTCGGTGGTCCATTGGGCGCCGTAGGTCACCCCGCTCACGCCGGCGGGTTGAGTGAAGGTGACGCCGAAGGCTGCGCCGTTTTGCACCGGTGTGGGCATGAGGGTGGAGGCGGTGGCGCGCACGGGATTGAGGCCGAAGGCGTATTCTACACCGTTGCTCAGGCCGTCGTTGTCCTGGTCGGCCAGGGGCACCCCGGTAACGGCCGGCACCTGGGCCGCGGCCCAGGCGGCGTAGCCGTTGGCGACTGCGGCGGTCACCGTTTTTGTGGGACTATCACCGAACCAGCGGGTGCCTACCTGCGGCCGTACGCGCAGGATGTAGTTGCTGCCCGCCGCCAGAGGAGCGCCGGCTGTGGCGGCGTTGAGCGTGAAGCCGGTGGCGGCGCCGCTGAGAGCGGTGACGGTGGTGCCCACAAGTTGGGTGGAGTTGGTTACGGTGACGTCGTCGATGTAGAAGCCGCAGTTGTCGGCGGTGCTAATGACGATGGCCCCGCCACTCATTCGAAGGGCGAAACGCACGCAGATGAGTTTCCCGGCGTAGGCGGCGAGGCTGACGCTGTGGGAAATGAAGGCGGGGTCCAACAGCGGGCTGCTGAGGCCCACTCCGGGGCGGCTCCAGAGGGTGGCCCAGGTGTTGCCGTTGTCGGTGGAGATCTCGGCGGCCAGTGTGTTGGTTGTAGAGGCGAATAAACCGCGGTCGTAGAACTGGAGCTGGCTGGTGGGAGAGGGGATCACATCGCGCAGCAGTGTGAAGCTCTCGTCGACAAAGTCGGTGAAGGTGAGGTGGAAGGCCTTGCTGCCGGAGTGCACGGCGTAGCTGCCGCGCAGAGCGTAGCCGGCTGTGGTGCCGGACTGGATCTGGGCGGCTGTGGCGTCCTCTGCCCCCTCGGTCCAGGCGGCGGTGCTGGCGGCGGATACGCGCAACTCATAGGCGTCGGCCTGGGAGATGGGCGTGAAGGTGTAGGCGGCGCCGGAGGTGGAGGGGGCGGCGGGGCCGCTGATGGTCGCGCTCGCGCCGAGCACGCAGGGGTCGAAGAGGGTGACGGTGTAGGTGTAGGAAGTGGGGACGCCGCTGCCGCTGATGCCCGTGACGGTGACGGAGTAGGGGATGTCGGCGCTGATGGTGGAGGGGAGGCTCTGGGGCTCCCAGACGAGGGTGTTGTCGGCGTAGCCGTTGTCGGTGCGGGAGATCACCGTAACCGGAATATTGGTGGCCCCTTGGGTGAGGGTGACGCTGGCGGAGCCGAAATTGGCGCCGGCGTACGAGAGCGACCAGCGGGCGGGCACCAGGGGAAAGGGGCAGTAGCCGCGGTTGGGCCAGGCGACGAAGGCGGCTGGGGCGGAGGACTTGAAGTCGCCGATCACCCAGCAGGAGTTGGTGTGATAGTAGGTGCCGGTGGCGGGCACATCGCCAGTGCCCATGATTTGGGCACGAGGGTAGAGCAGCCAGCGCCGGTGGCCCACGATGGTGTTGTTGCTGCCGTCGTCGCGGATGTAGCCGTCGATGGAGTCGGGGCCGTAGGTGCCGTAGGCGATGTTGGAATTGCCGGCGGCCTCGGCGCCCGCGGCGGTGTACCAGGTCCAGGTGGTGGGCGGGTAGTGGCTGATGGCGCGGTTGGCCGAGAACATCAGGGCGGCGGCCTGGTCCTTGGTGCACTTTGTGGAGTCGAAGGTGATGTCTCCAGGCTGGCCTACGAGCGCCCGGTAGAAGTTGATACGGCGGCGCACGTCGTCCTTGAAGGCCGCGCTGGTGGTGCCGGCATTGCCGGCGTCTACAGCGCCTGTCCACGCCATGGTGGCGGCGAAGTCCTCCGAGGCGGCGTAGATGGTGTTGTAGAAGGAGAGGACGTCGGTGCGGTCGGTAGCGCTGACGGTGAATCCTTGGACGGCATCGGGCGAGCCGGTGCCGGGCGACCAGGCCAGCAGCGCGGGCGCGGCGATGAGCAGCGCGAGAGAGGCGAGAGTGAGGCGTTGGGATGCGAGCGACATGGGAGGCGGTTGGAAGTGATGGAGTTCAGGTCGGGGCACTTGTCCACCACTGCGCCGATGGCGGAGCGCTTCGGGCGGTGTTTTTACGGGTTGTTGAATACTGCGCGGCGGCGGAGATGCCCAATGGCGTGCCCCGGTTCCCTGCCGGCAGAACCGCGCCCGGGAAGCGGCTCTGGCGGCCGGGCTCGTGTACGACCTTGGGGGGGAGGGGCGTTGGTGCCCGAGGGGCCGGTACGCGCCTGCGTCCCGGAGTTTCGGTGCCGGTCACCCGGAGAGTGCTAGCATGCAGCTCCCTCGGACAACCGGAGCGCGCCTCAGCCGTGCCCATGAAATTGCCCACGCCGGTTGCTCTGCCTCCTCCTCCTCCGGAGGTGGTGTAGGGACGTAGCGGCGCTTCGCTAACGCAGAGGGCCGAAGGGTGAACGCAGAACTCAGGCAGAAGTAGCGAGTAGTCAGTAGCGACTAGTGAGTAGAGGGTAGCCTGTCGGCGTGCGGCCACTCACAGGCAGGCGGGTAGTGCGAATCCTTCCGGGGGCCGAAATCTGCCTTTTGCACTCTTCATTCTTCGTTAGGCCCGCCGCGCCGGTTAGGCCCGCCGCGACTGCTCACGTCGAGCCGGTACGGACACAAGTCCCACCCTGCAATCCGACTGTATGCTCACGCCTCACTGCGATTTCGCGCACTGGCGCAGCCCCATGTCGATCTTGAGAATGTGCTCGCGGATCCACGCGCAGAGGTCGGTGTGGATCTTGAAGGCCAGGCCTGCGGCGGCGTCGGGAGATTCCAACTTCTTGCGGGCCTCGGCGCAGGTTTGGATGAACTTCGCATGCGCGGCTTTGTTGGCGGCGGCGGTGGGGCAGTTGAGCCGGTTCATGCAGCTCTCTTCCCGGGCAAAGTGCTGTTGGGCGTAGCGCTCCAGGAACGCCACCATCCCGTTGATGTGCTCGGCCCCGGCGCGCTCCTTGAGTGCGGTTTCCAGGCGGTTGAGGTTGTCGATGAGCACCAGATGGTCGTGGTCGACCTCGGGCACTCCAGTGGCGAGTTCAGGGCTCCAGGTGATCATTGCGGTGGATGGTTTCACCGCTCCTATCGGCCAGCCGTACCCCGGCTTGATCGGAATACGGGCCGGGGCCTAGGTGCCCAGGGTGGTGCGGTAGACTCGGGGCACCCGCTTTGTCACCGAGCAGAGGATCTCGTAGGGAATGGTCTCCGCCCACTTGGCGAACTCCGTAACCGAAATCTCCTGTTCGCCCTGGCGGCCCACAAAGGTGGCCTGGTCGCCTACGGCCACCTCGGGCACATCGGTGACGTCGACGATGGTCTGGTCCATCGTCACCCGGCCCAGCACCGGGCAGCGGTGGCCGCGGATGAGGAGCTGGGCGCGGTTGCTGCAGGAGATCGGGATGCCGTCGCCGTAGCCGCCGGTGACCACCGCGATGGTGGTGGCGCGGGTGGTCACGTGGGTGCGGTTGTAGCTGATACCCGAGCCGCTGGGCAGGCGTTTGACCAGGCCCACGCGTGCGTGGAAGCTGAACACCGGTTCGGCGTGCACCCGCGAGAGTATCGAGCTGGGGTGGGGCAGGATGCCGAACTGCAGCAGGCCGATGCGCACCGCGTTGATCGGGCCGCGGCGCTGGAGGGTCTCCAGGCCGGCGGAATTGTCGGCGTGGATGATGAGCTGCTCCAGGTCTAGGCCGGGGAGCAGGCGCAGGGTGTCCAGGAAAAGGGTACGCTGCTGGTGGGTGAACTCCGAGTCGCTGTCGGCACTGGCGAAGTGGGTGAAGATGCCGTCGAGGCGGATGAATTCGCTGGCGCGGATCTTGGCGTAGAGATCCGGGGCCTCGGCGTGCCAGACGCCCAGGCGACCCATGCCGGTGTCGATCTTGAGGTGGATGGCGATGGGGCGGCCGCTTTGGCGGCCCAGTTCGTTGAAGCGCTCGACCTCGCCGGCGGAGGAGACGGTGGCGGTGAGGTCGTATTCAGCGAGGAGGCGGTCCTCGTCGGGGAGCACTGCGCTGAGCACGAGGATGGGCCAGCCCGGGCCGAGCTCGCGCAGGGCGGCGGCCTCGGCGGTGTTGGCCACCGCGAAGAGGTCGGCGCCGGCGTGCATGAGGCGGGCGGCGGTCTGCGGGAGGCCGTGGCCGTAGGCGTCGGCCTTGACGACGGCTACGTATTTGAGGCGGGAGGGCAGGGCGGCGCGGATGTGCTTCAGGTTGCGCTCGAGTACGGCGAGATTGATCTCGGCCCAGCAGCGCAGCGGGATGCGGGAGTCGGTGGCGTTCATCGGGGAGGAGTCCCAGCGGGGGGAATGGGGCGGAGCGGGCCTAGGTGGCGGCGCGGTGGCGCTGGCCGGTCCACGTTTGGTAGGTGATCGGTGCGGACAACCACGGCTCGGGCTCGGCCACGGCTGTGAGCAGCGGGAGCGAGCCCAGCGCAGCGCTCATCTCGGCGCAGTCGTAGGCGCAGGTGCCGGCGGGGCGGGGGGGCTGGGCCCAGGCGCGGAAGCCGGCCGGGGTGAAGAGCGGCTCGGGCCAGTCGGCGAGCTCGGCGCGGGATGCGCGCAGTACCGGCGAGGCGGTGCCGCAGGAGGCGATGCGCACGGCATGCCAGCTGTCGCGGCGGGCGTCGGCCACCACCGCGAAGGGGCCGGGCTGGCGGCGGGCAAGGGTGAGGGCGGCGAGGAGCAGGCTGCGGTAGGTGAAGACAGGAGCCGGTGCGGTGCGCAGCGCCTGCCAGGTGCGCAGCGCCATAGCCGCTGTACGGATACCGAGCTGGCTGCCGGGGCCGTCGCAGAACACATAGGCGCCCACCTGGCCGGGCTTGAGGCCGGCGGCGGCAAGGCAGGTCTGCACGGAGTCGAAGAGGTGCACGCTCGAATCGTCGCCGCCGGTGTGCCAGAGCGGGGCGTGGCCGGCGCGTAGCAGCCCTGCTTGTACGTGGATTGTGCAGGGGTCGAGCACGAGCACGCTGCCGTGGGCGGCCACCACCTCGGCCAAGGAGACCGGCGCTGGGGCGGCGGGCTCGTAGGCGGCGGGCTCTTGGGCGGCCGGGGCCAGGTGGGCGGTGGCGGTGTTGGCGGTGGGCTCGCTGGCGGGCATGGGAGAGGCAGTGTTGGGGCGCAAGGAGGGGGTTGTCACTGCCGATCGGGGGGCGGTAGACCTCGCATCTTCGCAAAAGGGGGATTGACCGCGAAAATGGGCGCCGCGTAGCGTCGCGGATTCCGCATCCCAAACCACCGATTCCGATTTCTTCCGTGAACCTCGAAATTCAAGACCTCTCCCTCACCCGCAAGACCCTCGTCGTCACGCTCGACCAGAGCGAAGTCGCGGGCGTGTACAAGGCCGTGGTGGCCGAAATCGCCAAGGTGGCCAGCATCGCCGGCTTCCGCGCCGGCAAGGTGCCGCTGGCGGTCGTCGAGAAGCGCTTCGCCAAGGAGATCGCCGACGAGTTCCACAGCAAGGTTGTCAACAAGGCCTACCATGACGGCATCGAGCAGTCCAAGCTCGAGGTCCATAGCGTGATCGACGTCAAGGACGGCCTCATCGAGAAGTCCCTCTCGGCGGCGGTGACCATCACCGTAGACGTGCAGCCCCATTTCACCCTCCCCTCCTACAAGGGCCTGCAAACCGAGCTGGCCGCTGTCGAGGTGAGCGACGCCGACATCGAGGCCGCCATCCAGGCCATGCGCGCCGAACGCGCCGACTTCAAGATGGTCGAGCGCGCCGCCCAGAAGGCCGACTACGTGAAGCTCTCCTACGAGGGCAAGATCGGTGAGCAGCCGGTGGCCGAGCTGGTGCCGGATCGCGCCGTATTCGGCAAGGCCCCGCAGACGTGGGAGGAAGTTGAAGGCGCCGAAGGCCTCATCCCCGGCCTCGGCCAGCAGCTCGCCGGCCTGGTCAAGGGCGACAAGAAGGACGTGTCGGTGACCTTCCCGGCCGAATTCCATGTCAAGGAGCTGGCCGGCAAGCAGGCCGTCTACGCCGTCGAGGTTCAGGAAGTACGCGAGCGGGTGCTGCCCGAGATCGACGAGGCCTTCCTCAAGGGCCACCAGGTCGCCACGATCGAGGCGCTCAAGGAGCGCACCGGTCAGCAGATCAAATACCAAAAGGAGATGGAAAACCGCGCCCAGCAGCGCCGCCAGGTCACCGAGGCCCTGTCCGGAGCGGTGGACTTCGAGGTGCCCGCCAGTCTCATCGAGTCGGAGACACAGTCGATCCTGCGCCGTTTCCTCGAGGAGAACATGCGCCGCGGCATCCCCCAGGAGAGCTTCGAGCAGAACAAGCAACAGCTTATTGAGGACGCCCGCAAGGCCGCCTCCCGCAACGCCAAAATCCAGGTCATCCTCGGGCGCATCGCCGCCGAGGAGAAGATCGAGCTCAAGGACATCGACATCGACCGGTTCCTGCGCATGGAGTCGATGCGCTCCGGCCAGGCCCCGGAGAAGCTCGTCAAGGAGCTGGGCAAGGACCGCGATCGCGTTCGCGCGATGCAGCATTCACTGCTCCTCGACAAGACCCTTGATTTCGTGGTGGCGCAGTCTACGGTGGTGCCCGCGCCAGCGAAGGCTTGAGCCTCGAGCGCAACGTCTCCAAAGCCATACCACCACCGTGAGCTACTACGTACCGATCGTCCTTGAAAACACCGGCCGCGGCGAGCGGAGCATGGACATCTACTCGCGCCTGTTGAAGGACAGGATCATCTTCATCGGCACGCCGATCGATGATGCGGTCGCTAACTTGGTGATCGCCCAGTTGTTGTTCCTGCAGATGGAGGATCCCAAGAAGGACATCCATCTCTATATCAACTCCCCGGGCGGCGTGGTCACCGGTGGTATGGCTATCTACGACACGATGAACTTCCTGCAGTGCGATGTGGTCACGTACTGCATCGGCATGGCCGCCTCGATGGCCACCGTGCTGCTCGCCGGTGGTACGAAGGGCAAACGCTTCGCCCTGCCGAACAGCCGCGTGATGATCCACCAGCCCACCGGTGGCGCTTCCGGCCAGACGGCCGATATCGCCATCCAGGCCAAGGAGATCATCCGCTGGCGCCGCACGCTCAACGAGATCATCGCCAAGCACACCGGCAAGACCGCCGACGAGGTCGAGAAGGACTCCGACCGCGACTACTACATGAGTGCCCATGAGGCCCTCAAGTATGGCATCGTGGACAAGGTTTTCGAGACCCGCGCCGAGGCCGCCGTTACGCTCAAGGCTGTGGCTTGACCTCGCTCCCGCCCAGCTAGTCCGCCGCACCCACACGCTGCCCGCGCCGCGATAGCGCCTCCCTCCCGATGGCTAAATCTTCGCGCATGACGCTCTGCTCCTTCTGCGGCAAATCGCAGACGGAGGTTCGCAAAATTATCGCCGGCCCCGGCGTCTATATCTGCGACTCCTGTGTGACCGTCTGCAAGACGATCATCGACCGCGAGCTCAAGGCGCCGGCGGTGGAGGGCAAGCCCGCCTACAGGCTGGTGAAACCCGGAGAGATCAAGCGCGCGCTCGACGACTTCGTGATCGGCCAGGACCACGCCAAGAAGGTCTTGTCTGTAGCTGTATATAATCACTATAAACGGCTTTCTTTCGACGCCAGTCGCAACGCCCAGCCTCTAAATGCGCTGACTGCGGAGTTCCACGATGTCGATGTTGAGAAAAGCAACATCCTGCTCGTCGGCCCCACCGGTTCAGGCAAGACGCTCCTGGCCCGCACTCTGGCCAAGATTCTCGACGTCCCCTTCGCCATCTCCGACGCCACCACTCTCACCGAGGCCGGCTATGTGGGCGAGGATGTGGAGAATGTCGTGCTGCGGCTACTCCAGGCGTCCAACTACGACGTGAAGCGGGCCGAATGCGGCATCGTCTATATCGACGAGATCGACAAGATCGCGCGCAAATCGGAGAACCCCTCGATCACCCGCGATGTGTCCGGCGAGGGCGTGCAGCAGGCTTTGCTCAAAATTTTGGAGGGCACCACATGCAGCGTGCCCCCGCAAGGCGGACGCAAGCACCCCAATCAGGAGTATATACAGGTCAATACCTCCAATATTCTCTTCATCTGCGGCGGTGCCTTTGTCTCCCTCGAGCAGATAGTCCAGCGCCGCGCAGGACGCCGAGTGCTCGGCTACGGCAGCGCCAACGAGACCTCGCACCTCACCCCCGAGGAGATGATGCGCACCATAGCCCCCGAGGATCTGCTCCAGTTTGGCATGATTCCCGAGTTCATCGGTCGCCTGCCCGTGTTGTCGGTGCTCGACACCCTCACCGTACCCGATCTTGAAAAGATTTTGCTGCGCACCAAGAACGCGATGGTGAAGCAGTACTCCAAGCTCTTCGCGATCGACGGGGTGCGACTGCGCTTCACCCGCGACGCCGTGCACGAGGTCGCTCTGAAGGCTATGGAGCTCAAGACCGGCGCCCGCGCGCTGCGTTCGATCCTCGAAAAGCTGATGCTCGACGTGATGTACGAGGTTCCTCATCGCGAGGGAGTCGAGGAGGTTGTGATCGACCGCAGTGTGGTGCTTGGGAAGCGCAAGCCGATCATTCGCATGGCAGGTGTAGTGGCCGATAAGGACGCCGCATAAGGCGTAACCATTCCGTGGTGGGCGCGTGGCTGCACGCGATGCAGAGCGCAGATCGCTTGCAAGCACGCTCCTGCTACGGCAGAGGCCGGAGTTCGTACAATTCCAGAGCGCAAAGCGGCACGATTGCAGGGGTACGCCTGAGCCGGCGGCGCTTCGTTTGCTTCGCGTAGTGGCGGAGCCGATCGCTTGGGCGTAGGGTCGGTCTCCGACCGGTTTTCCAAACTGCACTCGCTACCCAGAGGAGGGCGCGCTGTTTGCACATCGGCTCCCTACTGCGCGTCGGCGACTGTCGCTGAGCTTCGGAGCGATTCACCATCGCATGGCGGCGGCCATGGCGGGCATCTCGTGGTGCGCGCTTGCCCGGGAAGCTGGGACGGACTGCGCTCGTGAGCGCAGTTGTGAGCCCCGAGCATTTTCTGCTTCCACGCGCAGCAGCGCGGCGCTTCGGGCCGCTGGCTATTTCAGCCAGCCCAAGCGGCGCAGCTCCGCTTTCGGGGCGTCGGTGAAGCAACTGCCGAAAGAAACCAGGAGTTGGTTGCGCGCGGCGCCGAGCTCGGCCATGTCAAGGCTGTGGCTGCCCCAACTCAGTTTGGCCCGGCCGAAGGTGAAGTGCCCGGCTTCTTCCCCGGCAAGCACCTCCTCCAGTTCCGCTGAAGAAACGGACCGGTTGTGGGCAATGGCGGCGGCGGCGAGCAGATTGATGAAGCCGTGCAGCGCGTGGTCGGACCCCGCCTGTTTCCCTCGCAGCGGATGGTGGAGCCCCCCGGTGCACTTCATCGGCAAGCGGTGGGCGCGGGCGGTGGCCAGGGCGGCGGCCACCAGCTGTATGGCCGGGACGGATGCGGCGTCGCTGCCCCCCGTGCGCAGCTTGTAGCCCAGCGCCATGCCCGTGGTGTCGCGAAGTTTCCCGGCCGACTCGGCCACGAGGGCTAGCTGGTCCTCCAGGGCGGCGGTGGGCGCAACCTCCAGAAAGACCTGACGCGTCGTGCCGGGCTGACGGCCGAGCAGGGCTACGACAGCCGTTAGCAGTTTGCGCAGTGCGCTTCCAGCCAGGGCGTCGGGCGGCAGTTTGAGCTCGAGCGTGTCCACGGAGCTGTGGTCAGAGGCGCCCCCGGGAAATGCAGCCACGGAGGCAAGGTCGGCCTCCAGATTTGCGAGACACTCGCCGGCGGTCTTCCCCCCGCGCAGGATCGCCGCTACGCGCAGCTGTCTCGCTTGGGTGTGGGCGGCGTCAGACAGTTCACCCAGTCGCGTGATTGGACAGACAAAGCGGCCCATCAAGATGGAGGCCGTACCCTGGCGCTCGTGACCAAAGGTCGCGGTGGCCTGGGCCATGGGCAGGGAAGCCGGCGGGAACAGACCGGCGTAGTCGAGGCTTTGATCGAGGAGGGTGAGGAGCGAACCGGTCATGTCGGCGCGGGAAGGAGAAGCGTATCGAAAGAATAAACTGTCCAGTAAGGTGAGCCTGCGAGTCCGGTGCAAGAGCGAGTCTAGGCTTCCGGCTGTCTTCCTATTTGGGGTGAGGGTTTCGACCGGCTGAGGGGGCGGCTGCCTGTTTTGCGAATTTTTGGAAAAGGCCATTGACAGAGCCCAGGGCGGGACGCAGCCTCGCCTCTCACCTATTGCAGGGTGGAGCAGTCTGGTAGCTCGTCAGGCTCATAACCTGAAGGTCCTGGGTTCAAATCCCAGCCCTGCACCCAATTTAAGCCCTTTCCGCCCTTCGGAAGGGGCTTTTTTGTTCCTAATTACCAGTGATTTGCGCGGTTTGGCTCCGGGAAACGGGTTTTGGGAGCTGCATCAGAACATTCCGCACATTTGAAAAAATTGGCGCACCCGGGTGGGAAAGAGGTGGAAGAGAGCGCCGGATGCGTACGCGAAAATGGCCAGAGGGGTTGCCTCTGGCCTTTTGCCGACCGCGCAGGGCGATCATGCAGCCTTTGCCATGGCACGCCGATGGTACGGGCGCGGCCGCCATTGCTCGTGACCGGCCTCCGTTTTCAACCAATCGACCAGCCCCGCCGGGATGCCACAGGGACCCGGATGCAGGCAACTCGGCGCATTGAGGGCTGGCAGTGTGAACTCTAGAAAGTGCCGAACCCAGGCGCGCCCGCGGCCAAAGTGAGCGGCGAATGCCTGGTACGTCAGAGGCGGTCTGCAATCCACGGATACCCGGCCCTCAGCGAGCCGTAGCATATCCGCACGCTCTTGGTCGTTGAGTAGCGGGTCGGTAGCGAGGCTCACGAGGATCGAACGAACGTGTGGAGCGAGTGACATCTGAGCCGTGACCATTCTGTCGAGAGCCCAGAGCCGAGCGCCGAGGGCCTGATCTCCCAGCAAGACCTCGGAAGCACGCTTGCTCCTGGCCGATCACTGGTGGTTTGGCTCCCGTCACTCGACACCCGGCGCTGGTCTGCATGGTCACGGCTGAGTATCCCTTGATTGGTGTCTCCGTGAGAAGCTGCGTTGCTCAGTTCATGCACGTCATCGCCGATCCCTGCCGCAGCGCATCGCGCAGGAACTTCGGTATCTGGATTCCGAGGGCGAGCTCGGCGAAGCGACGGTCGTAGAAGACATCTTCGCGTTGGAGGACGTGGAATCCGAAGGCGGTGTTTGCATGCGTCGACCGCACTGCGGCGATCATGCGCCGGCGCTGGTGATGGCAGTGGCGGACTTCACCCCCGTCGAAAGCGGGGGAATGTCGAGGGGTGACTTCCATGGCGATGACGGGCGAGTCGGACTGGGAGCCGGGGACGAAGATCCCGGCGCGGGTTTACCGGACGATCTGATACCAGGTGACCGCTGTGGTTCCGGCGGTCATCGGCGGTGTGGGCGGACCCTGTTCGGCGGGGAGCTTCATTGGCGTCATCCTTTCGCTGGTCCAATTGTGTGTTATGAGTTCGGTTTCAAACGAACCGTAGCCCCGCCTCCATGGGCCAGAGATCAGGGGCTTCTGTATGCGCCAACCCAATCGCTCCCTAAGCACGGCCCGGAGACGACCAGCGGAGCCTCGACTGCGAGCACGAGCAGCAAATCGACCGCATGGCAGATCGGAGCCGCCCGCGCTGTTACTAAACCAATCGAGCCAATTGGGGCAGGCGTGGAGGGCGGCTAGGTGGAAGATCGCATCCCGGGAAAGTCGGGTACGGCAAGATAGTAGCCGCTTCCAAGGTGTTGGGTGGGCAGCGGCGTGCCGGCAGGGCGCCCATGGCGCTGGTGCTTGTTGGAAACGCTGCGAGGGCAAGCCCTTGACCGAAGGTAGTGAAAAGCTTCCTTCCAATTATGGGCATGCCAGTGAAGCTTTCCGATCATCTCGTCTTGGACGCGCGAGTAGCGGCCGGCGTCACCAATCGTTCAATCACCGGCCAGATCGAATTCTGGGCCGAAATCGGCAAGGCGATGGAGGAGCGCATGGGGTTTGCGGAGGTCGCGGCGCTTAAACGGGCGCAGCGCAATGTGCCGCTTTCGCAATTGATCGACGAAGTCGAGCGGCCGCAGGGGCGTGCCCGCCTGCGCGCCGAGCTCGATGCGCTCGCCTATCCGCATTTCGAACCGACCAAGAAGCCCGGGGTTTTTGTGCGCATCAGCGAGGATGGGCAGCGCATTGAAGGGCGCTTCCAGAAGCGTGAATTCGTCCCCCTCGTTTCCGAGCTCCCCCATGCCGCCACCACTTGATCAGCGACCGTTGATCGTGGTCTTGGCTGGGCCCGATGGGGCGGGGAAGAGCACTTTCTATCGTACACAGATTTCCATGGCAGGGTTGCGGTTCCTTAACGCCGAAAATCTGGCCGCCGAAATGAAGTGCGATGCGTACACGGCGGCCCGCCTGGTGGAAGTCTATCGCCAGAAGCTGGTCGAGGAGAAGGAGCGCTTTGTCTTTGAGACGGTTCTTTCCGACCCGGTCGGGGACAAGGTCGACTTCCTCCAAAAGGCCGCGGCCAGCGGGTATGAGGTAGTGATGTTTTTCATCGGCCTAGAGGACAGTCAGATGTCCGACCAGCGCGTGGCGCTGCGGGTGAACCGGGGCGGGCATGATGTGCCAGAGGATAAGATACACGCCCGGTTTCCGCGCACGATGCTCAACCTGCGCCGCGCGATCGAAATACTCCCCTGGGTGCTCGTCTACGACAACAGCGACCTCGAGCTGCCCTTCCATCGCATCGCCACGTTTCATAATGGGAGTTTGGGGTCGCGGTTGGAGCCGTGGCCGCAGTGGTTGCGCGAGGCCGCGCCTGGAGGGGGCTAAGGCGCGAGGGGCAGCGCAACTGCCGTGGCTGATTCTGCGTAACGTAACCTCCCCCTGTGGCAGAGGTGGCCGCCTTGCTCTACGCTGGGGGCTTGTTGGCCGGGTTTGCAGCGACCGCGTTGAGTGCCGCGTGGAGCTGCTCCGCTGTGGGAACCACGCCTTTATCCCGAACCCAAGCTGTGAGAATTCCCGAAAGCGCCTCCGCTTGCGGGGCCTTTTTGACGACCTTTAGCCGGGTCTTCACGTGACCAAGAGCGTTCCAAGGCTGGAGCGTTAGCTGATACTGCGTCTTGGCGGAAATCTCATCCGAGAGCATCTGGATGAGAGCGGGGAAGTTGTCGGAGGGCCATTTGGCCGTGATCCCGATCTCGGACTCGATCAGGTCTTCGACGACCGGGGTCCACGCTCCGAGGTAGTCAGAGGGGCGCAGGGCTTCGATCCATTCGTAGAGGCGAGCGGCATCGGCGCTAAGGCCGAGCCGTTGTTCGGTCGTGGGGCGGCTCTCCTCCTCGCAGATGGCGCGCAGGGCGCTCTCCCAGTCCGGCTTGGGCACAAGGGCGATCCACCATTGTTGGGTCTTCTGGCTTAAGTCGAAGGAGAGGGCGACGCATGGAGGAAGTCGGACGGCCTTCAAGAACGCAGCTAACAGGCCACCGGTCTCGTAGTGGCCTTGCCGCCACGAGGGAAAGCAGTGCTGCACTTGGGCAACCGTTTGCAGGGAGTAGAGCAGAAGCGCGCCTGCGCCCTTGGGCTGTTGCTCGATGGCGTGTTGAAAGAGCGCGTCGCGGAAACCGTCGAGGTCGGCCTTGCCGAATCGTTCGATGGAACCCTTCCACACCGCGTTCCACGGTGGGTTGTTTGCGAGCTGCGGACTCGGGACGGCCCCGGCCGGCGGCGGAAGCTGGGGCGTGGTCGGCTCCTGCCGATCTGCTTTGGCCGCGCCGATGTCGTCCTGCTGGAGGCTCTCGATTTCCTTCTGCAGGGCGTCCCACGCTCGCGACGGATCCAACCGAACCCGGACAATTGGAAAACGACGGTATCCGGTCGGTTCGAGTTCCAGCCTAGCTGAGTCAAACAGTCGTGCCAGGCGAGTGGTGGAGTCTCGCAGGATCGGTTCCAGATCCCGCTCGTCGTCTTTGGGAAGGTGCAGCCTGCGCCGTAGTGTAGCTTGGGTCCAGATGATGGTGCCAATGGTATTCGTGAAATGGTAACGCATGCCCCTCATCTCCTCAATGATCAGTGCGGCCGTGCGTTCGCGTAGCTCGCTAACCGGTATCAGCGGTGGCTTCTCTTTTGGAGGGGTGTTGGCTCCTTTGGTATTCGCGGCTGGCGCCTTCGGGGCAGGTGGTCGGATCGCGTCGTACGCTCGCTGCCAGCTAGTCGCGAGAATCTCCCGAAACTTCGGGGTGGAAATGACCTTCAGGAGGAACTCTTCGCTGCATGCGTTGGCTTTGCGCAAGGCAGAGATGATTCGCACCATCTGGCAGCACTGAGGTATCGCAGGTGTCTGCGCAGGTCGCGCTCAGTGGTCGGCGGAAACTTTGCGCCATCGGCCAGCAGGAGTTCCAACTGCGCAATATACTTGTCGACTGTCACAGCGCTTGGACGCGCGAATGGCAGCGTCGGGTCGGCGTGCCAGCCCGCCTCCCACAGTGCCGTCTCCACCGCTGACGAGGTGCCGTCCTCCCGGTCGTTGATCGGGGCGCCCAGAGAACGCAGGTATTTGGTGATCGCCTCGGCATGGTCACCGCGCACTCCCGCGAGCATCTTGCCAAGCATTGAGGGGTACTTTGCGGGCTGTATCGCTTTGACGCAGCCGAGGTCTCCGTAATGCGTCACTGCCTCCAGCGGCGTGGTGGTGTCGCCGTGTTCATCGGTGATCTCCGCGTCCGGTTTTGCGCCGGCCCAAGCCGCCATCGATATCCCCCGTGGATTGTGTTCGTTGGCGAAATACAGGAGTGCCCGGTCGGCTTGCGCCTGCATCCTTGGATCGCGGGCGAGGAGGTCCTTGAAGACCCCGTAGAACTGCCGGTGATTGGCGATGAGCGCCTCATAGAACGGGTCGCCGTCGATCGGGTCGGCGCCTCGGTCGAGGAAGAGCTGGATCATTTCTCGACTGTCAGAGCAACAGACGTCAGCGAAGCGTGCGTTTTCGATGGGTTCCCCGCGCTCTACTAGGAGCCTGTCGGACTGAGAAATCAGCCCTGCCGTCGGTGCGACCCATATTTTCACGGTTATTGGCCTAAAACCGTTTTCCGAGGAACCGAAACCGATTGAGTCCTCGCATCGGGCG
>CAJCBL010000118.1 GCA_903960515.1 uncultured Verrucomicrobiota bacterium
CCCCCCCCCCCCCCCCCCCCCCCCCCCCACCCCACGGCTCTGAACACTCTTTCCCTACACACGCTCTTCCGATCTCGGCGGGCACCGGAATTCCGGCACTCTCCCCGCGCAAAGTGGTGCGCGCGCAGATATGTGCTTGGCGACCGGCGGTTATGGAAGGCCACTAAATAAGTGGAGCCCCGGAGGGCCGTCCGAGCCACCTGGTCCGCTTGTCGGATCGGACCTCGGGTCCGTACCGCTGCTACGTGGCATCTGCTAACCCAAGTTATAGGATCGGACCTTGTGTCCGTACCACTTCGACCGCAGACGGCGCGGCGGCAAGCGGCGGCCCTAACGAAAGACCGGAGAGCGAAGAACGCAGAGTGCGGCGACCGTAAGTCGGAGACCGGAGGAATACTCACTACGCGCTACGCACTACTCGCTACTCACTACGCGCTACTCACTACTCGCTACTTCTTTCCAAGTTCTGCGTTCATCATTCTGCTGTCAGCGTTAGCGCAGCGCGCAGGCCCAGTTGCCCCCATTTTGGGGAGCTCTGCAGAACATGCAGGGACAAGCACGCCGCCGCCTCCTGCGTTCGCATGCCAGAGTGCTTTCGCGCAAGAATCGGTTTCCCATCGCCCGCCACCGCCGCAAACTCGTCGCCAATGATCGGTGTCTTCGATTCGGGCTTTGGCGGTTTGACTGTGCTCGCGGCGCTGCGCCAGCGCCTGCCGCAGTACGACTACGTATTCCTGGCCGACAGCGCCCGCGCCCCCTATGGCGCGCGCAGTTTCGATGTGATTCACGACTTCACTCTCGAAGCGGTGGAATGGCTGTTCAACGAGGGCTGCACCGTGGTCGTCCTCGCCTGCAACACCGCCTCCGCCCGGGCGCTACGCACCATCCAGCAAAACCACCTGCCCGCCCACCGCCCCGACCGCCGCGTACTGGGTGTGGTGCGACCCTCGGTCGAGGCCCTCGCCGGCCTGCCGCCGGGGGCGCTGCCCGGGGTGAGCGCCCCCTCCTTGGTGGAGGGCACGGTGGCGGTGCTGGGCACCGAGGGCACCATCGCCTCCGACTCCTACGGCATCGAACTGCGCAAGCTCGCCCCCCGCCTCGAGCTCATCCAGCAGCCCTGCCCTTTGTGGGCACCGCTGGTCGAGGCGGGAGAGCTCGACGGGCCGGGCACAGAGTGGTTCCTGCACCGCTACCTCGACCCGGTGCTCAGCGGCCCGCGGCCGCCACAGCGCATCCTCCTCGGCTGCACCCATTACCCGCTGCTGCTCCCGGGTATCCGCCGCATCGTGCCGGCGGAGATCGCAATCATCCCGCAAGGCGAGGTCGTAGCCGAGCGCTTTGCCGATTGGCTGGTGCGCCACCCCGACCAGGAGCAGCGCCTTGGGCGCGGCCGCCTCCAGCGCCTCGCCACCACCGACGATCCGGCATGGTTTGCTGAGCACAGCGGGCGCATCTTCGGCCGCCCCCTGCAAATCGAGCGAGCCCGGCTCAGCCCGTTGGGCTGAAGCGCCGCAATCCCGCCCGAGCCCTGAAGCGCGTTTCGCCCCAGGCCGGGATTCCTGCCCACGCCGGTATGGAACAGTATCTTGGGTACGAGGCGGATTCGCCTCCCTTTTTCACGGCAAGCCCCGCACTCTGCTCACCTTCAGCCCCGGCACAGCGTAGAATAGAGCATACCTGGTGTCGCCCGTGAACACCGCTAGTCCGGTCGCAACAGTTTGGCCCCCCCCCTTCGCACTCTCGCATGAGTCTCCAACTTCATCTGTCGGCCCGCAGCGACGAACTGCTCGCCTCCCTGCGGCCGCGCCTGGCCGCCGCCCGCACCTCCTCCCTCGCCGGGCTTCGCGGCATCCCCCGCCCGGTCCCGGTGCTTCTGCTCTCCTCCCAAATGGGCGACTGGCTGCAGGTGCAACTGGCCCGCGACCTGGGCCTGAGCATGGGCTTCGAGTTCCTCCAGCCCGGCGAGTATTTCAAAACCCACTTCTCCTCCGGCGCTGCCGCCGCCGACTTCGCCGCCGCGCACGCCTTCTGGGCGCCGGATCATCTGCGCTGGCTGCTGCTGACCGAGGTGGATGCGGTGGCCGACCGACTCGGGCTCGATCGCGGCCGCTCCCTCGCGCCCCGCGATCGTTTCGCCTTCGCCCAGTTGCTCGCGCAACAGTTCGACCGCTACGCGCGCCACCGCCCGGACTGGCCCGCCCGCTGGAAGCGCAATCAACCCGTCCTCGCCCCCGGATCGAAACCACTCCCGCCCGCCGCTCTCGACGACGAGGAGTGGCAACGCCAGCTCTGGCACAGCCTCGCCAACCGGCCGGAGTCGCCCGAGCACCCCGCCAGCCTCCTCAGCCACCTGGGCGCCGAGCCGCCGGAGCCGCCCGCCGCGCGCCCGCCGCTCTTCATCATCGGCACCGACAGCCTCGACCCCTTGCTCCTTCGCACCATCCAGGTGCTCGGGCGGCAGGGCCATGTCATCGAACTCTTCCTACTTCTCCCGTCGCTCGGCTACCTCGGCGACATTGGGCGGCGCCGCAGCCACCTCGCCACCCTCCTCGCATCGACCAACCCCGAGGCCGCGCCCTACGGCCAGGGCCACCAGCTGCTTGGCTCGCTGGGCCAGCAGGCCGTGGGCACTTTCCTGCTGCTGGATTCACTCACCCAGGACTATGCCGAGTGGCCCGACGCCGAAGCGCAGACTCCGGCAAACGCCTCCCTGCTTGAGCAACTCCAGGCGGGCATCCGCCAACAACGCCCCCCGGCCGGCGCTCCTGCCGCGGCTGATATCACCGATACACGCCCACCGCTCGCCGTAACCGACCACAGCCTGCGGGTGCATTGCTGCCACAGCCCCCGGCGCGAACTCGAGGTGTTGCGCGACGAAGTGCTCCGCGCCTTTGCCGATCTGCCCGGCCTCAAACCCGAGGAGATCCTGGTGGCGGTGACCGACTTCGACGCCTATGCGCCGCTCGCCGAGGCTATCCTGCGCTCGGGTACCCAGCCGCTGCCGGTACGCCTTACCGCCATCCCCGCCCGCGAGGCCAACCCGATCACCGTGGCCCTGCTCGCCCTCCTGCGCCTGGCTCTGGGCAACTACACCGCCAGCGAGACGATCGAGCTCCTCAACCTCGCCGCAGTACAGCAGCGGCTGGACCTGTTGGGCGATACCGCCGCGCTCGCCCAGGTGGCCGAGGCCATCCGCCAATCCGGCCTCACCCACGGCCTGGATACCACTGACCGTCCAACCGGCGACCCTACCGGCACCTGGCGCGCCGCCATCGATCGCCACCTGGCCGGCGCCTGGCTGGGCCCTGTGCCCGAGGCGCGCGACGCCACCGGGGCCTTCGTACACCCTGTGGCCGGCGAGCTGCACAACAACGACGAGATGCTCCTCAAGTTCACCGGCTGGCTGGCCCAACTCGCCCAACACCTGAGCGAGTGGAGACAACCCGCACCGGCCAGCACCTGGGCCGTCCGGCTCGAAAAGACCGTAGACGAACTGCTTCACTCCCAGGAATACGACGACCATGCAGCCGCAGTGCGCCGCATACTGGGCGAGCTGGCCGGGGTGGCCGCCCCCACTCCTCTCGACGCCGGTACCATGCTCGACTGGTTACAACCGCAGCTCGACAACGCCACCAGCCTGCGCACCTCGATGGGCGGTGAGATTTTGTTTGGCCGGCTCGACCAGCTCCATGGCCTGCCCTGCCGCGTGCTGGCCATTCTCGGACTCCAGGA
>CAJCBL010000119.1 GCA_903960515.1 uncultured Verrucomicrobiota bacterium
GATTATAGCCGACAGAGGCTGGCCAGTTCAGCGTTGGGCTCCGACCATTTGGCAAACTGTGCCTCGACCGTCTCTACCACCCTCGCCAGCTTCGGAAAATACACGTTGTGGAGGCAGTTTCTTCGGGCCCGCTTCCACACCCGCTCAATCGGGTTGAGTTCCGGGCTGTAGGGCGGCAGGAAATCCAAGGCCAGCCCCGCTGGGTGTTCTTGGCGCCAGTCCGCGTGGCGTTTGGCGTGGTGGTATTTGGCGTTGTCGATCATCACGATCACCCGCCGGCCCGCCGCCCGGCTGACGCGCTCCAGTGCTGGCAAGCAACCCCAAACCGTCGCCCCGTCAAACATCTCCGGCTCCTGGCGGAAAAAGCCTGTGCCATCACGCAGGCGCACGGCGCCATAATACCCCACGCTCTTGCGGCCTGGATAATGCCACAACCCCGGATCCGCCTCTTCCCACGGGACCCACATCCGGCAGCGGGAACCCTGTTGGCAAAAACGCCCCTCGTCCAAAGACCAAAGGTCTATGGCCGGATCGTGCGCCCACGTCTGGAGTTTTTTTTATGCTCGGCCTGCCGTTGGGGGTCGCCTTTGGCGACCAGCGGGCGGCGTAACCGATACCGCGTAGCCACCAAGCGGAACAGGCGTTGGCACTGGCGCACCACTCAACTGCACGCCATAACATTTCTGTAAACAAGCGGCGAGGCTTTTCCCATCCCAGAGATTGGCTTCCACCGTCGCCGCCGTCGGTGGCTGCCGCACCCAACCGCGCACTGCCTCCAATTGCTCGGCGGAGAGCCGGTCGGGCCGGCCGGAGTGATTGCCTTCGGCCAGGCCGGCCAACCCCTGGCGGTCAAAACGCCGCCCCCAATTGACCAAGGTGCGTGGCGAGTCCCCAAAGAGTCCGGCCGTCTGCTCGCAACTCAGACCGGAAGCGACCAGCCAGACGCAGTGCCGTCGGTGCTCATCGCGGGCGTCCTGATGGCGGTTAATCTCCTGTTGTAGCACAGCGCGGCTGTGCCCCGGTGCGGACAGTGTTAACAGGCGCATGCCTGACCTTACTTCCTCCAGCACACATCCGCAATGAATTATGCTGTTGTGTATAGCTGTCACCTGTAAATAGTTGATTCTCTGCGTTCTTTTGCGGCTCAACTGCTCTTTTTAGGTTCAAGAACCTGGTCCAGTTCTGCGTGCGTGGACGGTCCAGTCCGTCGCTCCAGTCTTGCGGCGCCCCTGACCACATAACCGAATTGTGGGATCTTCTGCACGACTATACTGACGATGACCTGTGGGCGCGAGACGCGACCGCCGCAACTGGCCGGAAAGCCAGGGAAATTCTCGACGGACTCGGCGCCCGCGTGCTCCGCCAGGCGGACGTGCGTGCGGCCAGCCTGCTCTATTCGATCGCGACCCAAGCGGCGTACGAAGTGTCGGCCCTCTACCTCCGGCACCGCGAGCTGTTTGACTAGGCCGCCCCGCACCGCAAGCTCTTGCCCTGCCTGTTGTCCACTCATCCTCGCACGGACGTGGGCAATAAGCAGATGCGCCGCGACGCCGGCCTTGGGGCGAAGACGGATGATGCCCGGCGCGTAGGCGCGAAAGCTTGGTTTCTCACCGACGCCCCGGCAACCGTCTACGCCCGGGCGATCCTCGCGAGCGTACTGTTTAACTGGAATCTCGAACCCCTGGCCCAGCAGCC
>CAJCBL010000120.1 GCA_903960515.1 uncultured Verrucomicrobiota bacterium
CACAATCCTTGTCAATATCCACTACCCAACTCCCCTCCTATGTGTAAACCATCTCCCCGGTCAATGTGTCAGGTATCACTGGATCGAACCCAGAGTGGAGCGGAATGCGGAGGGCGGCGTTCTGCGCTCTTCACGCTGCATTCTACGGTCTTGGCGTGGCATCGTGGCGGCTAGTTCGGGGACAGAGTGAGTTGGGTGTTGTTGTTAAAGACGTGGTCCGGGACGATGTGGCTAGATTCTATGATGCGATTGAAGTCAGCACGAGTCGAGGCGGTGGCTGTGGCATCCGCTGGTTTAACGATGGTAAACTCACGCCCACTCCCTCGCTCTTGGGGTTGCACGTCCATGGTGCGAACGCGATCCGATTCGACTATAAGCAGGGAGGAGATATAGGAATCCACGTCGCCGATTAGGATGCCAGTGCCCTTTTGGCTATTCTTCGAAGGCTTGCTTGCGTGAATAACAGGGGATGCTAAATGCTGCCGAATATAGTCGAGAGGGTCGTGGGCGGTGGCTTTGAGGAGGGCAAGAGAGGAGTAAACCGGCTGCTTGGGTTTGGCGTAGAAGCGGAGATAAATCCCAGAGGAGTCGATTTGGGCGAAACGGATGACCTGTTTGCCGTTGGGGCCGGTGATGTGAATGAGCCGAGGTGCCGGATGCCACGGGCGGGAGGCGAATTCCTTCCGCTGACACATCTGCTGGATATCCTGGAAGAGTGGGTCGTTGATCGCGCCCACTGCGTAGATGGCGGCGGTGTCGTAGGCGATGCCTTCGGCTTCGAAGGTTTCAGAAGAGGTAATGCGGTATTGCATGGTAGATAGAATATTGCCGAGATGACGCACTCGTCGCTTGCACGCAAGCTCCTATAAAGCGCTGCCATTTGTTCGCGCCGGAGCGCCTCTGCCCCCGACTTCAACAGATGTAGGCGACTACCTTCTCGCTGGCAATCTGGGTGCCGGCGGAGCGGATTTCGCGGGCACAACGGGTGCAGATCTTGTACGCCACGATGCGGTCTTCGGCGGGCTTGAGGAGGGCCTGGAGTTCGCTCCAGAAGGCGTCGAAGCTGTCGGCTTCGAGCCGGCATTCGAAGACGGAGAGCTGCACACGCAGGCCGTAGTCTTCGCAGAGTTTGGCGACCTTGTGCAGGCGCTTGGGGTCGGCGATATCGTAGGCAACGATGGTGAGCATTTGGTGTTCTCCACAACGGTGACCGGCCGCTTCGCTGGGGCTGGGGATAAGGGGAAAGGCGCTGAGCCACCAGTCGGATTCCGGTGCCGCGGATTGCGGAGTGCGGAATGGCGATTGCGGGGTGGGGAGGGCCGGAGGGGGCGTGGGGCGGGCGTAAGAATCCCGGCGAAAGCGGCGTTTTAGGCGGACCATGGCGAAGGCGGCTTCAGTTCATGAGGAAGGGCTCGAAGGCCTCGCCAGCGAGGATGGCTCGCTTGAGGCTGTGGGCTTGGCGCAGGAGTTCGCCTCGGAGGCTGGTGCGGTGGCCGAGTTGCTCGGAGGTGAACTCCCGTTCGAGCCTGCGCTCGTAGGCGAGGTAGAACTTGCGGCGGCCGGCCGGGTTGAGGAAGACGCCGCCGTCGCGGTGCTCGAAGTGTTCGCGTGGGTCGAGGATGGAGTGGCCGAGCAGATCAAGGGCGAGGGCGTCGGCGATGGGGGCGCGGAAGGGCTCTATCAGATCGAGTGCGAGGGATGGGCGGTTGTCGGTGGTTTCGTGGAGGAAGCCAAGGGCAGGATCGAGGCCGGCGGAGTGCAGGAGGCACTCCGCTTCGCCACCGAGGAGAGTGTAGGCGAAGGAGAGGATGGCGTTGGGGGCGTTGAGCGGTGGGCGGCGTGAGCGGCGCTCGAAAGGGCTTTGAGGGGGGAAGAAGGTGGCGTAGGCCTCGAAGTAGCGGCCGGCGGCGGTGCCTTCGTAGCCTCGCAGGCTGTCGAGGGACTCGGCGGAGAGGCTGTCGCGGCGTGCCGATTCCATGGATGCGAGGGCGGCGGTGCAGTCGGCGGTTTCGCGGTTGGAGGCGAGGCGCTGGAGTACGCGGCGAGAGTTGGCGATCTTGGCCTCAACCAGGGTGCTGGCCACGGCGAGGACAAAGGCGGGATCGCGGGTACGCTCGTAGTGAGCTATCCGAGCTGGGCCTCCGCCTGCGGGGGGCTGGGCGGCGCCGAGGATGCGGCCGCCCTGCCAGGCCACGAAGAGGGTGGGGATGTTGCGACGGAGCAGTTCGCACAGCGCTGGGGTGGTGAGATGCGCGCGCTCCTCGACGATGACGCGTTCAAGGTCGTGCAGGGGGATGTCGCGGGCGGGGAGGGCGGCTTCGCCGGGCTCGGGGGCGGGCCACTCGATGCGCAGGCGCTCGCTTACCAGCGATGCCTTGGTGCCGGGGCTGGTGAGGAAGAGGGAGGGCATGGGAAGAGGAAGGCTGAAGGCGGAATGCAGAAGGCTGAATGCGAAAACCGGAAACCGGAGACCGGGGGGCGGAAAACCGGAAGACGGAGGACGGAGGCAGAACCCGGAGGCCGGATCCCGGATACCTGAAACCGGAGACCGGAGAGTCGGTAGGCTGAACGGCTGCGCCGTCCAGCTACGGGGGGATGGAGGGAACGGCTGAGGGTTGAAGGCGGAGACCGGCGGGCGGGCCCCGGTCACCTTCACCTCGATTTGGTGTTCCGCCTTCTCCACTGCGACTACTGCCTTAGCTTGGCGCAGCGGGGGGGAGGCGGTTGCTCTTGCGCAGGTTGCAGGCGGGGCAAAGGGCCTGGAGATTGGGCAGATCGCTGGTGCCGCCGCGGGAGAAGGGGATGATGTGGTCGATGTGGTGGCCGGCGGTATGCAGGTCGGCAGCGCAGGCGGGATCGGCGCAGCGATGGTGCTGGCGGGCGAGGATGGAGGCGCGCCAGGAGGGAGGAATGGAGCGGGTATAGTCGCGCAGGCGTTCGCGGTTGAGTACGCCCGGCGAGCCGGCTGGGGCTGCGCGATCGCCATCGGGGCCCGGGGCGGCCGCTAGTTGGTCGATCACCGGGATGAGAACGGGGTGTAGGGTGGAGATGAGCGCGGCGAGGCGGGTGCCGATGGTGGCGGCGAGGGCGAGGGGGGCGCGGGGCCAGATGAAGGTGGTGCCGGCGCTGATGGCGCGGTCCTGAATGTCGAGTTCGAAGCCGGTGAGCGGGAGGCGGCGAATGTCGGAGCGGAGGGCCTCGGTGAGGGGGCGGCGGTCGCGGTAGATGCGGGTGGTGTTGAGCCAGGCGTGGTAGTAGCCGTCGTCGCTGGGGCCGGCGCCGGGGTTGAGCCGGAGGGGGTCGTAAACGATACAATACTTGAAGTGGGCCTTGGGCAGGAGGGCGTTTTGGTTGAGATCCCAGATCTCCAACAACTGCTGGGTGCCGCGGGTGCCGTGGGTGATGAAGGCGCGGCCAAACTTGAGCCGGTCGAAGAGGGGCGAGGGGAGCGCCGATTGCAGGTGGGCGACAATTGCAGGGATGGCGGAGTGGAGCTGGTCCTTGGAGAGGGGCATGGGAAAATCGCGGAATGCGGAGTGTAGATTGCGGAGTGAGGAGGGCGGAATGCGGGTTGCGGAGGGCAGTGCGTTGAAGGACGGAATACTGAAGGCGGAAGGTGGAGACCGGAGCGAGGAGCCTGGGTCAGTGCTCGTCATCGGAGTAGGGCCAGCCCTCGTCTTCGTTGCGGGCACAGTCGGCCCAGGAGCACTGCTCGCTGTCGAAAGGGTGGTCGAGATAGGGCGAGTGGACCGGGGCGAGGCGACCTGTGGCGCCAGTGGTGCATTCGAGCACCAACGCCAGATCGAGGACGGCGGGGTCGAGGGAGGCTCGCGCGGTGGAGTTGGGTGAGCAGTGCTGGCGAAGGGTGACCATGGCGGGATGAGGATGGGAGACTGGGCGAAGAGCGCAGGAGGGCGGCCGGCTCAGGAGTTGCGGTCCTGCTGCTGGAGGCCGGCGACCGCGATCTGGGGCGGAATGCCGTGGTGGAGCACGTCCTGGAAGACGGTGAAACCGAGGCGGAAGGTCGTGACGGCCTTGTGGAGGAAATCGCTGATCTGTTCCAGCGGGAGGCCGTGAGGCGGCAGCACGGTGGACGTTCTAAAGTAGATACCGTGCGCCTTGGGGTTGATCTCGAAGCTGCCTTCGTTGAGCGGAAGGTTGAGTTCGTTGGCGGTTTCGATGGCGACTGCGAGTTGGCCGGGGCGCACGTCGAGCAGCAGTTCGACGACGACGATGGCCCGGTGTTCGTCCGGCACATGCCAGGCGCGAATCAGACCGGCGGCGCCATCGCAGCGGAGGCCGCACTCGATGAGGTCGCCTTCGGGCGAGGTGAAGAACGCGAGACCTTCGCTGCTAAACCACACGGCGAAGGGATGCGTATCGTGGGTATTGTGGCGGCTTGTCATGGTGTTAAGAGTGGGGGCAAAACGAGGCCCGGGGGAATGATGGTGCCGGTATGGCGGGAGCGGCGGAGTGAGTGGCTAGAAGCCGGAATTTTGCGGTGGGGCTAGCGGTCGTGCTGGAGGGAGGGGGCACCGCCGGAAAGGGGGACAAACTGCTCGGCGGGGGGATGCACACAGGGGCTGCGGGGGCAGTCGCGGGTGGCGTGGGCATAGAGGGCGGTGGCCGCAATGCGCGCGCCGCAGCGCGGGCAAAGGGAGGGGCGGGGCTGGCGTAGCGAGAGGACGGGGGTGATGCGGCGGGGCATGGCCAAAGAATGTTGGTAGGGCTTGAGAGATCGAGGAACCGGAGGTACGCGGAGGTTCGCGGCGAAAGGGGGGCTCAGGCCGCCTGGGCGGCGGGCAGATGGGCGAGCACATCGCCGGCAATCGAGCCGGTGGCGGAGTCGCGAATACGGCGAACTTCGTAGCGGAAACGGGTATCGAGATCCTGGTGCACCGCCAGGATCTGAACGGTGTCGCCGGTGGAGAGGTGCAGGGCGCGATCGCCGATCGCGAAGCTGGCGGTGCTCGCGAGAGCGGTGCCTTCCATGGCCAGCGCAGCGACCGGGCCGCCGGTGGACTCGGCCATCGCCAGAAGCGCAGTGTGAATCGCCGGGGAGAGATTGCGGGTGTTGGCTAGCCGGGCGGCGCGCCGGAGCACTGCGGCCAGGGTGAGAGGATCGGCGAGCGCGCGGGTGAGGCGGAGGCTGCCGCGAGTCTCGTCGTAGAGCGCGAGGAAGCGGGTGCCCTCGGCCAGGCCAAGGCGCGGGGCCAGGAGGCGGCCGCAGGTGGCGTTGAGGTCCTGACGCTCCATCGGAACTACGAATACGTAGGCTTCCTGGAGCAGTTCGGCGGCGACCGTCGCATCGAAGCTGTCGTTCTGGAGGGAGGGATGGGAGAGCACCACGCCGGTAGTGGTGTAGGCGCGCACCAGCCAGCGCTGGCCCTCCTCGGAGTAGAGGTGGGTGGTGAGCTGCGGGCCTCGGTTCTCCGAGTAGCCGGCCACGAATTCGGTGACCTCGCAGCGCGCCTCGGCCACGGCGAGCGAGCCAGCCCGCCAGGCGGCGAGACGGCCCTCGGCGAGATCGGGGGCGAGGCGAGGAGGCAGGGATACGGGGCGGGTGAATACGCCGCGACGCTCCGGCTCTACGATGACTTCGGCGCTGCGTGTGTCGGTGCGCCGGACACGCCAGGGCTGGCCGTTGTGAAGGTAGACGGCGCCCGGGAAAGCTTCGCGCAGCGTCTGGGCGAAAGTGAGCTGGCCGATGGAGTTGCCCCGGTAGCTGACCCGGAACATGCGGTCGAAATCCCGCAGGGAAACGCTGCGATGGGGCTGGCCGGCTGCGAGCTCGATCTCCTCGCGCGCTTCAGGCGACGGCTCGCCGCGGCGCAGTGCGGAGTATTCGGCCACGAACGAAGCGGGGAAATACGACTCCCAACTGGGCGGGGGCGAAGCGGGCAGGGCGTCGATCTCGGCTCGCAGGCAGACGGCGTGCTGTGCGAGGACGCGGGCGTTGTCGAGATACAGGCAGGTGTCGGGATCGGGGCGTGCGAGCCAGGCGATGGGATCTTCGAAGAGCTGATCGGAGGCTGGGCTGCCGTCATGGACTACAAAGACATGGGCCTGGGCGTGGCGGCCGAAGCGGCCAAGGCGCTGGCGGAAGCTCGATACCGACGTGGGAGCGCCGAAAAGCAGGCCGCTGGTAAGGTTGGGGAAGTCGACACCCAGTTCGAGCGCGTTGGTGCAAACCACGCCGCGCAGACGGCCGGCCGACAGGCCCTCCTCAACCTCGCGGCGCTCGACACCGGTGAGGCCCGCGCGGTAGACGCCGATGCGGCGGTCGAGGCCATCGGCCCAGCGTTCGGGGCTCGTGGCGTGGTCGTCCCGGTTGGCGCAATCGGCGACGATTTCGGTGAGACGCCGGCTTGGGCAGAACACCGCGAAGGACTCGCCACGTGCCTCAGCTGAACACCACCTGACGAGGAGGTCGCCAAGCTGACCCAGCATATCCGCGCCCGCTGGTGGGCGGACAAGATGAAGCTGGAGGGAGTGGCGCGGGGCGCCGTCGGCGCGGGGACCCACCACGGCGAAGCGGCAGCCGGTGAGGTTGCCCATGTGGGTGCGGGGCTGCGCGAGGGTGGCAGAGGCGGCGATAAACCGGAGGGGGCAACCGCTCAGCCGGGAGATGTGGTACTGGATACGGCGAAGCAGGTAGGCCGCGTGCGTGCCGAAGGCGCCGGTGTAGGTGTGGCCCTCGTCGATCACGATTGCCCGCAGCGAGGTGAGAAGCTTGCGGATAACCGCATGGTCCAGCCGGGAGAGAATGCCGGCATGGAAGGCGTCGGGTGTGGCAATCCAGATACGGGCGGTGCGGCAGGTGCGCAGGCGGGTCTGGAAATCGCCGTGGTCGCCGTCGATGCGGGCGACCTCCGCTGGCAAGCCGGCGGCGCCCAAGGCGCCCTGGAAAGAGGCGACCAGTTGCGTGGCCAGCGCCTTGGTGGGGGAGAACACCAGCACCCGCGCCGACGGATCGCGTGAGAGCAGATCGATGGCCGCGGCAGTGAATACGAGGGTCTTGCCGGAGGCGGTGGCGGTGGTGAGCAGCACGTTGTGGCCGCGGCGCCAGGCGCGCAGAGCGATGTGCTGGTGGCGCCAGAGGCGCTCGGCTGCTGCGCCGAGGGAAGCGTGGGCGGAGGGATGGAGCTCCAGCGAGGTGGCGCTTCGGAAAATGGCCGGCCGGGCGGCGCGAGGCTGGCTGTAGGTCAACTGCCAGTCGTGCTCGTAGAAGAAGGACCGGTGGGGCTCGGGCAGGTGCGCCAGGGAGGGGCCGGAATCGGCAAGTGGAAGCGGGGCGGAGGCGGGTGCTGAACGGCGGCGGGATGCGGAACGGGAAGAGCGGGGGGCGGCGGGTGCGGAGGTGGCGTTGGGCATGCCTCCGTCATGGCGACGGCGTGGCGCAGCGCACGCCGTCGGAGGTCCGCCGGAGGTCCGGCGCGCGCCCTGACGTCATTGGAAACCACTGCCGGTGCGCCGAAACTCGCGTTCCGAAAGTATGACTACAACTATCCGAGCCGGAAAGGCGGCAGGATCAGGCCCCGTGGCGGCATGATCCAGTGTGGGCAGATCGGGCGCACTCGTTTGCGAAGCTCGCTGAGGGTGCGCGTGATTGCATGCGCGCCGAACTCCTTGAGCCAAAGTGGTGTTGCGGGAGCCTTCGGTCGGAGTTCCGAGGCGAAGGCGGCGGCGGCACGGGCGTCATTCCCGGCGATTGAGAACTGGCCGGATACCGCAGCGCGGACGAGCTCCGCACACTGGGTGAAACTGGGCCGCAGGGCGGCGAGGCGCTCGTGGTGGCCGAAGAGGATGCGGAGTATTGCGATCTGCATCTCGTTTTCCATGACGACCGGGCGGCCGTCGAAGAGTACTGCGTGGCGGGCATCGTCGAAGGAGATGACCGGCGGTTCGGCCAGGGCGCGCAGTTCGCGGCTGTAGCGGGCGACCAGGCCGGCGAAAGATCCGGCCGGGCGCTTGAGCTCCTCGAAGCCGTTGCGAAGCGGGACGAATGGAACCTCGGCCAGCTCGATGACCGCTGTAGCGGAGGAGTGGATTGCGGGTTTGCCTGCGCGGGGCGAGAACGTGTGGCGCACGGGCTTGGCCGGGGGAAAGAAGAAGGGCGGATCGAGGCGCTGGTCGAAGGGGGAGTTGACGAGCACGTGCGTGAGGCGGTCGGTCTCGCGGCCCACGAGGGTAAGGGCGGCGTAGAGGAGGGCGCCCATGGTCTTGCGGCCCCCGGCGATGGAGGCGACCAGGAGGGTATCCGGATTGGCGGTGATGCGGCGGGCCGCGTCGAGGATGAAGTCGGCGGCGGCGGCGTTGTCGGCGCGGGTGCGCAGGTCGTCGAGGGGGCGGGCGCAGCCGTCGGCGCCGGCGGGTCCGGTGATGACGTGCGTCTGCTCAAGAACAAGGAGGCGCTCGGCATCGGGGCGACCGGCGAGGAGCTCGTCGCGCAGGGCCTGCCAGGCGCTGCGGCCGCTGAAGTGGGCGAGCGGTGACCGCAGCTCGGTCTGGAGACGGGCGGCGCCGGTGGTGGTGGTGACAACCACGACGCGGGAGGGGATGAGGGCGGGCGTTTCGTGGGCGAGCGCCCAGACGGTCTCGGTGAGGATGGCCGGAGACTCGCCGGTCACGGCGAGCAGGACTACCTCGCGCTGCTCGCGCGAGGGTACAGGCGGAGCGGGGGGCACTGGGGCAGCGGGGCGTTGAGTCTTCTTGCTGGGGTGCGGTTTGGTGGAGGATTTGGCGCTGGGCATGAGAGCTGGGGTGTTGGCGGAAATTGGCGGCGATGTTGCAAGTTGACTACGCGATCTCGGCTTCGTCGCTGACAGTGGCGGCCGGGTCGGGGGGGAGGATTCTCTCCGCCTCGGAGGAGGGGAGCGATTCGACTTCGCGCAGCCTGCGGTTGATGGCCCTGGTGCGGACGCCTGTGGCCTCGATTTCCTGCGACGCGGAGTCGAGCTTCTTGCGAACCTTGTCGAGGGTGTCCCCGAACTTGCCAAACTCGGTCTTCACTGCACCCAGCACCTGCCAGACGTCGCTGGCGCGCCGCTCGATGGCGAGGGTGCGAAACCCCATCTGCAGGCTGTTGAGCAGAGCGGTGAGCGTGGTGGGGCCGGCGAGCACGACGCGGAACTTCTGTTGGATCTCGGAGGCGAGACCGGGTTGACGCAGTACCTCGGCGTAAAGGCCTTCGGTGGGCAGGAAGAGCAGGGCGAAATCGGTCGTGTGCGGTGGGGCGATGTATTTTTCGGCGATGGTTTTCGCCTGTCCCCAAACCCGGTCGCTGAGCGCCTTGGTGGCGATGGCCACGGCGTCTGCATCGGCTCGCTCAGCAGCGAGTGCGATGCGGTCATAGTCCTCGGTTGGAAACTTGGCGTCGATCGGCAGCCAGACGGGATTGCCGCCGGGTTCATGGCCGGGGAGGCGGATGGCGAACTCGACGAGTTCGCGGGAGTCGGGCTTGGGGGCGACGTTTGCCGAGTACTGCTCGGCGGTGAGGGTCTGGGAAAGCAGGTTGCCGAGCTGCACTTCGCCCCAAGAACCTCGGGTTTTCACATTGGTGAGGACCCGCTTGAGGTCGCCGACGCTGGCGGCCATCTGCTGCATCTCCCCGAGGGAGCGGATCACCCGCTCCAGGTTGTCGCCCACCAGCTTGAAGGATTCGCCGAGGCGCTGCTCCAAGGTGGCCTGCAGGCGCTGGTCCACCGTCTGGCGCATTTCGTCCAGCTTGGCGGAGTTCTGGGACTGGAGCTCGGAGAGCCGGAGGTCCAGCGACTGGCGGGCGCGGTCGAGCTGCTCGTTGATGCCGGTATTCAACTGCCCGAGCCGGTTGGCGAAATCGGAGAGCTGGGTGCCCTGGCTGGTGCGGGAATCGGTGAGGGACTTCTCCGCGGTTTGCTGGAAAATGGCGAACTGCTGCCTGGTCTCGGCGCGGGCGGCGGCGGCCGAGTCCACCGCTTCGGTACGGTGGCGGGCGAGGGAGGCCGCAGTGGTCTCGGCGGTCTCGCGCAGGCGGGAATCGACGGACTGGCGCAGCGAGTCGGAAGCGGCTGCGGATGCCTGAGCGGCGGAGTCCAGGCGAGCGGAGAAATCGGTCAACTGGGTGGCCTGCTCGCGGCGGCTCTCCGCCAGGGCGTTGCGGATCGAAGACTGGAATTCAACAAGCTGGGAGGATTGCGCGCTGCGGGTGTCGCCGAGCGCCTGTTGGATGGATGTCTGGAACTCCGAGAACAATTGGCGGGTTTCGGCGCGGGCCCCCTGGGCGGCGGCGCCCAATTCGGCGCGCAGCGCGGAGAGGACGGAGTCGAGAGCCTCGCGGGATTCGCGCAGGCGCTGCTCGACGCCCCCGCGGAAGGTATCGATCTGGGCGAGGGTTTCGCGGCGGGCTTCATCCTGGCGGGCAAGCGTGGCGGTGAGGTTGGCTTCCGCACGCCGGCCGAGTTCCTCGCGCAGTCGCGCGGAGTCGTCGCGGGAGGACTGTTCGGACCGGCGGATTTCGTCGAGCAGAGCGGCCAGGCGCTGGTCGAGGGGGGCGAGGTCCGGGGAGGGCTGCCGGCGCATCCAGAGGGCGAGGATGCCAAGGAGCGCGAGAAGGCCCAGAAGCAGCGATGCGAGCGAGAGCAGGGTGGGCATGAAGGAGGAAGGCGGAACGAAGAAGGAGGAAGGCGGGGGAAACCGGAGACCGAAAACCGGAGAGCGGAGGGCGCCGGAAAGGCGAACCCGCAAAGGCTGAAAACTGAAGGCTGAATGCGGAGGCCGCAGAGAGGGAGGAGGAAACCGGAGACCGGAAAGCGGGAGGCGGCGACGGGGCGAGGTTCCGAGTATCGCGAATCAAGGTACAATTGACGGAGGGCGGAAGCTGGAAATCCGGAAAGCGGATGCGGGTGCCGGAAAGACTGAGAACTGAAGGAGGAAGGCGCAGCGAAGTTCTCGGCGAACTTCGCTGCGGCGTGGGCGGAGGTAAGCGCGCAGGCGGCGGATGCTCGGGGCGGGCTTGAAACCAAGAGTGCAGGACGATCGCTCAGGCGGAGACAAAGACGGCGGGCGAAAGGCGGTCGGCGGGGCCCACAATGCGGGCGCGAACTCTCTCGGCCTCGGTGCGCACGGAGGCGAACAGGTGCTGGGGAAGCGGCTTGGCGACGCAGAAGAACTTGGCGGCGAAGGTGCCTCCCAGCCGATTGGAGGCGGCCACAAATTCCTCGAACGCGCGGTTGAGTCGATCCCCATGGCCGCCGCGCTTGCAGGAAAAGACCGCCAGATTGAGGCCGGACACCCCGACGACATCTTCCTCGATGTGATCGGCGTCAGCCCCGAAGCGGGCGGACCAACGCAGGTCGCGGAAGGAGCCACTCTGCTTTGCGGCCTGCCAGACGCAGACCTCCCACCAGCCTCCAGTAAGAAAGGCCTGGACGAATTGCAGGGGGCGAATGGCCGCAAAAATTTCCGCCTGGCTCAACGCGGTGCGGGTGGCGCGCTCGATGACGTCCCTCGTGGGGCAGGCGAAGTAGCAGGAGGCCCCGCGGGCTTCGAGCAGACCGGCGGCGAGGGCGCGGCTCACGACAGCCTCCGGCAAGGCCGGCAGAGGAGCGTCCAGCAGGGCGAGCAGTTCGGCTGGGCGGGCTCGGGTGGAGATCGACCTCAATGCGTCGTGACAGCGGGCCTCCTCGGCAGGATGTATCCGCAGGTATTCGGCGAGTTCGAGGTATGGCGTGGGATCTTCGCCTGCGGAGGCCTGGTCGCAGCCGTGCGCGGCGGCGATGACATCCACGGTGATGCGGCGCTCGGCGCGGGTGAGGGCTGCCCAGCCGTCGAGTAGCGGCTCCGGGAGCGCGATCTTGCCGGTTTGGAGAAAGCGGCGGTTCTCGGTATCCACGTAGAGCGACGGCCAGCCGGGGCCGATGGTGGCCGCAAAGGCGCCGATGCTCATGAGCTTGGTGCCACCAGTGATGTTGACGACCGGCTGCATGCCGGCGGCGACAGCGTCTTCGCAGGCGGAACGCACGCGCGCCCCGGTTTCATGGACGTCGGGGGCGACAGAGAGGGCGCGCAGATCGAGTTCAATGTTGAGGCCGGCGCGCCGGAGCGACTGGCCAATCCATGCGGCCTGCGGAGCCGTGCGCGGTGAGTGCAGAAGGGTGACGGTAGTCGGTTCGAGTGCGAGGGCGGCGAGGACGTTGGGCATCGTCTGTTCGCTGACGAGTTGGATGAGGGCGGTTTTGGGCGAATTCACGGGGACTGTAGTGGGGTGAACCAAGCGTGGTCGAAGGCCGGAGCCTCAAGTGCGATGCGGGCGGTGTCCTGGCCGGTGTAGGCCCCGACAAGAGTTGCGAGCACGGAAAAACCCTCTTGGCCGACGGGCTGTAGGCCATGCGCCAGGATGGATTGGTTGCGGCGCTGCGTGGCTTGGCGCCAGCCGCTTTTCAGGGCATTGGGACTATCGAAGTCGGCGACGGCGCGCAGGCCGGATGGGTGTCCGAGGTGGGCGAGCACGCGATAGACATCCTCGAGGGCGACTCCGCGGCGGGCCCTGGCCAACCCATCGGCTCCGGCGAAAAGCGAACATTCGGCGAGGGCGGACGGGAGGGCGTCGGCCTTGAGTTGGCCCAGGCGGAATGCACCGGCGGTGAGCCGGGCAAGCTCGTTTTGGCCGAAAAGCTCGAGTGCGCGGTAGAGGCGGGCGGAGGCGTCGTCGTAGCGGCCAAGCCGGGCGGTGAGCAGCGCGTTGTCGAGGAGTTCGCGTAGTTGGGCGTTGGAATCGGATGCGGGGCCGTTCTGGGACTGTGCGGTGGCGAAGCGGCTCGCTGCATGCTCGCAGAAGGCGAGGAGGGAGTCGTAAGCGGTGGGGGCGGCTGCGGGCGCCACGGTGGTGGTAGATCGCGTACGGAGTTTGGCGGCCAGTTTGGCGAGCTTTTCGCCCGCGGCGGGGAGTTGCAGCGCGAGCCGGTCGGCCAAGGCGCTGGACAGGTCGACAATGCACTCGAAGGACGGGCGCTGGTCGAGAGGGACGCGGCGCTTGGCCTTCCGCAGGAGCATGGCTACTGCGGCGTACTGCTGCTCGGCCCAGAGCGTGGCGGCCTGGTCGAGTTCGCGCACGGCCAGTTCGCGCCACGGATTGGGCTGGTCGCCAAGGAGGCGCTCGGCGCCTCCGACAACGATGCCTGTGCCATCCTTTTCACGACGGGAGCCGCCGACATAGGAGAAGCGGGAGAACTGCTCGGTGGCTGCGAGCACCAAGGCGGCGCTCATGGTCTTGGTGCCGCCGGTGTAGTCGACAATCACCGACTCTGGGGCGAGGCCGTGTTTGTCCAGCCAGGCGGGCAGCCAGGAGCGGAGCGCCGCGTAGCAGGGGCCGAGCTCTTCGTGGGCGCCGATTTCCAGGAAATCGGCCGCCGGAGCGAAATCGAGCTGGGCCTGTATCGACTCCGCCTTCTCCCTCGATCCGGCGGAGCAGAAATACGCGACGACGCTGGGGCGGTGGTGGCGCAGCGAATGCAGGACAGGTTCGGGGGCGCCGCCCACAGAGATCAGGCAGGCGCGGGGTGGTGGAAGATTCATGGGCGAGCAGCCACCTCAGGCGGTCAGCGGATTCCAGACACGGATGAAGCCGAAGCCCTGGAAATCTTTCACGTTGGCGGTGGCGAATTCAGTGACGCCGTGGTGACGCAGGGTGAGAGCGAGGCGGGCGTCGTAAATGCGGCGGCGGGCGAAACGCGGCGCGGCGGCGGCCGCCCAAGTGGGCTCCATGAGGCCGCCGGGGTAGTCGAGCAGCTCCCAATAGGGATGGTGGCGCAGCCGTTGGATTGTATCCACGGCATCGGGGGCGGAGAGTGGTCGTGCCAATAGCACGTCGTTGCGCAACAGGCCGTAGAGCTCGACCAGCGTGAGTTCGCAGAGGCCGAAGTCAGGATCCTCGGCCCGGGAGGCAAACCAAGTGGCGGCCGCTTGGTGCGCGGAGTGCCCGCAGTCGAGCCAGGCGAAGAGCAGGTTGGTGTCGGGGGCAATCATCGGGACTTGGCGCGCAGCAGGCGCGGCATGTAGCCGGGTTCGTTGGCGATGAGGCGCAGTTCGTCGTCGTCGAGGGCGCAGCGCTGGCCCAGGTCCCGGGGAGCGGGCGGCTGCCAGGTGGCAGAGCCCTTCTTGGGATAGGCCGGCAGGGAGCGCTCGAGGCTGCGGCGTACGACCTCGGCAAAGCTCATCTCGTATTCAGCCGCGATGCGTTTGGCCTCGCGGTAGAGGTGGTCGGGGAGCTGGATCTGGGTTTTTACCATGATGGCAAATTGCCAGCATTGGGCGGGGCGTCAAGGGGGGGCGGGCAACAGGGAGACGGCCAAGCGCGACCAAGTCTCGAAACGTTCGAGTGGCCACGCGCTTGCGCCTAGGGCTTTTCGGGGCAACCACGCCAGGCTGGCCAGCTCGCCCTCGGGCGGGGGCGGGTTGTGCGCGAGGCGGTGGTGAAAGACGGCGCCGAGGTGCACGCGACCGACCGGACCGGTGTCCTCGTTGATGAGTCCAAGGAAGGTGGTGACGCCGGCGACGGCCGCGGGAAATTCCTCCTCGAGCTCGCGGTGCAGGCCGGCCCAGAGGGTGGTGCGCCAGAAGTCGGCACCGGCGGAGGGTGCGGGCGGGGTGTCGACAGGGTTGACGTGGCCGCCCAGGCCGAGGGAGTGCAGGCCGTGGAGGCGTGCCTCGCCACCTAGGCGGGGGTAGGCGGCGAAGGCGCCGGTGGAGTCTTCGAGCAGCACGTAGGGGATCCACTGCTTGAAGAGCGCATCGTGCTCGGCGTGGGAGCGTGGCAGCCAGCGGGGGGCGGCGGGGGCCAGGCCGGCGAGCAGGGCGGCCTCGGTGAGCGGCAGGGCGGCGTTGTGCGGCAGCCAGGCGGCGGGGAGCTCGGAGCGGGCGGTGCAGAGGACGAGTTCTTCGGGGTTCATCGAGGTGGGGGAGATCAGGAACGGGCGATGGTGGCGGCCAGGCGGTCGAGCAGGGCGGCCCGGAGCGCGGGGGAGACGAAGGCGGCGTCGAGGGCGTGGCGCTGGAGGCGGAGCAGGTCGAGCCGGGTAAGACCGGGGCAGAGGCGCGCGGCGAGCACGAGGTTGTCGGTGAGCGAGGCGGCGGAGATACCGATGTTGTCGGTGTTCACGGTTACGCGCACGCCGGCGCGCAGGTAGTCGAGAAGCGGGTACCGGGTGGAGGCAGGCATCTTGCCTGCCGGGAGACCAGCAGGCGGGACGCCTGCTGCTACGCCGGAAACAGCAGGCGGGACGCCTGCTGCTACCTCATCGTCGAGCGGGTAGCCCTTGATCTGGAGGTTGGCGTAGGGGCACATCTCGACGGCGATGGCGCGGTCGGCGACGGTGCGCAGCAGGTCGCGCGATTCCTGGAGGGCGAGGGCGTGGCCGAGGCGGCGGGCGCCCAGGTCGAGCACGGCGCTCCAGATGCCCTCGGAGTCGTCGTTTTCGCCGGCGTGCACGGTGAGGGCGAGATTGCAGCGCTGGGCGGGCTTGAAGTCGTCGCGGAAGTAGTGGGCGCGGGTGGAGGGGTCTTCAAAGCCGGCGAGGTCGACGCCGACCACGCGGCAGGAGTTGTCGTCTGTCCAGTGTTCGGCGGCGGTGACAGCGAGGGTGAGGTGGCGGCTGATGGCGCTGCGGAAGTCGCCCCGGTCCTGGCGGGTGGCGATGATGAGCAGGTTGACGTGGCAGTACCGGCCAGGGGTGGAGGCAGGCATCTTGCCTGCCGGGAGAACAGCAGGCGGGGAAACAGCAGGCGGGACGCCTGCTGCCACGTTCATACAGCGCTGGAAGTGCTCGCGGATTTCGGAGAGCACGGCGAAGGGGGAGCGGCCTGGGGTGGAGTAGTTGGCGGGCGAGCAGCGGACCTCGGCATAGACGATGTTCTGTTCGAGGAAATGGGCGTAGAGGTGCTCGCACTGGGCGCGCAGGCAGCCGGGATCGCGTAGGAGGGCGGAGCCGTTGTTGTCGCCGAGTTTACGGTACGGTTCGAGTCCACAGGGTGTGGGCGGCTCGGGCCAGCCAGCGGGCGGGGCGCAATCGCGCAGCGCGGGCAGGGCGGCGGGGTGGGTGGCGGTGGCGCGCACGGCGGCGAGCTCGGGGCCGTGGGTGGCGAAGCCGCCGAGGTGACAGTGGAGCTCGATCTTGGGGCGGGCTTTGAGCCAGGCGCGGTCGCCGGCGTGGGCGGGGTTGAAGGGCTGGCGCAGCCAGTCGAGTCGGGAGGGGGAGAGCAGGGCTAGGACAGAAAAGGGCAGCGAGCTGATCTCCTCGAAGTGGGTGGCGAGGTGGCGCTGGGCGTCGAGCAGTCGGCGCACGCGGTTGCCGAGGTCGTGACCGGGCGTGAGCACGAGATCGGGGGGCGAACGATCGAGCGGGAAGTCGCGGAAGTGAAGGGGTTGGAGCTGGGGCCAGCCGGCCTCGGGGCCGAGGCGGATGAAGGAGATTTGGCCGGCGGTGACGGCGGCATCGACGAGCGCAGCGGTGTTGACCGACGGATCCGCGAGAACGTGGAAGACCTCGGCGGCACCAAAGAGGGTGGAGGCGCGCTGCATGGCGGCGCTCATGGTCTTAAAACCGCCGGCTAGGCAGACGTAACGGGCCTGCGGAGCCGGGGCGGAGGCGAGCAGCCAGCGGAAGAGCACCTCTTCGAAAGCGAAGTGCTCGGCCTCGGACTGGAGGTCGGTGAAGCCGGCGACGCGGGAGATGGAGAGGGTTACGCCCGGGTACCGCGTGCCGAACCAGTCGCGAATCGAGGCGATGCCGGTATCGATCTTTGGCGAGGCGGTGGTGAGGACATGGACGGCGGAGAAGCCGGCCGGTCCGGGCGGGAGCAGGTGAAAGGCTTCGGGCACGACGGCCCAGGAGGTGCCGAGGGAGACGAGCAGGACGGGCATGGGGGGGGGCGGCGGCCGCGACGGAAGAGTTGGAAGTTGAAGGTTGAAGGGGAATGGAGGAATGCGGTGGGCGGTGAGCGGTGGAGGGATGTGGCGAGAGGCTTGAGGGGAGAGGCGAGTGGAGGACGTTGACGCGGAGTTGAAGGTGAAAGTGAAAGTTGAAGGGGGAGGGGCGGGCCTAAGCCGGAAAGGGCGCGAGTTTGGGGTCGGCCTTCATGGCGTCGTAGAGGTCGAGGGAGACGGTGCGGGCGGCATGGAACTATGCTGCAAGTCGTGAGCTTAGGTTTGGCGAGTTGCGCGCGTAAGGGGACGGGCATTGAAAGCCTGCTGAAGTGATCGCCCGAGTCCCTTGTTTGATTGGCTCAACTGCTGGGCTGCTCGGTTGAATTCGTCGGCAGAGGCGCGGCCCAGGCGCATGTCGAAGACAGCGATAAGGCGGTTGCCGTCGGAAAATCGGCCGATTTTGAGCTTCAAGGGAGAGGCTTTGCGGTTGTTTCCCCGAACGAAACCCAAGGCGTTATCGACCATGGGCCCTTGCAGGGTGTCGGTCGCCACTTCTCTGAGCTTCTCGCTGTCGGTCTCAAGGACGCGTACGGCGAGGTGATCGGGCAGCTTTAAGTCGATGATATCCTGCTCGAACGTTGTTACGTTCGGTTGGTAGCCAGCGCGCCACACGGAGCCGGCGGCGCGGTTGGAGCGGCAACCGACGGCCCCCAGCAGCAGCCAAGCGTCTATGACCTTCTGAAGGTTAGCGGCAGAGGCTTCGGCTCTCGCTGCGAGACGCGGGAACCAGTGGAGCTCGAACTCGGCATTTTCAGCGGGCTGCAATGCTTGGCGGCGGCCTTTGTCAAAGTCGTGAGGACAGAGGGGGGCCTCCGCCCGGCGTAGGTTTGGAGTGACGAGGCGAAAGACGAAAGGTCCGGGAACCGCGTCGTCATCGGGGTAGCCGTTGCGCCGGCCTTGGATGCCTCCGAAGAGATCGTATTCGGCCTTTCCATTTCCGAGGAGGGCGCGTGTCCACCAGCGCAATTGCCCTTTGATGGAAGGCACGCGGAGCTCGGGTTGGCTTTGATCAACGCCAGCTGTGAACGTTGGGCTCAGTAGAGAGAATCGGATCGAGGGCATGGCTCAGGTGAGTTTGCGGGTGAGGCGATCGAGAATCGCTTTCCCGTGAGGGTTTGAAGCGAAGGCCTGCCAGTACGGGTCGGAGCGGCGGAAGCGCTTCCATGATTGGTCGCCGACGATGGATGGAAGCGCTGCTTCCAGCGCGGCTGTGTCGGTAATGGCGGCAAGCTTGGGAAGCATCACGCGGAAGTTACCCCGGTCGTGCCCTTTCCCGCGCCATTCGATGATAGCAGGGTGCTCTGCCGGAATCGCGGCGTTGCTACTCTCGGCGGGATTCGGCTGCAGGATCGGTGTTGTCAGTTGCTCGCCGGCCTCGACGAACCACCCGTAGCCCGAGGCGGTCTTAGCTCCAATGCCGCGAGTGCCGAGCGCGTGGCGAACGGCTTGCTCGGCCAAACCCAGGAGGCGTTCCGCTTCCAGATCGGAGCATCGTGGGGACAGGCAGATGAGGGCGAAGCGAAACGTGACACCCTTGGCTACGACCGGGAAGACAATCGGGATCGGGTTTTCGGTGTCCGTGGCGTTCGAATTGCCGGTGCCTGCGTAGTAGGTCCGATAGTGAGGCGTCGCTACATCGAATTCGAGCCGAGCGTTCGGGGCGACGGGATAGGCATCGAGAAAGGCGATGGCACCTTGGCGCTCGGGCTCCTTCCCGGGTTCGGCCGTGGCGAAGAGGGTGTCCGCTTCGGCCGAAACCTCCGGGATTTCGCGGGCGGCGTCGGCAGCGATGCCCTTGAGTGCACTCCCAGGGATTTTTGGGTGGCCGAAAAAACGGTGCAGCGTGAGGCCGCAGTTTTCGAGCACGCCGTTGGCAAGACCGATGGCAAGGCGGTCGGCCGTCAGGAGGGTGAACGAACGTTTGCGTGCAGCAGGAACGGCGTCGAGCCAGCGCAGTGGATCTACAGGAATTGCGGTTGTGGGGCGTTGGCGTTGGGCGAGTGATGCAGTCGCGTCGAGAAAGCCTTGGGACTCGTCCAATTTGCGCTGGTTGAATCTCGGCTGCCCGCGGATGTTTTCTTGTTTTTGGACCGTTTGTCTGTGGGCGGTCCGTAAGGTATCGAGGTCCCGCTTCCCGTCCGGTAGAAGGCCATCGAGGGCTACGCGCTTGTAGTCCTTCACGCGGTCGTCGAAGAAGGGCAGCCCCTCCAGGAGGAGGTGTCGCGAGTCGCAGCGCTGGGCGCCGTCTCCGAGCGCTGCGCGCGTATCAGTGGGCATGAGGATGGGCATGGCTCAGTCTCCCGGGGCGAAGCGTTTGAGGTAGGCGAGAAAGGCCAACGACTCGGATGTGGCGCGCTGAAGAACGATCGAGTCGTTGGCGGTGAGCACACCGATGAAGGGATCGAGTGGGCCTTCCCCATGCAGAGACCCGGCAGGGCGCGGAATTACGCCCACTTCCGGGCGCGCGAGAAACTGGACGACCGCCAGTGCCAGGGCTTGGTGCCCGCCGGATTTGTCTTTCGCGAAGGCGAGGGTGGCGAGCAGACCGTTGTTGATGATGAGCGATGGGAGCTTGCTGACGACGTTGCCTCCGTCCTGCCCCTGGTTCGCATTCTGGTTTTGGCGCCAGAAGTCGAGTGCCGCTGCGGCCCTAAGTTGTTCGAGATTTATCATGGTGGGAGTGGATCAGGCGTTTGCGGTGGGATTGGCCAAGAGCGCGGTGCAATAGCCGAGGCCGGTGGAGGCATCGCCGCCGAATTGGAAGACGCGTGTTTCGGCCACCTTGGCGGAGAAGGTCGTGAGGGCTTCCGTGGCGGTCTTCGTGGCGTGGGCGGAGCCTTCGTAGGCCTTGCCCTTGAGTCGGCTGTCGGCGGCGCGCACGACTGCGTAGAAGAGTGTCTCGCTCGGGACGTTCTCCTGGTTGAACAGGCCGCCTTGGGCTGCGGTGCCGGTCTCGTCGTTGATGCGGACGTGTTGGGCGACCTCGCAGGCGGTGGTGGCGAAAAAGCTCATCTGACCATCGCTGAGAATGACGAGGCGGCTGGCGACTTCGGCCCAGACGGGGTCGCCCGAGACTAATTTTCCAAGAGCAGTCGCCAGCGTGCGGAGCTTGGTTTCGTCGCCGCCGCTATGGCTAAATGCATATTCCTCCAGAACCACTTTGTCGTTTGGCAGTGTGAGTGGCCCGGTCTTCAGGAAGAGAGCCTTGCCGTCGTTCTCCTTGTCGTCGGGGAACGCCGGGATGTCGGATTCGCTGATCACGCCATCACGGGCTGCGCGGCGAAGGATCGTCGGCGACGTGATCCAAGCGAAGCTGCCCTTTGCGGAGCGAATGGGGAACGCCAGCAGGCGGGCTTCGCCGAAGAGCAGTGCACCGGCGGCGGCTCTCTCCTCCTTGGCGTCGTCGGAGCCGAAGAGCCAGGCGGCTTCGCCGGAACCACGTTTCCCGTTTTCCAGTGTGTTGTTCCACTGGTCGGCAAACGATCCTTTGACAGAGGAGGCAGGAATCACTGGAAACTGGGTGTGGCGTTCGCGGACGATGGGCTGGTCGATGGCGCCAACGCTGCTGCCCGCGCCGACGTGCAGCGGGGTGCGGGTGAAGAGATAGAGGAGTCGGGAGGTCATGGTGAGCGGAAGAAGGAGTTTTAAGTTTGAAGGTGAAGTTGAAGCGGCGGGGGGACGAGGGGGCGGAGGTCCGCGGAGAAGGGAACGAGTTGAAGGGTGAAGTTGGGGTTGAAGCAGGGGCGGCGGTGGTCAGGGGGTCGAGCGGGGGCTCGGCGTGCCCGGGTGGGGGCGCCAGGTGCCGCAGACGCCCAGGCCGAAGCCCTTTTCGCCGAGCAGGGTGCTGCGGCGGTTGCGAATCGGGCTGGGTGGGGGCGGGCTTCCAGCCTGCCCGGAAGTGGCTGACTGCCCGGATGGGGCAGGTGAGACGCCTGCCTCCACGCCGCCATGCCAGTTGAGCGCGGCGGCGAGTGCTTCGGCGTCCTTGGCGGAGTCGCAGGCGAAGTAGTACACGGCACCGGCGGGCACGGCCAGGTGGGTGGATTTTGCGCCGGAGCGGGACTCATCTCCGAGGGTATCGTCGCCGTTGGCCCAACCGGTGATGGGGAGCGGCTTTTCAATGCGGGCGGCAACCAGTCGGGCGGCAATGGCGGTGGCGTTTTCGTCGGTCCGGTAGCCCTGGCCGGCGTAGTTGAGCTTACGGCGACGGAGACGTTCCTGTTCGTCGACGATTTGGAGGAGGACCTGTCCGGTGCGTTCGTCGACCCAGTTGGGAAGCCAGCCACCACAGTGGCCATTGCGGGGCCTGTCGCGTTTCGACGTGCCTTGGGTGATCGCCGGATAGATGGCAGGTGTCAGGAGGACCCATTTCACGAGATACTCGCCCGCCGAGGTGAGGGCGAAACCGTCGTGTCTTCCCCGGGGGAGGGGAATTGGCGAGGCCGGGCTGCACTGGACTGTGCATACCCGTTGCTGGCCGCCGAGGATGAGGTGACCGCGGCCGGTTTTGAAAAGGTCCTGGCCGAGGAGCTCGCGGCGGGATCCGTCGGGTTGTTTTTCGTCGGTGGAGGCGAGGAGCCCGATTTTCCAGCCTTCGCGCAAACGAAGTGAATGGGCGGAGTAGAGTTGGCCTTCGCGGGTGGTGCCAGTGGTCGAATCCATCGCGATGCCGATGGATGATTCAGCAATGAAGACATCGTGGTCATCGACGGCGGACTGCGGCGGGGAATCGCTTCCGGTGAGATAGGCGGTGAAGTCGGCGGCGGAGAGCCATGCCTTGGCGGGGGCCGTTTTTGTGGGTGGTTGGTTGCTGACCAAGGTGGCGGATAGTGGGGCCGGAAGACTGGAGCAGCCGGTCTGGGCTCGGGGGGCGAGCGTGGGCGCGAGAGTGATTCCAGTCAGGTCGAGAGGCCGGGGGAAGAACCAGGTGCCTTCGGGACCGACAGGGAAGGGGCCGGCGCTGACCAGCGAGCCGAAGGCGCGTATATCTTTGAGGTGGCGCTCGGTGCCGCGCCTATGGTCGTGGCGGTGGGCTTGCCCTGTCAGTAGCGAGGACTGGAGGGCGTCGTGCAGTGCGGCATGTAGGGCTGAATTGGCGACGGTTGGCAGCGGCCAGGCGTCACCGTGGCCGGCGAGAGCGCCTTCCATGGGGCGGCCGTCGCGGAAAAAGAGAGTATCGGTTGGGGTGAGAAGCAGTTGGTTCATGGCGTTGGTGCCTTTCGGCGGTGGGTCAGCGAGTGCGGTGGGCGAAGGCGACGGCGGTGGCGAGTTGCACTAGGTCGGAGGCGACGGCAGAGGGTGCGGCTTGGTCGCCCGACGTGGTGTGGAGGTAGGCTTCGAGGGCGGCGACGAGGGGGGCACGGTCGAGGGATTTCCCTTCGTGTTGAAGAAGCAGGCGCGAGAACTCGCGGCGGATGACCTCGGCGATCGGAAAACCGGCAAGATCGGTTATGGCCTCGGTGCGGTTGATGAAGGGCGTGAGGACCTCGCAGAGGCGGTGCGGGAATTTGCCCGAGAGCTGGTCCGAATCGAGAGCGTGGGCGATGGCGCGGTAGAGCGGAAGGCCACCCCCGGTCCATTTCGAGCCCCAGTCGAGCATCTCTCCGGAGTGCTTCATGAGACGCAGAGAAAAGGCGGTGCGTCCAAGGGCGCCTTTGGCGCGTTTCTCCGCAGCCTGGGCAGCGCGGACGACGTCCTGGAGCGGGGCTTTGAAGTGGGCGATGGCAATGCCGACAGATACTTCGGCGGCTGGGCCGGGTACGATGAAGGGGATCGGAGTGCCTCGTCCGTGTTGGTCGCAGGCATCGGCGCAGGCAAGGAAGCCGGGGGCGGGCGACGTGAAGTGCTCTGCTGCGGATGTGTCGGCTAGAAGGGTGCGGAGTTGTTCAGCCCCTTGGAAGGCGGCCCGGAGCGCTTCGGCGCAGCGCAGGGCCTTGTCGGCCGGAAGGAGGGCAACGACATCGTCGCCTCCGGCGTAGATGAGGCGACCATCGAAGGCCTCCACGATCGGCCTGGCGCAGTGGAGGGCGAATGCGGACAGGGTTTCGCTGAACTGGAGGTGATAGCTCGGGCTGAGGGCGCGGCGGGAGGCGAGGAGATCGTCCATGCCTTGGTGTTTGAAGTAGGGGAGGCTGCCTTCGGTGAGGTGGCCGGAGCCGTCGGCGTAGTGGGCGAGTTGATTGGCGATGAGCGGTGTTTTGGCACCGGAGACCCATTTGCCGATTTCGTCGCCATCAAGGGCGAGCACGGCGAAGTATTTTTGCGAGGCGGGGATTTCCGCGAGGTCCTCGGATTCGAGGTCGTCGTCGAGATTGGTGTCAGGCTTGTGCGCGGCGATGCCCCGGGTGTTGGGCATCTTGAAGGCTTCGAGAGGGAACTGCCAAACGGCGTGCAGGTAGGCGATGTGCCAGGTGCGTTTGAGAAGAGTGAGGGCGGCGGTGGGGTCGTTTTTCTTGAAGAGCTTGGGCCAGTAGGAGCCGGCGGCTTTGACGCGGGCAGCGAGTTCGGAGCCGCTGACGAGGGCTTCGTCGCGGCCGATGAGGGCGTCTTTAGTATTGTGGCTACCGATGGACCAACCGCCTTCGGCGGCAGCAGGGAAGACGTGAGTCTGGCGCACTGCGTCGAGCTGGGCTTGCTGGTGGGCCACGAGGATGGACCAGGCGAGGCCGGCGTTGTTGAGCTTGGTTTTGGTGTCATCGGTGTAGTAGCGCCGGTCGCGGTCTTTGAGAGGCATGTCCTGCTCTGCCATTTTGCGGATGGCCGCGACGCCTTTGGCGGCGTCGGCCAGCGGCGAGTCGCTCGGGGTGCCTTTGGCGAGGGCGCAGGCGGCGGCGAGGCCGGTTCCATCGTTGGGCTTCTGGTCGGCGGGCCAGGGTTCGGCCTGCCAAGCGATGGTGAGAAAACGGTCGATCTGAGAGTTGAACCGGGGCTGGTCCCCCGCGATGAGGATGCCGGATTCGAGCGCGTGATCCCAGACGCGGGCGGCGATGGATTTGAGTTCTTTGCGAATAGCCTCGGCGGTGGACTTGCCGAGGCAGTCGGCTTGGTTCGCAGGGACTAGGGCGAGAAAGACGTTGGGGAAATTGGGCGTGAGCTGGGCGGGTGAGCTGTGGTTGAATCCCGCCCATGCGTGATCGCGACCGTTGGCGGTGAGGTTTTCCCACAGGTCGGTTTTCCAGTGGAGATCGAAGAGGGGCTGGCCGAGAAGATTGGGGAAAATGACGGCGTCGGGGCCGATGCGGGAAGTGAGGTCTTTGAGGCCGGCGACCATGAGCCAGGAGAGCAGGTAGCTGCCGGACCAGAGATCGCGGGTGTTGCGGGCCTGACCAATGAACTGCTGCACGCCGCCGATTTGGAGGCGGAGAAAGGCGGGGCCACCATCGGTATTGGCGCCGGCGAGGGCCGAGACGACCTGCATGTGGTTCCAGATGGTGTGATCGGGGATGCGGGTGTCGGCGGGGAGGAATGCGAGGCGGTAGTCTTTCTCTCGGGCGTCGCGGCACCAGAGGCGCCAGTGGGCGAAGAAGCGGTTGCGCCAGAAATCGGGGTCGTCGGGCTGGCCGGTTTCAAGGAGTGGTTGGCAGACCTGCTCAGTCTCTGTGCCGAGGGCGTCGCTCGTGATAGGGGTGAAGCCGAGCTGTTGTTGGCCGTCGAGCGGGTGGTGGAAGCGGTTGCGGTGACCGTCGAAGGCGCAGGTTAGGCCGGCGGCTCGGCTTTCGGGGAAGGGGTAACGATCCGCAGCAGCGGCGGCCCAATCGGCCTGGTGGTCGTAGGCGTTGACCTCCTCTTCGGTGAAGCCGGCCCGGAGCATGGCCGAGCGGGACTTTTCGCGGTGTTCCGGGATGTTGAGACACTTGGTGGGTGTGTCGTGCAGGAAGGCGGCGAGCTTGCGTTTCCAGAATTCGGAGTCGTGTCGGGAGGAAGTGCTCATGCTTGGTGTTTTTGTGAGAGTGGGCGCATCGGCCGGGTGCTGACGAGGGGGCGGAGGTCCGCGGATGTCCGGCCGTGTGCACGGGCGTGCTTGGAGGGGGGGGCGGTGTCGCTCGGGGGCCAACTGGGGGCGGCGATCTCCCAATTTGGGTGACTGGGCCGCACCTGTGCACAATTGGCGAGCACAATTGGCGCAACTTGCGGGGGATGTTCCAATGAGACGAAGTGAACAATCGTGGCCCAATCGGCTGTCATCGGGAGTTGGGCCAAGCACCGCGGGCGGTTGCGGGCACACGGCGACCGGCAATCCAGCCCACCGGTGGCGCAAGCCGCCGCTTCCTTGGGTCTCAGCAGCGCGAGAGCCGAAGAGCGTGCCCATCGGCCGGCGACGAGGGGGACGTCGCGCTCGTCAGTGTCGTGGACGGGCCTCCAGCGGTTGCGGACAAGGTCACGAAACGCACTTCTCAGTCCCGTTCTGCCACTCGCCGCATGATCGGACGCGCTGCCGCGGTTGTGTCGGTCGTTGCGGGATACGTTCGCTGTTGCGTGGAGTTGGCGATTTTGCGCGCACCTCTGGCCGTCCCTTTTTGCCGGGGCGTGCTTGCTCTCCCTGGCGGATCCTCCGGCCGGGCGCCCTGCGGGCCGGGCTGGTCGCGGGGCACCCCTGAAGGGA
>CAJCBL010000121.1 GCA_903960515.1 uncultured Verrucomicrobiota bacterium
CCGCCGGGGGCGCGCTCCGGGGCTGCGCGCGACCCGAGTGGTCGGGCTTGGACGACGAGTCGAGGCGGCTGCGGAACTAGAGCTACGCCGTCTCCGACTGCAACGAGCGCCCCAAGCCAGAACGGAGCAGGAGCGCCGCAGCGGCGCCCGCAACCGCCCGCGGTGCTTGACCCGGTGCTTGCGCGTACCCGACCTAGCGGAGCACCCTCAACAAGGCATGACCCGCCAAATACGCGTCCTGCTGCACCTGCAACCGGCGAGTGCGCATGTCCGCGCTATCGCTTGCAAGCATGGGGCCAAAGGCAAAGTAAGCTGCCTTCGCTGGGCCGGGAGCGTTTTCGTCACCAAAGAGCGTTGTCAAAGCCCGATGCGCATCCGGGAACGCAGGATTGTTCATCTTCGCTTCCTGGCCGAAGGCCGCGATGGCCGCATCCGTTCCGCCGTCATAATGAAGGAGCGTGTAGAGAAGATCGAAGGCGTCCTTGCCCTGCTGCCGGTACAATAACGCACGCAGCTTCAGCACCAGAAATGGGCCTACCTCACACACTCGGGCCACCAGTCGCTGGTGGGCGCCAAAGAGATCCACTCCCTCGACCGGCATAGCCCGGGCGGTCGAAAGAGAGCGAACCACGCCTGGCATTACGCTCGCCGGCACATCGTCCACCATGCGAGTTCCGCGAGGCTGCGCACCGTCCTCAACCAGAAAGTCGATATAGAGGGTGAATCCCTCCACAACCTTCTCAAAGCGCCCCTGATGCTGCGTGCTCAGCTTGAAGCCCTGGGCGCGCAAATCGCTGGAAAGACTGCCGTATTGCCCCGAGGAAGCGCCCAGCGCGACGCCGAGATCCACATCCAGTGTACCGGGGCGAGGAAGCGAGGCACTGCCAAGGGGATGCCGGCAGATGAACTGTGGGACGAGTCCACCGAGAAGCACGAGGTCATCATGATAACTGCCCAACCCCGACCACACCGTCAAAAATGCCGGCAGGGTCTGCGCCACTGCGCGAATATCGTATTCACTGAATGTATCGTATTTCATGGGCGGCAAAACCCTGGCCACTCGCGCAAGGCTTGCGCTTGTTCCGGTCCACGCAGACCGGTCTTCAGGAGATCGAGATAGATTTGGGCATCGGAAACCAGAGGAAGATCATCGGCATGGCGGCGCTCAAGAAAAACCCCTTCATCGGCAGGAATATGGAACCAAACTCGACCGGCTTCATTGACTGGATGCAAGCCGAGTTGATCGAGGATCTCCTGCGAGGGCAACTGGCTCACGTAGAGTGAAACCACTGCCGGCTCCGCATACGGGTGCCTCAACCAGGCTGCGAGCCATTGAGTGAACGCAAAGGGAGGGCCGCCATCCGTAAGCAATTGATGGATGCTCTTTGCCATTTTCAGGAGGTCGCCATTGAGCGCCGCGTAGCGATAGGTGGTTGTGCGGCGCGCGAAATTGTCGGCCTGAGCCCATGCATCCAGCAGGGCCAGTGGCGCAGGGACACGGAAGCGCCGTGGATCCATCTTTTGGAGCAGTCCCTGCCTAGTAAAGTGCGTTACGATACGAGACACCAATCCCGAGGTCGCCCCAGTGCGTTCGATCAACTCGGATTGCCGCCAGAAGCGCTCGGGGTCCGTCAACAGCGTACGCACAATCCGGGCACTCTTTCCTGCAAAGGCGTTGCGCGGTTCCAGTTTGAACCGGAAGCGGCGATCGGGCAGGCTAGGCAACGACACAAACAATCCGGGGCCGCGCAGGAAAATCTGTCCATTGAGGTCGGCTACGCTGACCCCTAGCCGCTGGCAGGCTTGCAGGAATGCGGGGGTGAGTCGCGGCACCACAAACAAGGGGGGCGTAGCGCCGGCAACGCGAGCGGCCGCAACGCGTTCAATTGTTGGAGAAAGCAAGAAGCTGAGGCAGAAGCGAAACTCGCGCCCATCTAGCACTAGGAGCGCCTCCGTAGGACGCTGGCACGAATTCAGCGAGAACTGCTCAAGCCGAGAGTCATGGGCCAACAAGTCCGCAAACTCCTTTGTGAGTTCGGCTTCGTATCGCACCGGAGAGGTCTTACTGGGTTCCATGTTCTTAACATCCAGTAAGCCCTGCGATCCCAGTAAGGAAAGCTAAAATCTTACCAATTATCCACTTCTTACCAACCGGTAAGATTAAAGTGCCAGGTAAGAGCATCGAGACAAATTGGCCAGCCTCACCCATAGGGGTGGATAACATCTACGGCTCGCTCAGCCATCTCTAGCCAAAGAGGCTCTGGCGCAGGGCGGTGAGGCCGCCCCAATCGGTGACGGTCTGGAGCGGTGGAGGAACGCTGCGCTCACCCGCGCCGTAGCGGCCGCCGATACGCAGCCAGATGCAGAGCGACGAAAGCCTGAGAGCCCAGCGCGGCGGAATCGGCGCTGAATCTCCTCCGGCCTTTCCCTCCCCCGATCGCGTCTTTGTGCCGGTTGCCCGTGGTTTGCGGCGGAGGGCACGAGAAAGGCGGCCGGCGATGCCGGCCGCCCGTAGGCGCGAGTCCTATTCGCTGGATGATGTCCTCAGCTCCGCGAGCCGCTCATAGATGAATGAGTGCGCCCGATCGGCCAGGGTGGCGACGAGAGGGAGGTCGTCGCGCCCGAAGCTGTCGGTGTCGTGGAATACACGGGCCTCGCCCATGTAGGTGCGGGCGAAGGTCACGTTGTAGAACTTCTTCTGGTCGGTCCCGTTCTCCCACACGGCGGCCTTGATGCGGCCGATGCGGAAGGTTTGTACCGGGAGCTTGGAGGCAGTGGCGTTCCTGGTCTGCGGGGAGG
>CAJCBL010000122.1 GCA_903960515.1 uncultured Verrucomicrobiota bacterium
AATCTTGCCATCGTACGACAGCGAGTAACAGTTGCCGCGGCCGTTCGGGGAGTAGTTCTCGTAGTCCAGGAACGAGCCGATGAACGCTGGCACCTCGACCGAGATGCGCGCGTGCCCCAGCACCAGTCGCCAGCGCAGCTACGGAGGCATGCCAAGGGCTCGGGGTGGCGGCGGGGCCGTGCGCGGGGCCAGCGGGGAGGGAAGGCCCCGCGGCCCCTCCGATCGGCTCTTGTCTTTTCCACCGCGCTCGCGCCGAATCAGGACCTCATTTCCGCCATGTCCACGCCCAAAGTTCGCGTCCGTTTCGCTCCCAGCCCGACCGGTTTCTTCCATATCGGAAGTGCCCGCACAGCGTTGTTCAACTGGCTCTACGCCCGCCATACCGGCGGCACCTTCGTGCTGCGTATCGAGGACACCGACAAGGAGCGCAACAGCGAGGAATACCTCAGCGTGATCTACGACAGCCTGCGCTGGCTGGGCATGGACTGGGACGAGGGCCCGGGCAAGGGCGGCGACTTTGGCCCCTACCGCCAGAGCGAGCGCGACGCGGTGTACCGCGAATACCTTGGCAAGCTCCAGGCCGCCGGCCGCACCTACGAGAAGGACGGCGCCATCTACTTCAAGCTGCTGGGCGAGCGCTCAGAGGTCTTTGACGAGCATCGCAAGAAGACTGTCACCAAGGTGGCCAATACGCCCGCCGTGATCGAGGATCTCATCCGCGGCCATGTGGAGCGCACCGAGGACGAGGACTTCGTGATCTTCCGCTCGGACGGCAACCCAGTGTTCCACTTCGTAAACGTCGTGGACGATATCGCCATGCAGATCACCCATGTGATCCGCGGCGAAGACCACCTCTCGAATACCAGCAAGCATGTGGAGCTATTCAAGGCCTTCGGCGTAACCCCGCCGGCCTTCGCCCACATCCCGCTCATCCTCAAGTCCAACGGCCCGGGCAAGATGTCCAAGCGCGACCAGGGAGCCCTCATCGAGGAGTACCAGCGCCGCGGCTACCTGCCGGAGGCTGTCGTCAATTTCCTGTGCCTGCTGGGCTGGAACCCTGGCGACAACCGCGAGAAGATGCCCATCGAGGAGATCATCCGCCTCTTCGACCTGCCCGGCGTCAACCAGAGCAATGCCCGTTTCGACGAGAAGAAGATGGCCCACGTGAACATGGGCTATCTGCTGGAACTGCCGGCCGACGCCTTTGTTGCGCACGCCCGCGCGTACCTGGAGCGGCACAACGCCACCGCCGCGCTGGCCGCCGCCCCCGCCTTCTTCCGCGAGGTCATGCTGCTCAGCCAGCCCAAGGTGAAGTCCGTCGAGGAGCTGCCCGCCTACACAGTATACTTTTTCTCCGACGAGTATCCGGTCGACGCCAAGGTGCGCGAGAAGGTCATGGCCAAGGGCGACCCGAAGGCCCGGCTGCGCGAGCTCATCGAGTTGCTGCGTACCGCCGACTTCGGCAGCGATCTGGCCCTGGAGACCGCGATCAAGGATCTGGCGACGAAGAATTCCCTCGGCTTCGGCGACTACCAATCGGTGGCTCGTCTCGCTGTCTCGGGGACCAACGTGGGCCCGTCGATCACCGGGCTGTTCCGAGTGCTCGGCCGCGACAAGGTGTTGGCGCGGATGGAGCGTTTCCTGGCGGCTTAGGCCGGAGCGGCTGAGTTGCACGAGCGTGCTTGCACGCGATCAACGCGCTGAAGCGCGTGCATCTACGAATGCATGGTCACGGCCACGCCATGACCATGGAGTTCTGATGTCGGGTCGCACCTTGTGTCCGTACCGTTTCGACACGCGCGACTGGACGGGCACGGCTGCCCCGTGCCTGCGCTGGGGTGGTGCGGATTGCCTGGTGGCGGCCCGGGCTTAGCGCTGCGGGCAATTGCAGGGTTTTGTCTGGCTGGTTGTGGCGCAATTGGCGGGCTGCTGCGGGATCCAGCCCGGGGCGGGGCCGCCGATTTGAGCCCGGCGAGATTCAATATCGCAGGCTCGCGTCCGATAGAGCCTGCGGCTTTCATCGCACCCAACTCGAATTTCTCATGCGAATCGAACAGCGACTCTGGACCGCGGCAGGATGGAATCAGGAAGGCAACGGCAGCCGACATGACGTCTCGGCCGCCCAGCTCGTTCTCGTATTCGGCGCCCCCTCGGTGTTGTCGCGTCCCGGGTTGCTCGCCGAGATACAGCAGCGGCATTGCTCCGCCTTGCTCTTCGGCTGCTCCACCGCCGGCGAGATCCGAGGCACGCATGTGGTCGACGATGCGATGGTGGTTACCGCCGTGCAGTTCGCCGGCACCCGCCTGGCGAGCGCGCGGGTCGTACTTTCGGACTGTGAGGACAACAGTTACCTCGCCGGCGAGCGGCTTGCCGCGGCGCTGCCGCTGGAGCTGCCGGCCGGTGCCCAGGCCGAGCCGCTTAGGCATGTATTCGTGTTATCCGACGGCCTCCACGTCAATGGCAGCGACTTGGTGCGCGGGCTCACCGCCTGCCTGCCCGCGGCCGTCACAGTGACCGGAGGACTCGCCGGCGACGGCGCGCGCTTTGGCTCCACGCTGGTGGTGCATGCCGGGCATGCGGAATCGGGTACGGTGGCCGCGCTGGGTTTCTACGGCGCCGGGTTGCGCATCGGCTTCGGTTCGTTGGGCGGCTGGGACCCGTTCGGTCCGGAGCGGCTCATCACCCGCTCGCATGGCAATGTGCTCTACGAGTTCGACGGTCAGTCCGCACTCGGCCTCTACAAGCAATACCTCGGCGCCCACGCCGACCAGTTGCCCGCCTCCGGATTGCTGTTCCCCCTGAGCCTGCGGACCAAGGCCGGCGAGGCCCCGGTGGTGCGCACCATCCTCGCCGTGGACGAGGCGACACAGAGCCTGACTTTCGCCGGCGATATTCCCGAGGGCGCCTACGCACGGCTGATGAAGGCCAACTTCGACCGGCTCATCGACGGAGCCACCGACGCCGCCCGCACCAGCCAGGGCGCGGTAGGCGGGGCGGCGGCCGAGCTGGCCATTCTCATCAGTTGTGTGGGCCGCAAACTCCTGCTCAAGCAGCGGGTCGAGGAGGAGGTGGAGGGCGTGCGCGAGGTGCTTGGACCCGGGGCGGCACTGGCGGGCTTTTATTCATACGGTGAGATTTCGCCCTTCAAGCCCGGTGCCCGCTGCGAGCTGCACAATCAGACGATGACAATCACCACATTCTCTGAGGTATGAACCGGCCGCCGCATCATCGCCTGCTCGCCCGTCAGCTCCGCCGCCATTTCGGCCCCGATTTCGAAGTGCCGCCGGGGTGGAGCGCCTTCCTGGCTTCGGTTGGCGAGGCCTATCGCGAGTCAGACCAGGATCGGGGCATGCTGGAGCGTTCTCTCGAGCTTAGTTCGCAGGAACTGCTCCATGCCGGCTCCCACATGCGGGCGCTTCTGCAAGGTATCCCCGATCTGCTGCTGCGTCTCGACCGTTCCGGCACCATCTTGGAGAAGCGGGCCGGGGTGTCGGGCGGGCCGCTGTCCGAGTTGGCTGCTTTCTTCGGCGAGCGCCTGGCCGATCTGCCCGATCCGGCCGTCGCCCGGCAGTTCGCAGAGGCGCTCGACCGGGCCTTGGCGGAGCGCACGACGGCGAGCATCGAGTATTCTCTTTCGTGTGTGGACCACACCTGTTTCTTCGAGGCCCGGCTGGTGCCGCTGCGCGAGGAACAGTGCCTGGCCATCGTGCGCAACATCACCGAGCGCAAGCGCGCCGAGGCCGAGGTGCGCCATGCCGTCTCCGTGTTGCAGTCCACCCTCGAATCCACCGCCGACGGCATCCTTGTCGTGGACACGCATGGCCGGATCAGTTCGTTCAACCGGCGCTTTGTGGAGATGTGGCACATCCCCTTCTCCTTGGTGGAGGCGCGCGAGGATGCCGCGGTGATCGCCGCCTGCACCGCCCAGATGCAGGACCCCGAGGGTTTCCTGAGCAAGGTGCGCGAACTGTATGCGAGCCCCCGGGATGTGAGCTTCGACGTCATCGAGTTCCGCGACGGCCGCGCCTTCGAGCGCTATTCGCATCCGCAGGTAATGGACGGGGTGCCCGTGGGCCGTGTCTGGAGCTTTCACGACATCACCAACCGCCGCCGCGCCGAGGAACGCCTGCTCAAGCTCTCCGGCGTGGTCGAGCAGACCGCCGATTCGGTGCTCATAACCGACGCCGAAGGCCGCATCGAGTACGTCAATCCCGCCTTCACCGTGCTCACCGGCTACTCGGACGACGAGGTGCTCGGGCAGAGCCCGCGCCTGCTCAAGTCGGGCCAGCACAACGACGAGTTCTATCAGGACCTCTGGGACACCATTCTGGCCGGACAGATTTTCCACGCGGTGCTCGTCAACCGGAAGAAGGATGGCGAGTTCTACTACGCCGACACCACGATCACCCCGATCCGGGATGCCGGGGGGCGGCTCACGCACTTTGTCTCCACCGAGCAGGACATCACCAGCCACCGCGAGCTCGAGGCCCAGTTGCGCCAGTCCCAGAAGATGGAGGCCTTCGGGCAGCTCGCCGCCGGCGTGGCTCACGATTTCAACAACCTGCTCACCGTCATCATAGGCAACGCCTCGATGCTGCAGTTTGAGCAGGTGGCCGAGTCGCCGCAGAACGAGTCGCTCGACGAGATTTCCCGCGCTGCGGAGCGGGCCGCCAACCTCACCCAGCAGTTGCTCACCTTCAGCCGTCGCCGGCCGTTGCAGCCCCGCGACATCGACGTCAACGACGCGGTGGCCACCATGTCCAAGATGCTCAGCCGCCTCATCGGCGAGCATATAGCCCTGGGTACGCAGTACGCCCCCGGTGGAGCCATCGTGCACGCCGATCCTGGCATGCTCGACCAGGTGCTCATGAATCTCGCCGTCAACGCCCGCGACGCCATGCCTTCCGGGGGCACACTCACCGTGCAAACCGCCAACCTGTGCTTTGACGCCGCCAAGGTGCGCGCGCACCCGATGTCTCGGGTTGGTGAATTCGTATGCCTTTCCGTTTCCGACAACGGCTGCGGCATAGCGGCCGAGCATCTGCCCAAGATTTTTGAGCCGTTCTTCACCACCAAGGAGGTGGGCAAGGGCACCGGGCTGGGTCTGGCCACGGTGTTTGGCATCGTCCAACAACATCGAGGCTGGCTGGAGGTGGAGAGCGCGCTGGGTGCGGGCACCACGGTGCGGGTGTATCTGCCCCGTCAGCTTCATCCCTCTGCCGCTGTGGGCGAGGGTACCGGGCTGCGGCTCGCTCCGCGCGGGCATGAAACGGTGTTGCTGGTCGAGGACGAGCCTGCGGTGCGGGTGCTCATGCAGCACCTGTTGGAGAATCACGGGTACATCGTGCACTCCGCCATTTCGGCCCTCGGGGCGCTGGAGCTATGGAAGGCGCACGCCCCCACCATCGATCTGCTGCTTACCGACATGGTCCTGCCCGGCGGGGTGAACGGCTATGAGCTCTCCCAGCGGCTGCTCGATTCAAACCCGAAGTTGAAGGTCATCTATTGCAGCGGCTATGCCGACGAGATGCTCGGCGAGAACTCTCCGCTGAGACTGGACGGCAACTTTATCGAGAAGCCCTTTATGCCCATGAAGTTCCTCCAGCAGTTGCGTGATTGCCTGGACGCGAGGTGAGGGGCGCGGCGACCGGAGAGGCTAGGGCTCCCGCCGCGATGGTCGAGGTTGTGCATACGCGATGAATCCTTCCGTAGCTGGATGGCGGAGCCATTCAGGGGATGCGCCGGGGGCTGAATCGCTGCGGGCATCGGCTACGGCTGAACGGAGGCCGAGCTGCGGAGGCAGCGGCTGAATCGTTGCGCTTGAGCTACGGCTGAACGGCTGCGCTGGCCAGCTACGCGGAGACAGGGGTGAATGGCTCCGAAGTGCGGCTACGGGGAGGGCCCAGCCAGCAGCTTCTCCAGGCCGCGGTGATCGGTCTTGCCGGTGCCCAGTTTCGGAATCGCGGATACCTGGCGGAGCTCGCGCGGCATCGCCAGATTGATGACGCCCTTCTCGCGCAGCACCGTGCGGATCGCCTCCAGGGTGAGGCGCGGCTCGTTGGTCACGGCCAGGAGGCGTTCGCCCTTGTCCTCGTCGGGCCTGGCGATGATGGCCACCTGGCAGCGCAGGCCGTACTGGGGGAAGGCACCGGAGAGGGCGTCCTCCACCGCGCTCAGGCTGACCATCTCGCCACTGATCTTGGCGAAGCGTTTCAGGCGGCCCTGGATACGCACGAAGTTCTCCGAGTCGATGGTGACGATGTCGCCGGTATCATACCAGCCGGCTTGGGCGCGGAACTTCGCGTTGGCGTCGGCGTTGAGGTAGCCCTTCATCACATTGGGGCCGCGCACCAGGAGGCGTCCGCCCTCGGGCACTCCATCGACGGGCTCCAGCCGTGCTTCCATTCCGGGGATGAGTTTGCCGGCGGTGCCGGGCTTGGGCGCCATGGGGACGTTTACGGCGATGCCGGGGCTGCACTCGGTGGCCCCGTAGCACTCGAGGATGCGCACACCGAAACGCTGCGCCCAGAGTGTGGCGGTGGTTTCCTGCACCTTCTCGGCGCCGGCGAAGAGGTAGCGCATGAAGCGGAAATCGTAGGGGTGGGCGCGGCGGGCGTAGAGGTTGAGGAAGGTATTCGTGGAGATGAGCAGAGTGCTGTTCTGCATGTAGACGGCGGTGGGCACCACGCGGTAGTGCAGCGGCGACGGGTACAGGAAGGTGCGGAAGCCGCGGATGAGCGGCAGGAGCATGCCGCCGGTGATACCGAAGCTGTGGAATAGCGGCAGCGCGCAGAACATCCGGTCGTTGTCGTCGAGGTCGCTCACGGCCAGGAGCTGGCGCACATTGGCCAGGAGGTTGGAGTGGGTGAGCTCCACGCCCTTGGGCACGCCCTCGGAGCCGCTGGTGAAGAGCACCACGGCGGTGGCATCGGCGTCGCCGGCCGGCGGCGACGGCAGGCGGAGCAACCCGGTTAGCGCGGCGAGTTTCTCCAATTTTCCGATGCGCGGGCGAATGTCTTCGAGGTAGAGAAACTCGACGCCGGCGGCGGTGAGCGGCTCGAGCTTGAGCTTGGCCTTCTCCACGAAGGCGCGCGAGGTGATCACCTGCTTGAGTCCCGCGAGTTGGGCGCAGGTGAGCATGATCGCCGGGCCGGTGGAGTAGTTGAGAAGCGCGGGCACCTTGCCCAGCGACCAGAGCGACAGCAGGGTGGTGGGCGCGGCATTCACGTTGGGCAACAGCACGCCCACGTGCTGCGTATCGGGTGCGAGGAGCGAGCGCCACTGGCGGGCGAGCAGGGTGGCCCCGACGAGGAAGCGCCGGTAGGTGATCCGGCCGGATACATCCTCAAGGGCGATCCCGCCGGGCCGGCGGCGGGCGGTGGCGCAGATCGCCTCCGGGAGCGTGCGGGGGCCGAAGGCGTGCTCTACGCGGAAACGCTGCTCCAGCATCCGGTCGCGCAACCAGTCCGAGCGCAGGTTGCGCGCGGCCGTGGTGCTCATGGGCGGGAGCGGGGGCGGCAGGAGTGTGTCGCCGAAGTGTACGGACAGGCGGGGAAAGAGCTGCTTGTGGTCGGAGTTGCGCGACCAGGGCAGGCGGTGGGCCCCGCGCAGGTAGGCGGTGATGACCTTGGCCTGGGTGTGGTGCAGGAGGAAACCGGTGCCGTCGAAGAGCTTCATCAACGAGCCGGTGGTGGAGATGCGGCCTTCGGGGAAGAGCACGAGGCGGCCGCCGGTTTTCAGATACTCCGCCATATGCTTGGCGGCGTAGGGCGAGAGCGGATCGACCGGGAAGGTGCGGCTGCTGACCATGAGCCAGCGGTGGATGAAGCTGATCTGCGCGGTGGTCGAGGAGGTGACGAAGCGCCAGTCGGGTTCCAGGCACACGCCCAGCAGCAGCCAGTCGAACCAGGAGACGTGGTTGGGCAGGAGCAGCACTGGGCCCGGGGTTTTGAGCACCTCAGTATTGTAGGCGCGGAACCGAAAGCAGAGCCGAAGGAGGAGTCGGAGTGCGGAAAGCATGGCGGGGAACGCTAGGCGGTGGCCTGTGAACGGTGAGGAGAAACGACAAGTAGCAAGGGACAAGTGACAAGGGGAGGCAGGGCCGGGCGGTAGATCGGGATCATCGGATCTATGAGCTCTATCAGCCCTATGCGGCCTCCGTGCCGGCGCCGAGGCGGTCGTCCTCGGCGCGGGCGGCCGCAAGGCCGCGGCCCTCGTCGATGAATAGAGTGATGACCCCGCCCACCATGAGGAAGCCCAGCAGCACGAGCAGGGCGGAGGGAGTGCCCCAGGCGTCCTTGGCGAAGCCGAAGGGAATCGTGAGCACTGCGGCCAGTTTGAATACCAGACCCCATAGCCCGAAAAATTCGGCGCTGCGACTGGCGGGCGTGAGGTAGCCCACGAAGGCGCGGTTGGCCGACCCCAGCGAACCCAGCCCGAAGCCGATGAGGTTGCCCACGAGCCAGAGCGGCCACGTGGGATAGGCGGCGGGGGCGGAGGAGTGGGCGCGCGCATAGGCGAAGACGGCAAATCCGGCTGTGGTGGCGATCCAGATGCCCAGTAGTAGAAGCGTGGTTCGTTTGTGGCCGAGCCGATCCTGGCAGAGCGTGGGCAACAGCGTGCCCAAGATTCCGGACACCGTGATCACCGCTACGAAGAGCACGAGATGCACGTCGTCGAACCCGAACTCCTTCGCGAGAATCGAGGCGAACATGATGATCACCGACATGCCGGTGCCGTAGAAGAGCGAGGCGAGGAAGAGCAGGGCGATGTCGCGGAACCGGCGTACGTGGCCCAGCGAGTCGGCGAGCCGGCGGAACCCGGCGGTGAGCAGGGGGGCTCGGGGGCGGCCGGCCGGCGCGGGGCGCTCTTGCAGGAAAAGAAGAGTGGGGATCGCGAAGGCGAAGAACCACAGGCCGGCGAATACGAATATCGGTCGCCAGGAGTCGGGCGATTTCCAGCCGAAGGCGAGCATGCAGCCGGCAGTGAGCACGAGCAGCACCAGTGCGGCGAAATAGGCGCAGGCCCAGGAGAAGCCGGACACGCGGCCGAGGTTATCGCGGGTGGACAGCTCGGGCAGGAAGGAGGCGAGGAAGTTTTCCCCGATGGAGAACATGAAGTTCGCCGGGATGTAGAGCAGCGCAGCCAGCCAGAATTGGCCGGGCCCGATCAACGCCAGCGCGCAGGTGAATGCCGCGCAGAGGAGCCCGGTGAGCAGCAGGGCGGGCTTTTTCCAGGCGCGCTCGTCAGCGATGGCACCAGCGATGGGCGAGGCGATCACCACCAGCGCCATGCTCGCGCCGTAGACAAGGGTCCACAGGAGGTCGTCGCGTGCGGGGTCGCGCACCACTACCTGTTGGAAGAAGACCGAGAACAGGAGGGTGTTGACGATGAGCGTGAACGACTGGTTCGCGACGTCGAAGGAAATCCAGGACCAGAGCTGGCCCTGCCGGGGCAGGCCGCGCAGCGGATAGAGGCGGGAGAGCATGGGGGCGCGACGCTAAGGCAGATGTGAGAATGAAGAAGGCAGAAAGCGGAGGGACGGCTGAAGGCTAAATGGCTGGGCGGTAACCATTCTGTAGTAGGAGCGTGCTTGCACGCGCTTGAGGGCGCAGATCGCGTGCATCGCGCTCCTACAACGGACACCGAAGCACTTGCCCGCGCAAGAGGGGAAACCGCCTCAAGTGCCTGCTTATGGCTGAGCGGCGGCACAGCGAATACGGGGACGAGTTCAGGCGATCTCGGTGACGGCTGCAACTCGGCGTGTGCGCAGCATTGCCGCGACGGCGCCGCAGGCGAGGGCGGCGAAGAGGTGTTTGAGGGAATGGCCGCTCACCAGCCCGCCGGTGAAGGCGAAGAAAGCGGCGTCCGAGTGCTCGGCGGCGAAGGCCAGGCCGTAGCACCCCAGCCCGGCCACGAGCCAATTGCGGCCGTCACCGTGTTTCGGGAACAGCGCGAGCAGTGCCGGTACGCCGGCGAGTGCGAGCGCTTGCACGGCGAAGTAGGGGCGCAGGTCGTCGTGGCGTTGCCACCAGAATACGCTGAGCACGCCAAGCAGCAGCGCGGGCAGGAGCGCCTGCCGGCCCAGGCGGGCCGAGGTTGTCTCACCGAGCACAGCGGCAAAGAGAGCGGTGAAGGCGACGGTCATCGGCAGGCGGTCCCAGACAAGGGAGGCGTTGTCGGGTGCGCGATGATACCAACCGGACCCGAAGGCTACCAGCGCCACCCCGGCGAAGAACACAAGCCAGGCCGCGCGCATCGGTTCGGCGGCGCGGCGTAGGACTTCGCGGATACCAAACAGGCCGGCGAGGAGGAAGGGCAGGTTGGAGAGTACGTCGAGGGCGTGGGGCAGGCCGAGCCAGCCGCGTTGGTCGGCGAAGTTGTGGTAGTCGAGGTTTTGGCCGAAGGGGGAGTGGAGCAGCACGAGCAGTGGTGGCAGCGCGATCAGCAATGCCGCTATGAGTAGCCGGCGGGCGGGGAGTGGGGGCCGGTTTCGGTGTTGGAAAAGCGGATTGCGGAGTGGGGACAGAGGAGTGGCAATCGCGGTGTTTTGTAGTCGGGCGTCGGGTTGGGTGGACGAGCTGTGTTTCATGTGTGTGGCTGTTCGAGTGCGCAGAGTGTACCGGCAAAGGGCGGCGGGCGTTATTCGATAAAACCGATGCGCTGCATCGGTGGAGTCGATGGAGGGATAGGGCGGTGGGTTTGCGGTAGCGCCCGCCCCTGTGTCCGGACCGTGAACTCGGATCGCGTAGCCAAGCGGGCGATTCGAGCCAGTCTGGGACCGGGTCCGCGCAGAAGGGACAGGTCGGAAATCTGAGAGGCGATGGGCAGCGGGCGTTGTTCGATAGAGCCGATGCGTGCCATCGGTGGAGTCGGTGGAGGTGTACGGCGGTGGGTTTGCGGTAGAGCCTGCCCTTGTGTCCGGACCGTGAACGTGGATCGCGTAGCCAAGTCCGCGCAGAAGGGACAGGTCGGAAATTTTGGACATAGGCACCTATGCGACTAGATTCGGGGCGCTATGAGGCTGGGGCGTATCAAGGTTTCACCTGAGGAGGGACCGGCTGCCTATCACTGCATGACACGGGTGGTGGCGGGAGAGCGCCTCATCGACGACCCGGCCAAGGAAATCCTGCGACGCCAGCTTTGGCTGGTGGCGGAGTTTTGCGGGGTCGAAATCCTCACGTACGCCATCCTCAGCAACCACTTCCACATCCTGGTGCGCGTGCCGCAGAAGACCACGCCTTCGGATACCGAACTGCTGCGCCGCTACCGGCTGCTCCACCCCAAACCGACCAAGTACCAGCAGGCGCGCATCGAGGTCATTGAGGCGCAGTTGGTGGCCGGCGGGCCTGAGGGCGAGGACTGGAAACGGCGCCAGTTGGCGCTCATGGGCGATGTCTCCAATTTCATGAAGCTTTTGAAGCAGCGTTTCGCCATCTGGTTCAACAAGGACCACCGACGCTACGGCACGCTCTTTGCCGAACGCTTCAAGTCCGTGCTGGTGGAGTGCTCCGGCAACGCGCTGCGCACCATGGCCTTCTACATCGACCTCAACCCCGTGCGCGCCGGCCTGGTCGCCGACCCCAAGGACTACCGATTCTGCGGCTACGGCGAGGCTGTCGCCGGCAATGCCGTCGCCCGCGTCGGCCTCTGCCAGGTGCATGGCGGGAAGTGGCAACAAGCCCACGCCGCGCATCGTATCGGGCTGTTTGGCACCGGTTCGGCCCCGCGCCTCGCCGGCTCCACCATCGCCCCGGCCACCTTCCAGAAGGTGTTGCGGCAAAAGGGGCAACTGCCTCTCTCTACGGTGCTGCGCTGCCGGGTACGCTATTTCACCGACTCGGCCGTGCTCGGTTCGCAGGCTTTTGTGGCTATGCATCTGGCGGCGTATCGGCGCCGCTACGGCGCGCGGCAACGCAGCGCCCCTCGCCCGCTCCTGCCCGTCACCGATTGGGGCGGGCTCACCGTTTTGCGCGCCCTGCGGCAAAGTCCATTTGGGTAGCTCGCCGATTGGGATCATCCCTTGGCCCGGGCCAGTACCCTTCCTTGACCGGACAGCCGGATCGGGCGTATCGAGCGGGGTGCCGAGGTCCCCAACGCCTCGGGGCGGAGCCTCGCCAATCATTCGAATACTGCGCGATGGAGGGTGAGGTGGATCCGATTTCTCGGGTCGCAGATTTCGCCAAACCTGTGCGGTAGGGAACTCCAGTGACTGCCGCGCAGAAGGGACAGGTCGGAAATCTGAGAGGCGATGGGCAGCGGGCGTTGTTCGATAGAGCCGATGCGTGCCATCGGTGGAGTCGGTCCGCGCAGAAGGGACAGGTCGGAAATTTTGGACATAGGCACCTATGCGACTAGATTCGGGGCGCTATGAGGCTGGGGCGTATCAAGGTTTC
>CAJCBL010000123.1 GCA_903960515.1 uncultured Verrucomicrobiota bacterium
CTATTACGGGGCCTGCGTTCTTTGCGGTAAATTGTCGGATGATCCAGTCGAAGACTGGACCTACCTATGTGCGGAAGTAGCGAGTACCGAGAATAGGCGGGGCATCGACTATACCCGATCGCTACGTTCTTTGTGTTCTATGCGTTCCTTGCGGTAAACAGTTTCCGCCTTCAGCTTTCAGCCTTCAGCCCTTTCTTCCCTCTGTGCTCTCCGTGTCCTCTGTGGTGAAATTCGGATTGGTCTTTGTGTTCTATGCGTTCCTTGCGGTTGTCGGAAAGGGGCGAGAAGCGGGGAGCGAGTAGCCGGTAGCGGAGCTTCCGTTCTTTGTGATCTCTGCGTGTGCGACCCGATTGGCGTCGCGACAGCCTGAAAGCCACTTGATAAGTGGCGGTCCGGGTTCTCCGCCTTCCACCTTAACTTAAACCTTCAACTTCAACCTCTCCTCCTGCGCTCTGTGGACTCCTTCGCCTCTTTGCCCTCTGTGACCGGTCTCCATAGTAGTGTAGAGGGCTGGGACAGCATAGCTCGGGGCGGAGCGAAGGGAGGGCACTTGTGCCAACGCGCACCGGCGCAGCAGAGGACCTCAAACCAAGAACGATGGCCAGGGTGATGAACTCGGGTGACGAACCTCGCTAAAGGTTCGCAAGCTGCAACGGGCGCTCTGGCGGAAAGCAAAGGCCAGACCATTCGCCGAAACCAATCCGATGAATGGCACTCGGGGAGCCGTGAGCCGTGCGCGGGAAAACCGCCTGCACGGTTCGAAGACGAGGCGAACGGTTCTATCCCGGGGCTCTACTCCAGGTAGAGCGGAGGAGCGCCCGGGCGGCGCTACCAGGTGCGTTCCCAACTGCGGCGGATGCGGACCTCGTCGTAGAGCGAGTCGTCGAGCTCGGCGATGAACTGGCTGGGCTCCAGCGAGGTGACCGGCCCGCCCTTGCCCGAGGACATGCGCGGATAGCACAGATAGAGCTCGTCCTTGGCCCGCGTGACGGCGACGTAAAACAGGCGGCGCTCCTCCTCCAGGTCACCGCTCTCGATGGCGCGGCGCAGGGGGAACATGCCGTCGGCCAGTCCGATGAGGAAGACTACGCCGTATTCGAGGCCCTTGGCCTGGTGCACGGTGGTGAGGCGCAGCATGTCCTCCTCCGGATCGACCTTGCGGTCGGCCGTCTCGGAGGTGAGCAGCACGATCTGCGCGAGCAGCTCCTGCATGTCGTCGAAGCGCCCGGCAAAGCTGATGAGGCTCTTGAGGTCGTCCTGCCGGGAGGAGTAGTTGGAAAAGGCTCCCTTGAGGTAGTCGTCGTACCAGCCCGCTAGGCCAACCTCGACTACGTCGCAGGGCTTCTTTTTGTGCATCATCTCGGCCATGTCCTGGAGCGACAGGACGAGCTTGGGCCAGTCCTCTTTGGCGTCCTTGGCGACCTTGGCGACGATGTCGGGATGGCCGAGCGCCTCGACCACGCTCACATTGCGCTGCTTGGCGGCCTCGGTGGCGAGGGAGTGGATCTTCTGGGCGCCCTTGTCGCCGACTTTTGGCAACAGCACGGAGAAGCGCTGGAACGCCATCGAGTCGGCCGGGTTGTAGACAAAGCGCAGCAGCGCAACGAAGTCGCGGATATGCGCCTGCTCGAAGAAGCGCACGCCGCTGGTGATCTGGTAGGGGACGTTGAGCCGGGTGAGCTCGAGTTGGAGATCGAGGGCCTGGAAGTGGGCGCGATAGAGCACGGCTACGTCGTTGAGGCGGTATCCGGCATCGTGGAGGCCGCGCAGGCGCTGGACGATGAACGAGGCCTGCTCGCGCGAGTCCATCGCGGGCACCAGCATCGGTTTGATGTGGGACTTGCGGGCGGCGCGCAGCTCCTTGTCGAAGCGGCGGCCGAGGGGCTGGGCGAGGAGCACACCGTTGGCCAGCGCGAGGATCTCGGGCGAGGAGCGGTAGTTGGTCTCGATGCGGTGGATAACAGTGTCGGGGTGGCGGTCGGGGAAGGTGAGGATGTTTTCCACGTTGGCTCCGCGCCAGGAGTAGATGCTCTGCGCGTCATCGCCCACGGCCATGATCTGGTGGTTGCCGCTCATCAGGTCGACGATCTGCGACTGGATGGTGTTGGTATCCTGGTACTCGTCCACGAGGGAGTGGCGGAAGCGGCGTCGGTAGTAGTCGGCTACGTGGGGGGCCTTCTGGAGGATTTCCAGCCAGAACTCGAGGAGGTCGTCGTAGTCGGTGACCTGTTGTTTGAGCTTGCGGGCCCGGTAGGCGGCGGGGGCGCCGGCGATGCGGTCGATGAGGTATTCGTGCTGCGGGTAGAAGCGGCGCACGGTCTCGGAGAGGGGCGCGCAGGTGTTGCGGGCCATGCTGATCATCGAGAAGAGCACGCCGGGGCGCGGGTGCTCTTTCACCTTGAAGAAGCCCCGGTCGAGCTCGTCCATGGTGTCGCGTAGGAAGTGCTCGGATTCGTCGGCGTCGAGGATGGTGAAGGAGCGGTCGAGGCCCAGGACGTCGGCATTGGCCCGCAGGATCTTGTTGCCGAGGTGGTGGAAGGTGCCGCCCCAGAAGCGGTGCGACTGCACGCCGGTGAGGTCCTCGACTCGATGCAGCATCTCCTTGGCGGCCTTGTTGGTGAAGGTGACCAGCAGGATTTCGGAGGGGGAAACGCCCTGGGACAGCAGCCAGGCGACGCGGTAGGTGAGGGTGCGGGTTTTGCCCGAGCCGGCGCCGGCGAGCACGAGCACTGGTCCTGGAGCGGCGGTAACTGCGGCGTATTGCTCGTCGTTGAGCTCGGCGCGGAAGTCGATTGCCGGGAAGTCCGGGCTGGATTGCGCGGGAGGAGGAGCGTCGTCGTCGAGGAGGAAGTCCATGAGGGGGTCGCCACGCTCGCGGAAGCCGGGGCGGAGGCAAAGAGGATTTTGCCCTGCCGCTTAAGTTCGCGGGCGCGGACGTGAGCGGTCGCAGGGTCCGGGGGGAGCACCTTATCCGTAACCATGCAATCGTACCGCTTTGCGCTCGGACAGTGCCCGAACTCCGGTGTCTGCCGTAGCAGGAGCGTGCTTGCACGCGATCTGCGCTCTGATTCGCGTGCAAGCACGCTCCTACAAATGGTTACGCCTTATCTCGGAGGGCAAATGACTCTCTATTTCCGCCGACCGGTTAAGTTCGCGGCCGCGGACTCATCGGGTCGGCGATACTTTTGAGGGAGGCTCATCCGTTTAGATCATACCGCGGGAGAGCAATCACATCGCGGGGGGGCAATGGGGTGGGGGCGCGCCGGTTGCATCCGCAGTGGGAGCGAGGTTGCGCTGCTGCCAGGGGTCCTGGCGCACGTCGAAACGGAGCCACGGGAGGCAGTCGGGCCCGGCTACGCGGATCTCGTCGCGGGTGCGCACTGCCGTCCAAGTCTGCGGGCACTGCTGGGGAAAGGGCGCCACCGAGGGCATGCTGAGCGAGACCTCGCGCTCGGCATCGGGCGCGATCAGCCGAAGATCGGCGCCGGGCCACTGGGCGGGGATTGCCGTACCGGCCAGGGCTAGGGCGGTGGCTGGCAGGTCGGCGAGTGAAACCGGGGTGTGGATGCGCTGCGGTGCGCCACCCGGCCAGCAGGCCAGCAGCGGCACCCGGATCGCTTCCTCGTAGGGCCAGCCTTTGCGGAAGAGGCCGTGCGCGCCGTGCATGTCTCCGTGGGCTGAGGTGATGAATACCGCGGTGGTCGCGAGATCGATCTGCTCAAGCAGGCGGCCGATGGCCTGGTCCGTCGCCTCGATGTGGCGGTGGTAGCCGGCAAGTTCGCGGCGGGCGGTGGCCTCGACGGTGCCGCCGAGAGGTACATTGGGTGCAAGCGCGAGGGCGGCCGGATCGCGCAGCGGGATGTGGGGCGGCGTAGCGGCTCCATAGGGCGGATGCGGCGCCTCAAGGCTGACAATCGCAAACCACGGACGGTGGGCGGTGGACTGTGGGCGGTGGACTGTGGGCGGTTCGGCGGTGGCGGTGGACCGTGGACTGTGGGCGGTGGACGGTTCGGCGTTGGTGCCGGTGGCGGGGGCACAGCCCGACTCAGCGTAGGCGCGGAGCTCGGACGGTCCGGCGTCGCTCGGGCGCGGGTGGGCTGAGTCATCGGCCCCGGCCTTGGCATCGGCGCCGGGGCGGCCTGCGCCCTGAGCCTGCAGCCACTGGGCGGCGCGGGCGCAGACGACGTCGGACTGGTAACCGGGGAAACACGTCGGTACGGGCAGGGTGGTGCCGTGGAGGAATGGGTCGTTGAGCAGGAAGCCGCCCTCGAAGCCCTCCCAGAACTCGAAACCGCCACGGTCTTGCGGCGGCACTAGAGTGCGGGCGTGGGCTTCGCCTACCACCGGGGCGAGCGGATCGCGGGGGGCCAGGTGCCACTTGCCAAAGAAGCCGGTGCGGTAGCCAGCGGCTCCGAGATGGTGGGCAACCGTGAGGGTGTCGCGGGGGAGGGGATCCCAGTAGTCGCGCACTCCGTTGGCCGGGGACAGGCGGCCGGAGAGCAGGAGGGCTCGGGCGAAGGGGCCGAAGGGGTGGTTGGAGAAGGCCTGGTCGAATACGACCGCGCGCTTGGCGAAGGCGTCGAGGCGGGGCGTGCGGGCGTTGGCATCGCCGGCGAAACCGCACGACTGGCCGCGCCATTGGGTGGTGACGATCCAGAGGATGTTGGGGCGTGGGGCGGGCATCGACGCATCGGATTGAGCCGGCTAGGCCCGGGCGTGGCAACGGTTGGATGGGGCTGGGGCGCGATTGACCCGAAGGATCACCATCGCCGGGTTGAGCGTTTCGACCCAACCGCAACTTCGACACCTTGCCGGCTGGATACCCGTCCCGTGTGCGCAGTTCGTCTTCCCGGCGTTGGTACGCTGCACTCGCCCGGGGCGGACCCGCAAACAGGCCCCGGGGAATGACGCTCTGGCTGCGGCGTGAGCAACCGGTTCTGCGCCACCAACGCGCTGAATACCCCTCCATCGGTGGACTGGTGCCGTTGCGGCGCTTCGCCAACGCAGAGCGATGATGTAAGCAGAACTCGAAAAGAAGTTGTGAGTAGTGGGTAGCCCTCCGGTATCAGCCCTCCGGTCGCCGTCACCTGGGCACCGCCGGCGCCCGTAGACTGCGGCCGTGAGGGCTGCGCGCCCGCGATTATTCCGTGTATTGAGCACTGCGGCCCATACCCGCCCTCGACTTCCCGGAGTTGCCCGGCCACGCCAGGCCCGCATCCTAGTTCATGGCACACTCGATGGGCCGCCACGGAGGTGAAGTGATTGTGGAACGGTCGGCCAAGCGGTTTCGGCTACTTCCTATTTGCGGGGGGCGGCGGGCTCGCGACGATGGAGGGGATGACCGTCAGCGACCATCTCGCGCTGCTGCTGCTGGGCCTGTTGGGCACCGGGCATTGCGTAGGTATGTGCGGACCGTTCGCTCTGGCGGCTTCGGCTGGCGGCGGCGGTGTGGCCGGAGTGGTGTCGCGAAGCCTCGCCTACCAAGTGGGCAAGACGCTCACCTACGTATTCCTGGCGGTGTTGTTCAATTTGGCCGGCGGCTGGCTGGCGGGGCAGGGCACGCTGCCGTGGTTGCAGAATGCGATGAGTGCCGCCGTGGGGCTGGCGATGATCGCGCTCGGGCTGGCTTACGCGCTGGAGTTGCGGCTCTCGCCCGGGGCGCTGCGCCGGCTGGACGGCAGCCGCTGGTGCGGTGCGGTGGGGGCGGTGCTGCGTGCGCCCACGTGGTGGCGCAGTGTGCTCATCGGTTGGCTCAATGGCTTTCTGCCCTGCGGACTGTCGCTGATGGCGCTGGTGTACGCCGCGGGCTTCGGCTCTGTGATCGGCGCGGCCGCGGGGGCGGCGCTTTTCGGTGCGGCTACGCTGCCAGGGCTGCTGCTCGTGGCCCTCTTTGGTATGAAACTGTTGCAGACGCATCGGCGCTGGCTGCTGCGGCTCGCGGGTGTGGCGCTGGTGCTTATGGGGGCGCTCACGACCGTGCGCGGGGTGCCGGCAGTGCACGAATGGGTACACGCCCACACAGTGGTTCCGTGGTAGGGCGGGGCGGAAGCGGTTGCGCCACGCAGTTCTCGCGCTCGGGCGGAGCGGAAGCGGCTTCGTAGTTGGGCGGGGCGGAAGCGCTTCGCCTGCGGTGGTCTTGTTGTAGGGGGCGAGGAACCGAAGCGGTGCCGCTAAGCCGTAACCATGCAGTAGAACTGGAATTTTCGGGGGCTTTTTGGCGGGAATTCTCAGGAGAAACTGGGGCGGTTTTCCACTGCATTGCAGTTGGGGTAAGGGCAGTGCAATTTCTCCCAAATGCCTTGCCACCAATCTCGTTCTCGCTCCGGCACGGCCAGGCGCAGGGTCTTGCGGCCTTGAGGTTGCACCAGTTTACCC